>JAFZTP010000033.1 GCA_017618815.1 Bacteroidales bacterium | reverse complement strand
CTTGCCGTTAGCATAATAATCCACTGTCTCCGCAGCCCCGCAGATACGGGAACCGAACGGAACCGACCAGATGCCCTTGCCGTTTTCCTCCTTGAGAGTCAGCGCATTGTTGGAAGTCTGGCTGAAAAGGTTCATCCTTCCCGTACCGCTGTTCATCACCTTGAATGGCCCCTCCGGTACAGTCACGACCGTATCTCTGGACATGACTGTATGGTCAGCAGCCTTGACCACGGGTATCCTTTCCATGTTGATCGTGGCCTTGTCTCCGTTCATGACAACCATGAGAGCCTCCATGGATACGCCGGACACGGCATCCTTAAAAGCTGAGGCGAGCACAGGACGGAAAAGCAGGTCTGCCAGCTCTCCGACTTTCCAGAATGAAGAGAACTTGGATTTCTCCACCACCCTGATGCCATTGGCGCCCAGGACGGACTTAAGGTTCTCTCCCGGAAGCGTCCCATCGGCATAGCCTTCCAATGAGGCGGCGCTACCTATGATCATCCAGCCTTTATACCATACGAAGTGGGATTCATCCTCGACAGACAGGAAATCTCCCATCTCGCTCTTGGCATAGCCCTTCCAGACATATGGCAAGACAGCCGGCTTGTAATCCCTCATTGAAGATATTCCGGTATTTCTCAGTATGATGTCGGAATCTTCTTTTCCCGGGCGGATCAGCAGGATAGGGCTGCCGTCTGCGAGGACAGCCTTGGCCACCTCCCTGACATCCAGCCTTTCAAGCCATTTCTCGGAGCTCATGCCGACGGAAGACTTGTGCTCGAAATTGTCCGAGCGATACTTCCCGAGCAGTTTATGGGCATCCATGTACCTCTGATATGCACTGAAATACCATTCGGAAACAGGAATGTCCAGATAATAGACCGTGTTTGCCGGGAGGACGGAAGCGACTCCGGTCTCTCCAGCGTATGGTACGTTGAGGAAATATGCAGGATTTGAATTATATGACGCTACGGCGTTCATGCGCATGCGCTTCTCATTCCGACCGTCCATCGTGAAGGCCAGCCAGTCGGCCAAAGTGGTGAAGAAGTTGGACGTACGGGCTATGTCCCTGTTGAAGTATGCGCCGAAAAGCTTGCCGAGATAATCAGAAGAGACGAAGAATGCGTCGGCTCCACCAGCCTTCATGGCCACGTCTGGGAAACCCTGCTTGTCAAGTACGGAAGTACCTTCAGAGAGATTGCGTCTTGCGGCATTGACAAGAGTCTCGGACGGAGAGACAAGAAGGATGGAATGGTTCCCGGATATCTCCGGGGCCTCTTCCTTTCCGACTATCGCCGAACTGAGACGGGCGGAATCGGCAGCGTGGATGAATGACCATATCGTCTCGGATTCATTCGGAGACGATACCGCAATGAGAGGAACAAGGTCTCCGCTGAAATGAAGGGAGACCGCCATGTTTCCATCAGGATGCCTTACGTTCTTGAGAATTGAAAGGAATTCCCTGATACCTCTTTTGCCGGTACCGCAAAGCATGGTACCGAAAACCGAAGTGCTGTCAGTCACGAGGTCGATGCAGTCATCGGCAGACTCGAAGCAGACAAGCATGGCAGCATCCGACGGGATGGCCGGCGTTATCGGATACAGGGAAACGGCCGCACTTGCATCCACTGAGGCTCCTGTCTCCTCTGCCGCGCCAGCTTCGCCCTGGTCGGAATACAGAAAAAAAACGGCCACCGCTATCACGCCCGCCAGGAGCGCGATAATGGAAAGTGCCCATATGAGTCCGGTCTTGTTCAATTATTCGTCTGTTTCCTGTTTCACCTGACTTTTTATCTTTTCCAGGAAATCCTCTCCGAAAGCGACCCAGGCACAGGCAAGGAAGAATCCGAGGAAGCCGAATACCAGAACTCGGTTCTTGCGGCTGTTCATCGGGAACTGTGGCATGGTGGCAGGCTGTACGACGGCATATACCGGTTTCGCCTCCTGAATCTTGGCCTTGGCCATCTCCCGCTGCTGGACCATCTGTGTATAGACCTGGTTTGCAAGGTTGGCTTCTTCCTGAAGGCGCTGTCTTACGCTGTTCACTGACTGGAGGATGACACCGCGGTCATAGTCCACGCGGGCGGCATAGGCAGCCTGAGCCTTGACGAGCTTTTCATGAGCCTCGTCGGCAAGCTTGACATAATAGTCATAATCCGACTTGGCTTTCTTGGTCCTGTAGTCAATCACATAATTCTGGAGCATCTTGCAGACGGTGTCGGCGACCTGAGTCACGATACGGCGGTCATCCATTGTCACGCTGATGTTGGTGACGCCGGTCTTATTGTTCACATTCACGCTAATGCTCTGGCGCAGGGCCTTCATTACGTTATGCTGGTTGTATGTCAGGCTCTGTGGATTGAGAACGGTATCATCTTCGACAGATTTCTCATCCTTTCCCTTTGAAAGCCACTTCGAGAGACCCTTCTTCGGCTTGTCAAGTCCGAGGACATGATTGTATACAGTAGTGACAGGAGGCTCCTTGGCACCTTCCGCAAGCTTGGACGGAGAGATATATGGCTGCACCGGGACATCGAACAGTTGCGTAAGGAACGGTGTGCTGCTGCAGATCTCCGGGAAAAGGGTGATATTGAGAGCATCAGCCGAACTGTTCATGTTGGACATGTTCATGCCCATCATGCTGGCTATGGTCGCGACGCTGCTGCTGGTAGTTCTCTGGAACTCCGGCGCAAGGGTCATGCTGACGTTCCATTTGCGCTGCATGGTCAGCGCTGATATTATGCCAAGCACTCCGAATATGCATGAAACCACAAGAATGAATTTCCATCTCTTGAGCAGCTTGGCAAAGATCGCCATGAAATCTATTCCGAGTCCCTCATCCTCGATT
>JAFZTP010000169.1 GCA_017618815.1 Bacteroidales bacterium | reverse complement strand
GTCTACACCGCCTTGTATGGCCGAAACCAGGCCTTTTATGGCGGCGGGCTGATCGCCTGAAGGTTTGTATTGTGAGCTGAGTTTGAATTTCATTTTGTAAAGATACATCTTTTTAATTATAAGGTATAGGAAGGCCTCCGGAAATTGACGTCGCTATGCCTTTTCTTGTCTTAAAATGTTATAAATGAGGTTCTATCCGCGTTTTTCATCGCGAGGGGATACGTTGAAAAAACTGTAATAATTTTGTAATTGTGAAAGGTATTACTATATTTGCATATACTTTGGTCCGTAAATAAGGGCCAAAAGAGGCGAAAGAAAGTTTTTTTTTTAATTTTTTATATGATCATGAAAGGTATGAAAAAGCTTCTCGGAGTTCTCCTCGCAGCAGGACTCTTCACTTTCTCTTTCAGTGCAAATGCACAGGAGAATGGTAACCGTGACGAAAACGGAAAGATCGTTCGCGGCGCTTATGTCACTAACTCATTCTGGGATAATTGGTTCATCGGTGTAGGTGCCGGTGCTAACGCAACTATCGCTAACGCTATCAACACTTTCGAAGGTTACGGTCTTGCAACAGACGTTAACGTTGGTAAGTGGATCACTCCTGCTGTCGGTGCTCGTGTAGGTTGGAAAGGCCTCAAGAACACATTCGATGAGCAGTTCAATAACGCTTTCGATCAGCACTATTTCCACGCTGATTTCCTTTGGAACATCTCTAACTCTATCTCTGGCTACAAGGAGACTCGTTTCTGGGATGTAATTCCTTACGCTACTGTCGGTGGTCTCGGCGTTGGCGGTTTCAAAGACGCTGACTGGGAGTACGCTGTAGGTGCAGGTATCCTCAACGATTTCCGTCTTGGAAAGCATGTAGACCTCTTCCTTGATGTTCAGGCTCTCGCAGCTCACGCTCGTCAGTACAAGGACAACGGTAGATTCTTCTTCCCTGTTTCTGCTACTGCAGGCCTTATCTTTAACCTTGGCAGGACCAACTTCGACCGTCTTTCTTCTGTAATGCCGGTTATCGTTCCTGTTCCTTTCACTGTTGATCAGTACAACGCTCTTAAGGACCGTGTTGCTGCTCTTGAGAAGGAGAACGCTTCTCTCAAGGACGAGATCGCACGCCTCAAAGCTCAGGCTCCTGATACTGTTTACGTAGGTAAGGAGAGCGAGGTTGAGCCTATCGCAAAGACCTTCTTCCCTATCAACTCTTCAGTTATCTCTGACCGTGAGAAAGCACACCTTGACTTCTTCGCAGCTAACGTTATTAACAAGTCTGCTGACGACAAGGTTTACACCATCACTGGTTCTGCTGACAAGGGTACCGGTTCTGTAGCTGGCAACGCTAAGCTCTCTGAGGCTCGCGCTAACGCCGTTAAGAACTACCTCGTTAAGAAGTGTGGCGTTGCTGAAAGCAAGCTCGCTGTTGAAAGCCTCGGTGGCGTTGACGGTAAGCCAGCTTCTGCACTCCGTTGCACCGTTATCAAGTAAGTTATCTAAACTTCATATTCAGGGCGACCTTCAAGGCCGCCCTTTTTTTGTCCCCTCCGCTCTCCTCCGCCCCGCTGAAATGCCGGGCGGATATTTTGTTTTATGCGACCGAATTATTACCTTCAAATAATTTAATCACCTTTATCACTTATGAAGCACATCGGAATTACTTTTTTCACTGTTTTGTCAGTTGCTTGTCTGTCTGCCGTCATCGGTTGCGTATCCAGGACATTCACTATCGCTTGCGACATGTCGCCCCTGCTTGCCATGTATCAGGACGGTTCGGTCGTCGACTCCGTCCTTGTGCAGCAGATGCTACCCGACGGAGAGTATGAGACCCTCGGTCGAGCTGAAGTGACTGGAAGCATTGTACGATATTCCGGGAGGATCGCAAAGCCGGCCATAGGAAAACTGAAAATTTTCCTTACGGTGCCCGGCGGCTCCGGCATATCCGAAAGTAATCTGATTCTGGAGCCAGGGAACATTTCCGCGGATGAGAAGTTTAACTTCCACGGGTCCTATACTAACGATTCCGTGGACGAGGCAATGGACTGTCTGACGCGGTGCGTTGGTGATCCTGCTGCCACCAAGGCCTTGTTCGATGATTTCAAGGACAGACAGGGCGAATTGGCGACGGTTGTTTTCTTCGCCAAGGCACTCCCACAGTTGAGTTTGGAGCGTTGGGCCGACCTGCGAGATTCGATGGACGATGTCGTCAGGAATCATCCGTATCTAAAAGACCTGTCAGAGAACGTCGACAAGGCTCTTGCTCTCATTCGCGCCCGTGATACTATGTCGGCTGGAGCCCGGTATAAGGATTTCCAAGGTGTCTGGGAAGGAAAAGAGTATAGATTGTCCGATTTCATAGGTAAGGATAGATATGTCCTGGTTGACTTCTGGGCGTCCTGGTGCAGGCCTTGCCGTCAAGAAATACCGAATATCATCCGCACCTACGACAAGTTTAAGGATAAGGGCCTTGAAACGATTGGTGTTGCAATTTCCGACAAACCAGAGAATACGGCCAAGGCTGTAAAGGAGTTGGGAATCAAATATACAGTTTTCAATGTATCTGACAACAGCGCGACTTCCGCATACGGAATTCAAACGATTCCATATATTATCCTTATTGGCCCCGATGGCTCTATTCTGGCGACCGACATCAGGGGTGAAGAAATCGAAGAGACTGTCAAAGTTTACATGCCTAAATAACATCCAAATCCGGTTCATTCCTGTCAGTAGAATGACACCTTGCTGTGCTCCTGCGGCAGCGCAGCAGTGACGAATAAAGGATGGTCCGACGGGACCATCCTTCAGAGATTGTCAGGAAGAGAGACTTCCTGTATGATTGAAACCTGCGCTTATTTGCGGCCAGCCTTGCGTGAAGCCTTCTTCTTGCGTGAAGCAGCAGCCCTGTAGATAGCAAACGCGATGATAGCTGCGGCAGCGATAATGATCACGTAAGTGAAGCTGCTGGCATTGTCACCCTTGACACGTGCCCACATCTCGATGAGCTTGTCAGTATCCTCACCCCAGTCATGCTCGAGAGCACAACGCTCGATGACAGCAAGATCAGGATAGAGGGTAGGGTTTACGCAGATGCTGTCAGCACCCTCTCCAAAGAAGTAAGAGAGGTTGATAGGATCATATTCCTCGTCAATCTGTGACTCAAGAACCTCATATGCGCCATTTGCAGACACATATCCGGTACCGTCCATGTTGCGGATAGCGATATCCTTCCTGCACATGAAATCGATGAAATAAGTGGCAGCCTTGACATTGTGTGCATACTTAGGGATTACCCAGCCGTCGAACCATACGGTACTTCCTTCCTCAGGAACAACATACCTGAGTTCAACTCCGAGCTCAGCAGCCTCTTCGATAGCCCATACGGCATCGCCGCTCCAGTTGATTGATACGACGCCAAGCTCTTTGGTCATCTGGTCCTTGCCGAAATCAGCCTCCCAGCCGAGAACGTTGTCCTTAGCCTCGCGGAGGAAACTCTCCACGGCAGCGAGAGACTCGTCAGAAGAGTCAGACATGAGCTCCTGAAGGGTTACGAGACTGTCCTTGAGCTCCTGCTGCTTGAGATAGATGAGCACAGGACCATAAACGTCCCTGGCTGCATCCTTTACAAGAAGCTTGTCCTTGAACTTAGGATTGCGCATGACATTCCATGTCGCAGCCTCTTCGTCGGTTACATATTTAGGATTGTAGATGATACCGGTGGTTCCCCACATGTATGCTACAGAATAATCGTTGGCATCGATTTCCGGATTGATTTCCCTGAACATCTTCTGGATGTAAGGGGAAGCGTTCTGCTCGATGTAGTTGATGGAATCAGGGAGAGCCTTGAGATCAAGCGGGAGGAGAAGTCCGTTGTTGAGCATCCTCTCGATGATGTAGTCTGACGGGCAGACAACGTCATAGTCCTCGTGACCCTTCTCGATTTTGGAAAGCATGGTCTCATTGATGTCGAATGTCTGGTAAACGACCTGGATGCTTTCGCCGGTCTGCTCCTTGTACCAAGCCTCGAAGTCAGATATCACATCTTCTCCGATGTAGTCAGACCAGTTGTAAACCTTGAGAATCTCGCTCCTGTCAGAGCCGCATGCAACGGCAACCAAAAGAGCCGCTACACCAAGGATAAAATTGATAGTTTTTTTCATTTCTTCTTGTTATTGTTGTTTTTTGCCGAACGAATGTTTATGAACAGAAGCACAGCCAGGATGATCAGGAAAATGATGGTCATCAAAGGCTTCAGCTCCGGAGTAAGACCGCCCTTGCGGGCGTCAGCATAGATGTATGTAGAGAGTGTGTCGAGTCCGATCGTGCCTCTTGTGAAGAAGGTCACTGCGAAATCGTCCAGACTCATCGTGAATGACAGTATGAATCCGGAAATCATTCCGGGACGCAGGCTCGGGATCATGACCTTGCGCAGGGCCTGGTATGGAGTAGCTCCAAGATCCAGGGCAGCCTCATAGATGTTAGGATTCATCTGGGAGAGCTTTGGCAGCACGTTCAGTACCACGTAAGGAGTACAGAATGTGATGTGGGCAAGTATGACGGTCGCATATCCTTGTGAAATATGAAGGAAGACGAAAAGCAGGAACAGGGACACACCGGTGATGATGTCAGGGTTGATCATCGGAATGTTGTTCAGGAACTGCATCGTCTGTTTCTTCTTGCCCCTCATGTTGAATATGCCGATTGCTGCGACAGTTCCCATTACGGTAGCCACCGAAGCAGCGATGAGAGCTATTACAAGGGTGTTCTGGACGGCGGAGATAAGGCCTCCGGAGTTCTGCATGTTACCCGAGAAGAGTGACTTGTACAGGTTGACCGAGAAACCGGTCCAGTTGCCGAGCGACTTGGCCTCGGTGAACGAGAATACCGCGATGAAGACGATAGGAGCATAAAGTATTGCGAGTATTACCCACAGATATACTTTGGCGAACAGTTTCTTTCCAGTCATCATATAGCCCCTCCGTCGACTGTATCCTCCGAGGATTTACCCTGAAGGAAAGTTGTTATGGCGATGATGGCAAGCATCAGCAGGGAAAGCGCTGCGCCATAGTTCCACATCGAATTGTTGATATTCTCCTGGATGATCGTACCGAAAAGCTTGATCTTGTTGTTGGTCAGGAATTCGGAGATCGCGAAGGTCGATACTGTCGGCATGAACACCATCATCACGCCGCTGAGGACTCCGGGCATCGAAAGCGGAAGGGTAATCTTCATGAATACCTCCTTAGGCTTCGCGCCAAGATCCTCCGCAGCCTCGGCGTAGGACTTGTCCATCTTGTTGAGCACGTTGTAGATCGGATAGATCATGAACGGCAGATAGTCATAGCACATACCGAAAAGCAGCGTTCCCTTGCCGAGAGTGATGCCCGCCATGTTGAAGAGCTCCGCAGTCGCGAGAGTCCTCATCAGGGCATTCACCCACATCGGAAGGATGAACAGCACCACCGTCACCGCACTCTTGTTCAGTTTCTTGTCCGCCAGGATGTATGCCACCGGATATCCGATGATGACGCAGAGCAGGGTGTTCTCTATGGCAACTTCGATGGAAAGCGCGAAGGTGCTCAGCGAGTCCTTGTCAGTAATGAACTTGCTGAAGTTTGCCATGGAAAAGTTTCCTGCCGAATCCTGAAAGGAATAAATGACAACCATCAGAAGAGGCAGCACGACAAACAGAACCATAAAAATGAAGTAAGGCAGAGCCCAACTTGATCTTTTATTCATTTTCCGCCGTTTTTGTTATATGGATGTCTTTCGGTAAAATATTGATTCCGACAAGGTCGTTCTTATCCCAGATGTCATCGGTGTCAACCCAGACTTTCTCTCCGCTCTCGGTCTTGATGGTCAGATGGTAATGGTCGCCCTTGTAAAGGATGAACACTACGTTTCCGGTACATATCGCTTCGTCCTCATGGTCGAGAAGGTCGACCTTGTTGAACTTGACGGTAACGGTGACCTTGTCGCCGGCCTCGAGACCAGTATCCAGACACTTGAACTCGCCGCCGAGGAACTCCACGGTATCTGACGACTTCATCACGCCCTCGAACGTGTTGCAAACGCGCTCTTTGTGCATTACCTGGATATCGTTAGGATTGATGCTCATGCCCACGGTGCTTCCGACCTCGAACGAATTGTAATCCTGGATCATCATCTCATAGCCATTGTCGGTGTCCACGAACATCTCGTAGTGGACGCCTTTGAAGGTGCAGGATTTCACCTTGCCGGTGAACTGGGCGCCTTCAAGCTTGCTCTTGATGATGACATCCTCCGGACGGATCACCACGTCGACAGGCGCATTCTCTCCGAATCCCTCGTCCACGCACTTGAAGTCATGGCCGATGAAGCTGACCTCCCGGTCTTTGATCATGGTTCCGTTGAGAATGTTGCTCTCTCCGATGAAATCCGCTACGAAGGAGTTGACAGGCTCATTATATATGTCCATAGGAGTGCCGATCTGCTGGATCTTGCCCTCGTTCATCACGACGATGGTGTCGCTCAGGGTAAGGGCCTCCTCCTGGTCATGTGTCACATAGATGAAGGTGATGCCGAGTTTCTTGTGCATCTCCTTGAGCTCTATCTGCATGTCCTTGCGCATCTTAAGGTCGAGCGCCGCGAGAGGCTCGTCGAGAAGAAGAACCTTAGGACGGTTCACGATAGCGCGCGCGATGGCGATACGCTGCTGCTGGCCTCCTGAAAGGGAATTTACGTCACGGTCCTCATAGTCGGACATGCTCACCAGCTTAAGCACCTTGCTGACGCGCTTGTCAATCTCGTCCTCAGGAACGCCCTTGAGCTTCAGGCCGAAAGCGATGTTGTCGTACACGTCCAGGTGAGGGAACAGGGCATATCTCTGGAATACCGTATTGAGAGGGCGCAGATGCGGCGGAACGCCTGTGAGCTCCTTTCCGTCCATGGTGATCGAGCCTTCGTCCGGCTGGAGGAAGCCTGCGATCATCCTGAGCATGGTGGTCTTTCCGCAGCCGGAAGGACCGAGCAGGGTAAGGAATTCGCCCTTTCTGATATACAGGTTAATGTCATCAAGCACCTTTGAGCCTCCAGGGAAGGACTTCGAAAGGTGCGAAATGTTGATTATGCGATCTGTCATTTCTTTCTAGGGAAATTGAGATGGTAGATGGCTCCGATTGAGAATACAGTTTCATCAAGCGAGTAGCCCGCAGTAGCGTGGACCCTGAGGTCTTTGCTGTCCTTGAGCGGGTACCAGTGGAACGCGAGTCCGCCGAACCAGTCGCCAATATAGCCGGTCTCATAACCGCCTTTGGCGTAAACCTCCCATTTCTCTGAAGGTGCATAGAGGACTGATCCGATGAAGGTGTTTCCTTTTTCGAGAATGCTGTCTTCTACCGTATCAAGTTCATCGTCATATACGCCGACTTTGTTGAACCAGTCGAATCCGAGAGTGAAATCGCCGGCGCTTACTCTCTGGCCGAGGGTGACAAGATATGTGGAAGTCTTCTTCTTCCAGTTCTGGTCAAGTCTGGTACCGCTCCAGATCGTCTCGAGAGGACCATAGTTGCCTCTCCACTGGAGGGAGTATGTGAACACTTTGCTTTTTACTGGCCTGATGCCGTAAGGCGACGTTGTCATCTGGGCGACGAACTGATTGTGCTCGGACGGATCGGTCCAGCTGATCTGGCCTCCCCACTGGTAGCAAGCCAGGTTGTTCCATAGCTGCGAGCACTGGATGGAGTGGACTTCATAGTCATATTCATCGAACTCGAAGCCGCCCATCGCCATCACCATCTTGCCTCCGGTCAGGTCAAAGCTGCCAAGATGGATGGTCAGGTTTACCCAGTCGGTCCAAGTGTTGCCATTGGTGTAGAGTGTGTTCTTGTAAAGGTCCTGAGGATCCTCTGCGCTCCACCAATGATTGCAGATGCTGAATGAGAAATACTCGTTAATGTCGCCTTCAACGAGTGTATAGAAAGAAGAATCGCCGAGTGTAGAACCTGTGCTTAAGTCAATCCTCGGAATAAAAGACAGCCCGACACTGCGGCCGGAGTCGTCAGCCTCTTGTGAG
>JAFZTP010000168.1 GCA_017618815.1 Bacteroidales bacterium | reverse complement strand
CCGGAAGTAGTTTCCCACATCACAGACAGGTACATCGAACTTTATGAGAATATCACGGGCGAGAAATTCAACCGTGCCGAATATACTGCCGAGGGCATCGAGGCCAACGTGAAGGCCTGCCTCGCCAGCCTTAAGTAATTTTCCGACGCCGCCTGCTTCCCGGCTATGCCGGGAGGTCGGGACGGTGCAGGAAAGCCGCCCGCAGATGACGGGTGGAGCCGTCGCGGAAACGCACCTCGAAAGTGGAGCCGTCTGCTCCGATGGAGAGAATGGTCCCTTCTCCGAAAATATCATGGATCACAGCCTCGCCGACTGCGAAAGCACTGCCTCCGGTATAGCCCGGAGTGAATGATTCCTCGTCAAGCACATGGATCAGGTTCTTGGTGCCTCTCCACAGCTCATCCGGAATCACCCCTTCCACTACAACCATGTTTTTCTTGATCTCCGCCAGGAACCTGGACGGATACTTGCTCATCTTGGTGGATACGTTGTAGCCTTCGGATTCCGTCAGGAACAGGGCCTTCTGCGCCCTCGTGATGGCTACATACATCAGCCTGCGCTCCTCTTCCTCTCCGTTCTTCTTGTATTCGCGGATAGTCCTCATGTTGGGGAAGATTCCCTCGCTGAGACCGGTGATGAAAACGAACGGGAATTCCAGACCCTTGGCCTGATGGATGGTCATTAGCCTGATGGCGCTGCCGTCCTTGCGGTAGTCGGCATTGGTATAAAGGGCAATGTCCTGCAGGTACTCTACCAGAGTAGGTTCTTCTTCGGCATGGGCCTCTTCATAGAAACGCACCGAGCGGAGGAGCTCGTCGATGTTCTCCAGCCTGTCCTCGTCCTGGTCCTCCCGAAGGGCTTTCTTGATTCCGCTGCGGTCGAGCATCCGGTTCATCAGGTCGGAGATCGCCGCAGTGCGTGCATGCAGCATGCCGTCTTCGATCAGGGATATGAATTCCCTTGCCTGCGGCTTGTCGAACTCTTTGTCTCCGATATGTGCCTTGAGCGCGCGGAAGAGAGATGTGTCATCGGCTGCGGCAGTTTCTTTCAGCCTGTCAAGAAAGGCTCGGCCAAGTTTTCGGGAAGGAGTGTTTATGATCCTTATGAAAGAGATGTCGTCGTCCTGGTTGGCTACGAGTCTCATGTAGCTGAGGGTGTCTTTGATCTCCTTCCTCTCGAAGAAACGTATGCCTCCCCAGATTACGTATTCGAGATGCTCGTTCAGCAGTGCCTGTTCGAGGGCCCTTGACTGGTAGGTGGATCGGTAGAGTATGGCGAAATCGCTCAGGCTTGCCCCGGCGTCGATGAGTATGCGCAGCTGCTTTATGATCCAGGCCGTCTCCTCTTCGGACGTCTTTCCATGAAAGTGGATTACGGCGCGGCCCTCAGCCTTGCGGGTGAACAGGTCTTTAGGTATTCTGTTCTTGTTGTTGGCAATCACACAGTTTGCTACGTCCAGAATCTTTGGGGTAGAGCGGTAATTTTCGTCAAGGATGACGTCTTTGTCCGAGGCGAAATCCACGAACTTTGCCGGACGGGCCCCTCTCCACTCATAGATGCACTGGTCAGGGTCTCCCACGACGAAGATGTTGTGGTGCTTTGCCCCGAGCTTCTCTATGAGGTTCCAGTCGTCGGTGTTGCAGTCCTGGGCTTCATCGACCATTATGTAGTTGAGCTCATTCTGCCACTTCTCCCTCGCGTCGGCGAACCTGTCCAGGATGAACAGGGTGAAGTTCATAAGGTCATCGAAATCCAGGGCGTAATTCTTCATCTGGCGCGAGATGAAACATGCCAGGTTGCTCCGTTTCATCTGGTCGGTGATCACGCTGTCCGGGAGCATGTAAGCTTCTATGTAGCCGTTCAGGGCCTTGTCGGCTCCGATTCCTTCGAGAAAGTTCTTTACTGTCTTTTCCGTCCTCTTGATGCCGAGTTCGTCCATGCATTCCTTGGCGAGGGCCTTGGAGTCTTCCTCGTCCAGAATGGTGAATGACTTCGGGAACCCCAGACGGTAGATCTCCTTGCGGAGGAACTTTACGCAGAATCCGTGCAGTGTGCATACGAAATCATTGTAGTCCCCGCTGTGGACCATCATGGCTATCCTCTGGCGCATCTCGGAGGCTGCCTTGTTGGTAAAGGTGAGGCAGAGTATGTTGGCAGGGTCTATTCCCAGCACGTTGACCAGATAGGCGTATCTGTATGTAAGGGCCTTGGTCTTTCCGGTTCCAGCGCCGGCGATGACACGCACCCGTCCTTCGGTAGACGTTACCGCCTCCCGCTGACGAGTGTTCAAGTCATCCAGGAATGTCATACAAGGCGGATTCCGGATTTCTCCATCTCCGCGAGCGCCTCGACATGGCCCTCATGGGCGACATAGCCGATGGCATCCTTGATAAGATATACGTTGAACCCAGCCTTGAGGAGATCCATGCAAGTATTCTTGACACAATATTCGGTAGCTATTCCGCAGACATACACATTGTGGATGTCCATTATGTCCAGCACCTCGTAGAGGCTCTGGCCTGCATCATTGATGCCTTCGAATCCCGAATACTGTTCCGTTTCCTTGCGATAGCCTTTGTAGAAGGTAAGAGCCTCTTCTACGTAAGGCTTGAGGTCGTCATGGATTTCGGCTCCTCTGGTGCCCTGTACGCAATGCGCCGGCCACGGACCGCCCTGCTCCTTGAAGGAACTGTGGTCTGCCGGATGATGGTCGCATACGAACAGGGTAGGGAAGGCTGCTGTTATCACATCATCTCCATCCTGGGCGGCCGCCCCTTTCTCTTCGATATACTTCACGGTCTCCCTGACGGCATTCTCCGCATTGGCACAAGCCATGGAGCCGTCAATGAAATCATAAAGCATATCCACTACAACGAGTGCAACGTCTTTCATTTATTCTTCTTCTTTTACTTCTACGGATGCACCTGCTGCCTCGAGCTCAGTCTTGAGGTTTTCCATCTCTTCGGCAGTAGCATTTTCCTTGATTACTTTAGGTACTTCGTTTACTATGTTGTAGGCATCCTTGAGCTCGATTCCGAGAATGGAACGGAGGATTTTTACAACTTTCACCTTGTTTGGACCGACCTCCTTCAGGATTACGGTATAAGTAGCGGCATTCTCGAACACCGCGGCAGTCTCAATCCTTTCGGAAGGAACTGCTGAATAGGCGGGAACCACGGCCAGAACCGCAAGGAACAAACCGCCCATCGTTATTGTCAGAAGTTTTGTTTTCATGGTATCTTAGTTTCTGGTATATCTTGTACATAAGCCGAAAACATCAGCATCGAATTTGTTGTCGCTCCACCAGTTCTCACCGAACGGCGGCTTGTCATAGTCGCGGAACTGGATGATGAGGTCGCCGGCTTCGTTGAACCTTGCGGCTATGACGGAAGTCCCGAGGGTCTCCTTGTCAGCGCTGAACGCCCTGTTGGCATTGCTTAGGGCATAATACGTATATACGAAATGACCTTCGCCAAGGACGTATGATTCGAACATGTTCGCCTCTCTGGTAGTGTACTCTCCGAGCCGAACTGCCTCTGTGCTCGTGTTGACCGGATGTGTCATTGTCAGCTTGGCTTCCCTGAAGAAATTGTTGTAATCTCCCGTTCCTCCAGGTTTCAGGGTTACCTCGCCGGTCTCTTCGTTCTCGGTTATCAGGAGGAAGAATCCTTCATTGTTCTTAGGGATAAGGTCCGGATCGTCATCCATGCCCAGGAAGTAGTCTTCGACTCCACCTTCTTCTCCGGATTCGTCGACAAGGCCTATTATCTCGGCGAAATTCCATCTGCCGACAAGTCTGGCCGGCACCTGGAGACCGCTGTGCACCTTGATGGTAACGCTGTATTTGTCTCCAGCGGAATATCTGGAGTTCTTCCTGTCAACCTCGAGGACAGCAACAGGGTCGGAGCTGAGACCATCAGCGAATTCCGCATTTCTGGTCAGCTTTATTGTGCCGCTGTTGGAGCCTTTCGGGATACGTATGGACTTGCTTCCCAATACGACTCCGTCGGCGCCTTCTCCGGTAAGCTGGACAGGTACGTCAAGGTCTGTGGCAGCCTTGAACTTGTCTCCGCTGCGCGCTCCCGTAAGCTTGAGGGTAAGAGTAAGCGATTCGATAAGGTCGGCCTTGGTGATGTCGAAATTGGTAATCAGGGTCTCTTTGCCCGGGAAAGCGACGGTTGCAATGTATTTGTTTCCGGGAACATACTTGCCTTTTGGGGAAATGTTGAAGGTAATCGTTCCCTCGTTGTTCATGCCAAGGTCGGTAACGGTTATGGAACTGGTCTTGGTTCCGGCGTTGAACACGAACTTATCTGATGATACGGAATAATCTACGTCTTTCTTTGCCGAGCCCGAGAATGATACCGGAATCTCAAGCGGCTCGCCGGCCTCAGCGCTCAGCTTGAGCACGACTTCAGTACTGCCCAGCTCTTCCAGCTGGTACAGGCTCGTGGCAAATTCAACTTTGATCTTTTCGTCGTCCTTGTTGCAGGCAGAGGCAAGAAGTGCTGCAACAGCTATGACAATAAATGTTAATGTTTTTTTCATCGTTTTATATAATTAGTCTCTGATACTCAGTTTATTGAGCTCTCATATTCGTCGCGGGCAGCCTGGACGGCCCGCATCTCCGCTTCAGTAGGCAGGTCTCCCTGCGGAAGAATGTAGTCCGAAGCCGCATCGCTGGTCTTCGGAGGTTTCTCGTCATACTTGCATCCCGTAGCAATGAACAGGAGCATAACAACTGGCAATATAGCAATTATTTTTTTATTCATAGCCTTCATTCTGTATCATTTCATGATTGAGATCCACGTCTCTCTTGTAGATCGGCGCCGTGTATAGGTACTTCTTCGTAGTGTATTTCAGTCCGTTGCTGATTATCCACCATTCCGGGCGTCCGTTTCGTTTCAGCTCAAACCAGCGGTCACCTTCCATGTACAGCTCCTTCCTGCGCTCATCGAATATTGCCTGCAGCAGGGGTGTAATGGCTTCCCCGGCTGCATCCGAGACAATCCTGTCTCCGGTGCGGACAGCAGGGAGCGAAGCCATGGTTAGGTTTGAGACTCCTTCGATCCTGTTTCTCCTAAGCTCGTTCAGGCAGTCAAGGGCTTCTTCGGCCTTTCCGAGATGATAGTCACATTCTGCGAGCATGAGCACAATCTCCGAAAGCCTGATCCCGCATTCCGGACGTTTCTTGTTCATCCTCTTGGCGTCGAAGGACACGCGGTACCGCACATCTTTTTCAGGCTCGTCTCCGAAGAGCTTGATCAGGGAACTGCAGGCCGGCCTTGAGGCAAAGTATCTGATGATCGAGCTGAAATACCAGTCTAGCTCGCTGGAGTCGTTTATGTGGGATTTCGCAAAGACTTCTCCCTTAGGTGAGTCAGACTTGATCATGTCTTCGAATCCGGATGCCGGGGTAATGGTCTTGCCGCAGTCCCGGACAATCTCCTGACAGAGGGCAGCCGCCTCTTCCCAGGCTTCGCACCAGAACAGCAGCCTTGCCTTCAGAGCTTTCACTATTGTCTTGTCGAAGAACATCAGGCCTCCTTTCGGCTCGAGCGCCAGGCTCTTTTCGAACAGATTAAGGGTGTATTCGTATGTGTCCTGCAGGGAAGCCCTGGCAGGGCGTCCGTAGATGTCGAACTTGTCCACCAGAGGCAGGCCCAGCTGATTCGGGGCATCTTCCCATGGCTCACAGTATTCCCTGAGCATGTTGTAGTAGACCGTACCCTTGATGGCGTATGCTGCAGCCAGTGTCTGCCGGGCCAGGTCCGTGCTCCTTCCCGAGAGGTTCTCGATGACGATGTTGCAGTCCTTGACCGTCTCCCAGAAATAGCTGTAACGGAGTTGCATCGAGTTTATCTTCTCTCCCGCATATGACGGAAGGTTGTTGCCCGTGCGTATGTTGGCATCCAGGTCGTCCGCTATTCCTTCGAACAGCAGCAGCCTGTCCATGTTTCCAAGGATGTACTCGTCACCTCCGCCTTCGATTTCCCTGATTCGGTTGTGCATGATGGTGGCGAATTCTTCGTCTGTGGTCGGGAGGACGTATCCCTGCGGGCGTACGTCCAGATAATTCTGGCATGAGACAGCCAGAAGGACCGGTATTGTCAGTAATATCCTTTTCATGGCTAGAATTCAATGTTAAGTCCTGCGGAAACGCTTCTGGTCGTCGGGTATGTCGCTCCGGGTATTTCCGGATCCATGCCGTCGTATCCCGTGACCGTAAGGAAATTGTTCATAGAGAAGTTGAGGCTTGCGCTGTGCAGGCCAAGCTTTCCGGTGACCGTCTCCGGAAGATTCCAGGTGAGGAGTATCGTCTTGAGCCTCAGATATGAGACATCCTTCAGGTAGATCGCATCTACGATGCTGACGTCCATAGGATTCGAGGCCGCAAAATTGTGCCTCGCATCGAAGCGGTCATATATCCTCGGATACTTGACCCCCTCGGGGTTGGCCTCAGTCCATCTGTCAATCCTGTCCTTGCGTACGTTCAGGTGGTTGGAATACAGGTCGCTGAACTGGGACTGAATCTCTTCCACGGAAACTCCGGTATGCATGGCGTTGGAGTATGATGCCGGAGAGTTGATCTTGTCATAGACTTTGGCCCCGAAGGAATAGACTCCTGAAAGGGAGAGGCGGAAACGCTTGTATCCGAGAGTCAGGTTGAAGCCTCCGGTGTAAGGGGCGATCGAGGTGCCGAGGAAGTAACGGTAGTTGTCCGGATCGTTGAGGTCCGATATGG
>JAFZTP010000167.1 GCA_017618815.1 Bacteroidales bacterium | reverse complement strand
CGTGGTGCTGCCGGTATGCCTGATGTTCTTCATGAACTATACAGTCAGTCCCGACATAATCAACACAATCACCCTGGGCTCATATATTTCGACTTTCACGTCGATGGTCTTCCTGATCGGAATAGTCTTCGAGTTCCCGGCCGTAGCCATGGTCCTTTCGAAACTGGGGGTAATCGACAGGGGGGTGCTCAGGAAATACAGACGTCATGCCTTCATCGCGATACTCGTGCTGTCGGCGCTCATAACTCCTTCGGACCCGTTCTCCATGGTGGTGCTCGCAATCCCTATGTACGGTCTGTATGAGTTTAGTATAATCCTTTGTAAAAGAGAAAGTAACGAGTAATGATTTCAATAAGTGATTTAACTGTTTCCTTTGGTGGGTACAACTTGCTGGACGGGGTTAGCTTCCATATCAGCGAGAGTGATAAGATAGGACTTGTGGGCAAGAACGGCGCAGGTAAATCCACTATAATGAAGCTCATCTGCGGTCTGCAGAATCCGACCTCCGGAAAGATTGACAAGCCGTCGCATATCAACATAGGATACCTTCCGCAGATAATGCAGCACCATAGGGGACGCACGGTGATGGACGAGACCATGACCGCTTTCCAGTCCGTCAACAACTTGGAGAAGGAGCTTGAGGAGATCAATGTACAGCTTGCTGAAAGAACTGACTATCAGTCTGATGAGTATTCGGCGCTGATTACCCGTCTTGGCGAGATTAACGATGTGCTCGCAATGGAGAACTCGGAGCCGCCGGCAGTGCGTGCCGAGAAGGTACTTCTTGGTCTGGGCTTCAAAGATGAGGATTTCGGCCGCAATACCGAGACGTTCAGCCAGGGCTGGAACATGAGGATCGAACTCGCTAAGATACTTCTTTCACGACCGGATGTACTGCTGCTCGACGAGCCTACCAACCACTTGGACATAGAGTCCATAGAATGGCTTGAATCATATCTCAAGGCATACAGGGGCTCATTGATGCTTGTTTCTCATGACAGGCGTTTCCTCGACAACGTGACCAACAGGACTGTCGAGATAATGCTCGGTAAGATCCATGACTACAAGGTCCCTTATAGTAAATATCTGGAACTCAGAGCGGAAAGAATGGCCCAGCAGGTCGCTGCATATGAGAATCAGCAGAAGATGATCGAGAAGACCGAGGATTTCATAGCAAAGTTCAGATACAAGCCGACCAAGTCCAACCAGGTTCAGTCCAGGATAAAGGCCCTGGAGAGACTGGACAGGATCGAAGTCGACGAGACTGACAATGCGACCCTTACCGTGAAGTTCCCGCCAGCTCCGAGATCCGGAGACGTGGCCTTCAAGGCAAAGGACCTTACGGTGGGTTATCCGCAGAAAGTGGTTTTCAGGGATGCCCAGATCGAGATCCGCAGGGGTGAGAAGGTCGCCCTTATCGGCAGGAACGGCGAAGGAAAGACTACTTTGATGAGGGTCATCATGGGACAGCTGGAACCATTGTCCGGCGAGGCTAAGGTAGGCCATAACGTCCATATCGGCTATTTTGCCCAGAATCAGGAGGATATACTCGACAAGAATGAGACCGTGTTCGGTACATTGGACAGGATTGCGGTCGGAGACATAAGGACGAAGGTCAGGGACCTGCTTGCGCAGTTCCTGTTCCGCGGGGAGGACATCGACAAGAAAGTCGGAATCCTCAGCGGAGGCGAGAGGGCCCGTCTGGGAATGGCCAAGCTGATGCTGGAACCGTATAACCTGCTGGCCCTGGATGAGCCTACGAACCATATGGACATCAAGTCCAAGGACATATTGAAGCAGGCCCTGAAGGCTTATGACGGCACTTTGGTCGTCGTATCCCATGACAGGGATTTCCTTGACGGTCTTGTGGACAAGATGTATGAGTTCCGTGACGGTCATGTCAAGGAGTACTTGGGAAGCGTGGGAGACTTCCTGGAGAGCCGCAGGATAGAGAACCTGCAGGAGCTTGAGAGGCGGTTCAGCCCGGCAGAGAAGCCGGCTATGCAGGCTTCGGTCAAGACTGAGTCCCAGAAGGACTTCGAGGCTCGCAAGTTCGTGTCCAAGGAGGAGAAGAAACTGCGTAACCGGATAGACTTCCTGGAGAAGGAGATATCGAAGCTCGAGAGTAAGATGGGGGAGATAGAATCCACACTTGCTAATCCGGGCGAAGGTGTTGACATAATGGAACTTACAAGGTCTTACTTAGAGTTAAGGAGAGACCTTGACGCAAAGACTGAGGAGTGGGGAGAATTGCTTGAAAAACTTGGATGACATGAGTAAATCCGTTCCTTTCATACTTGACTCGCACTGCGACACGCCATCGCAGATTCTCAGGTTCAGGAATCTGGCCCTGGACAACAAATGGTCCCATGTGGATTTCCCGAAACTGGTCAGAGGAGGTATAGACGCCTCATTCTTCGCCCTGTATACACCGGCGACCCTTTCTCCGGACGAATCTACGGCAGCTGCCCTCAGGATGGCTGCAGCAGTGTATGACTCCGTCGAGGAGAACAGCGATGTCGCTGCGCTGGCCTTTTCTACAGACCAGATAATGGAGAACAAGGAGAAAGGTCTCGTTTCCATCCTGCTGGGCATGGAGAACGGAGCCCCGATACAGAAATCCCTTTCAATGCTCCGCATGTTCTACAGGCTTGGAGTCCGCTATATGACTCTTACCCATAACGGAGACAATGAGATAGCCGACAGTGCGGCAGAAGGCAATAGATGGCATGGCCTGAGTCCGTTCGGCAGGGAAGTCATCAGGGAAATGAATGATCTCGGCATGATCGTCGACGTGGCTCATGTCTCTGACGAGACGTTCTATGACTGCATCAAGTATTCCAGAGCTCCGATCGTCTCCACCCATTCCTGCTGCAGGGCGCTCTGCGGCCATCGTCGCAACATGTCCGACGATATGCTCAGGGCTCTGCGGGACAATGGCGGAGTAATCCAGATCAATTTCTATCCGTGTTTCCTGTCCGATGAATTCAACAGGGTGCTTGCAGAGTCCGGGATCGAGGAAGAAGGGGACAGGATCGAAGCTGCTTTCAGGGCCGATCCTGCAGATCCGGCAAAAGTAAGCGCATGGCATGGAATACTCGACAGGCTCGAACGGCTGGAGCGTCCTTCATATAAGGTCGTTGTCGACCATATTGACCATGCCGTCTCCATAGCGGGTATAGACCATGTCGGAATAGGCTCTGATTTCGACGGCATCTCCGTGACTCCGGCCGGGCTTGAGGATATATCCAAGATGGGAGTTGTCTTCGATGAAATGAGGCGGCGCGGATATTCCGAATCTGATATCGATAAGGTCGCCGGAGGCAACTTTATGCGCATTTTCAAGGCCGTAGAGACAAAAAAAACACTATAACATATTTGTTATAGTGTTTAACATCTTTGTTTTATCTGCTTGATGTCAGCTGATTAACTTATAAGTTTTTATTTTTCCATATTCTGGAGCAGGAAATGGAGAGCTGAGGCTGCAAAGCGCTGGATATTGCGTTTCCTGTCGTTATGGTACTGGAACATCTTGGTAAAAGTTCCTTTTGGAGTGGATACTCCAACCCATACCGTTCCTTCCGGGTAACGCTCGTCGCCTCCTCCAGGACCGGCGAATCCGGTAGTCGCTACCGAGTAGTCGCTGCCTGTCAGCTTGCGTACTCCTTCAGCCATCGCAGCGGCGACTTCGCTGCTTACTACGCCGTGTTCCCTGATCGTGGACGCCGGTACTCCAAGCACTTTCTCCTTTACCGGAATCGCGTATGAGGTTACGGATCCGAGATAATAGCTTGAAGAGCCCGGAACCGTTGTGAGGAGATGCGAGATCTCTCCTCCTGTGCAGGATTCTGCGGCGCTTAGCGTCTTTCCTGTCTTCTTGAGTATATTGCCTATGGCATTCTCGAGGGTATCGTCCCTCTCGGAATATATGAGGTCTCCGAGAATATCTTTGAGTTTGGCGATCTGCTCGTCTACACGTCTTTCCTCGTCTTCCTTGTTGCCTCCGTAGATGGACAGGCGCAGTCTCACGCCCGTCAGAGGGCTAGGAAGGTAGGCGAGGTGCATGTCCTCCGGGAGTGCGTCTTCCCAGGCTTCTATCTTCTTGGAAAGTGCTGATTCGGCCATTCCGTAGGTCATCACAGTCTTGTGATATATAGAGGTGAGGGTGTTGTGCGAGCGGATGTCTTCGACTACGTCCGGAAGGGCGTTCGTAGTTTCGAATGGAACTCCTGGCATGGAATAGAGGGTAGCAGGGTGGCCGAACCTTTCTTCCGGAAAGCGGAATACCATTATCGGAGCCGTTCCCCATTTGTTCAGGATCACTTCGCATGTGTCTGGAACCATTGCCTGCTGCCTGTTGATGTCGAGGACGTCCAGGCCTCTGGCACTCAGTATCTCATGGATCTTGGAGAGCTGCGCTTCATGTTCTACGTATCGGGTGCTGCCTGAAAGCTCTGCCAGGGCGGCTTTAGTAATGTCGTCCTTAGTTGGACCAAGGCCTCCGGTGGTGACTACTATCTCGTTGTTTTTCAGTTCTTTGACGAGAGTGTCAATAATCTCGTCATGGTCGTCTCCGATGGAGATCATCCGGCTGATTTTTATGCCAAGGGCCCCGAGTTCCCTTGATATTTCCGAGGAGTTGGTATCGACGATCTGGCCGATGAGGATTTCATCGCCGATCGTGCATATGGATGCTGTCGTCATTTGCTGCGTTTCAGATATTTGAGGATTCTGCGTACGAATGCCGGTCCTTCATAGATGAAACCGGTATATACTTCGACGAGAGATGCGCCTGCTTCGAGCATTTCTGCCGCTCTTGCCGGAGTGTTGATGCCGCCGACGCCAATGATAGGAAGTCGGCCGCGAGTCTTTTCATGGATGTATCTGACCAGATTGAGGTTCCTTTCAAACAGAGGTGCGCCGGAGAGGCCTCCGTTGCCGAACGCTTCGACTCTGGAAGCCGGGGTGGCGAGTCCGTCTCTGGATTTGGTGGTGTTGCCGGCTACTATGCCGTCGATTCCGGACCTCTGGGCATATTCCAGGATTTCGTCCAGCTGTACGTTTGGCAGGTCAGAAGATACTTTGAGAAGCACTGGTTTCCTGATTTCCATGTTGACTCTCCTGTCGAGGACTACGTCCATGATTTCTGAAAGGTAAGAGACGTCCTGCAGGTTTGCCAGGCCTTCGACGTTAGGACATGATACATTGAACACGAACATGTCCACGAAGTCATAGAGCATGGAAAATGCGTAGTTGTAGTCTTTGGCTATCTGTTCTCCTTCAGACCTGCTGTTCTTGGCGATGTTGGCCACTACGAGGACGTCAGGATGGTTTTTCTTGAGGTTCTTGATTGCTGCATGGACTCCATTGTTGTTTATGCCCATGCGGTTGATCAGAGCTCCGTCTTTCGGCAGCCTGAAAAGGCGCGGCTTGGGATTGCCGGGCTGAGGCTGGGGAGTCAGTGAGCCGATCTCGACGAATCCGAATCCGAAATCCGAGAGGGGATTATATACCTCTGCATTCTTGTCGAGTCCTCCTGCCAGGCCGACAGGGTTTGGAAACTTGATGCCGAAGACTTCTTTTTCGAGTTCAGGAGTACGTCTCTTGAAGAAAAGCCGGACAACGGCCCTTAAAAGACCGACCCTGCCGAGAACTTTCAGCATCGAGAGGGTAAAGCCATGGGCGAATTCGGGATTGAATCTGAATAGAATGGGGCGTATTATTCGTTTGTACATCTTGAAAGACTTTGAATACACCCGCAAAATTACAAATAATTAATACAATATCCGATAGAAAACGGCTTCTGATCAGCTTAATTCCGTGAAAGTATTGTCGTCGTAGAAAACGATGATCCTGGAGATCCTTTTCTGGGCGGCAGGCTTTGGAGCAGGCTCGGCGATATCCTCGTGAGAATCGGAAATTTGCACGGGGGCGACGTCTGCGACAGGGAATTCCTCTTCTTTTTCCTCGGAGAAAAGATTAGATTCCACGGGTTCCTCAGGCAATATGGCCTGCGGAGCGGCTCCTGCCATGTCTTTATACATTTTACCCTTGCCGAAGAACAGCCATTCCACATTTAGTCTGGGGTAGTGGAGCATTAGGCTGGATATGAAATCGTACCCGGGTTTGTTCCTGCCTGCGAGAATATGGGAGATGCTTGCGCGGGCGACACCGATAGTCTCGGCGAACTGGGCTTGGGAGATGTTTTCAGCAGAAAGAAATTGCTCGAGTCTGGTGTTCATTTTTCTGTCAGGTGTTTTTACAAATGTAGCATATATTTTTGAAATAACGAAATGTTTACAATTGTTTTTCCGCAGTAGGGAACTGGTGCTTGCAGTGTGTATATAAATTGAAAATTACTTTATATAATCGTATGTAAATATCTGATTATCCTACT
>JAFZTP010000166.1 GCA_017618815.1 Bacteroidales bacterium | reverse complement strand
TCTGAGGTCAGCCGGATTCGGTTGACGTTGTCACTGTTGTGCGATGATATGTCTATGTTTCCGATGTCATGGATTCCGGAGTCGTCTTCGAGGACGAAGTCATGGACTCCGATGTTTCCGAGAATGTTGCCGTCTCCGGTCTTGGTGAAGTTGGCGCTGGTCCAGAAACTGAGCTTGGATGCTCCTCCGCGGCGGTCTAGCTTGAGCGCCCGCAGGTCAGCATGGCCGAGGTTTGCGTAGAACTTGTAGAGAGCATTGTTGGTCTTCTTGGACAAAGAGACGATGCCCTGGAATATGAAGTTGAGGTTCGGGTCGTTGCATACGAGCCTTCCGTCGAAATCCTTTCCTGTATATACTCCGGCTCCGGCGATGCCTGTGTATGAGTAGTCGAGCAGGTCGAGCCTGTCGATGCGCAGGGAGTCTATCTGCAGCGCCGGGGCTCCTGAGGCAAGGATCGCATGTGCCTTGGTGCACATCGTGGCGCGGCCCAGGGCCTTGACCTTGGCGATTCTTCCTATGTCCAACCTGTCGGTGCGTATGTCTCCGTCAAAGGAGAGCGGGGCCTTCTTGTCAAGGGTGTTGGACATCAGTACGTTTGCCAGCAGCGTGCCCTGACCGTCGGCATCCAGGGCTGCGTTGATTGAGAGCCCGTTCAGCGTGCCATGGGTCGTGGCGTCGAGGAATAGCTGCTCGTCGGCGGTAAACCTGTCGAGTCCTATGTTTACGGAAGGCGCGAAGCCACGGATGAACTGCTCCAGTCCTGATGGAGTGAATCCCAGGTTTGTGAGCTTGTAGTCCAGGACCATGTGCTCCGCATCCGGCAGCCCGGTCAGCGTGCCGTCGATAGTGCCGGTGACTCCGCTGTTCAGCGAATGGAAACGGAAGTTCTTTACGGTGAGGTCCCTGACATGGCCTGAAACCTTGGTATCGACCATGGCGGTGAAATCCATCTTCTTGAGGGCATGTGCGAAGAACGCTATGCTCCCGAAGCTTATCTTGCTGTTGCGGATCTCCGCGTCTATGTCGATCTCGTTGATGAAATCATTGTATGCCTTCGGATTTCCGATATAGTTGAAATGCAGTTTCGGGATGTCGATGTTGCTCCAGAGGTCATGGATCTTGAGGTCGTGGACCAGGGTTCTGCCGTCTCCCACCTTGGCGTTTCCGCTAAGGTGGAGCACCTTGTAGCCGCTCTTTTCGTGGAAGGAAAGCTCGTCGGCGATGCCTTCCATTACCTTGCCATGGAATTTGAGCTTGCGGCCTCGGAGATGGATGTCCCTTACGTCAAGGTCGTTCCAGGAGATGGCGTCCTCCGGGACTACTCTCTTGTTGCGGAAGTTGCGCAGGCGGAAGCGGAACCCGTCGATGAACACCTTGTCAGCCTTGAATATGGTCTTGTCGGACGGCTCTTTCTTTTCCTTCGGCTGTCCTGTGCTGAAGATTCTCTTGATATTTGTCGTACCGCGCCCGTCAGGGAGGGGCTCGTTGGTCAGGACAAGCATTCCGTCTTCCACCGTGACTTCCCTTACATACAAGCCTTCATCGTGCAGAAATCCTCTCAGGCTGAAAATAGCCGTAATCTGTTTTGCCCTTGCAAAGGTGTCCAGCTTTTCTTTCAGAGGGTTGTCTTCGCCGAGATAAGGGTTGCGGTCGATAATCGCGACATTGGTCAGGGATACGGCGTCGAACGGACGTATCAGCAGTTCGTCAAAGGTGATGTCGGCATTGACCTTGTCCTTGATGCGCTCGAGGGCCTTCCTGGCCAGGAATGTCTGGACAGTGGAGGTCTGGGCGGCTATCAACAAGCCGAAAACGATCGTCAGAAGAACGATCGCGGACATGCCCGATATTTTTAGAAACTTTCTGATACGCGTATACTTTTGCCAATCTACAAAATTAGCAAAAACTATTCAGAATTCATATAGGTAAAAGCTTACTCCTGCGGAGCCGTTTCTTCTTCTTCTTCAGGTGTCGGCCCCTCTGGATTAAGGAACTTGGCTGCTGCGATGGCGCAGAGGATGCCGTCGATACCAGAAGAGACTATACCGCCTGAGTATCCGGCGCCTTCTCCGCAAGGGAAAAGACCAGGAACCTGCGCGCACTGGAAGGTCTCAGTGCCGCGGGTCATCCGTATAGGGGAGGATGTCCTCGACTCTACTCCGAGAAGCAGGGCGTCATTGGTATAGTAGCCGCGCATTCCGTGCATGTTTACTGACGGGAATGCCTGCTGGAGCCTCTCTGCCACGTTCTTAGGAAGAAGCTCGTGCAGAGGTGCGGATACTGCTCCCGGATGGTATGAGGTCTCAGGAAGGGTCTCGGAAGTCTCCTCTTCGCAGAAATCCACCATTCTCTGGGCCGGAGCGGCGAGAGGGTTGGCCTCCGGATAATTCTCATGGACGTAGTCGAACATCTTTTTCTCGACATCTCTCTGGAAGTTCATCAGGGCGAATGCACCGTCCTTGGCGTATTCTTCAGGAACATCGTCAGGCTCGATTGATACTACGACACCTGCATTGGCCCACTTGGAGTTGCGGGCAGAATTGGACATGCCGTTGAGGACGGTCGTCCCGGCTTCGGTAGACGAAGGCACGAGCACGCCTCCCGGGCACATGCAGAATGAGAATACTCCACGCTCTACCTGCTCTCCGCTGTTGTTGGCTGCTGCAACCTGCTCTACGAAGCTGTATTCGGCTGCCGGCATTCCCGGCTCCCACTGGCCGCGGTAACGGATTTTGTTGATCAGGGCCTGAGGATGCTCCACGCGCACTCCCATAGCGAAGCCCTTGGCCTCGAGATCCCAGCCCTTCTCTTTGAACATCTCATAGATATCGCGGGCTGAGTGGCCTGTAGCCATGATTACGGCTGCGCCATTATATGTTACTTCTTTAGCTTTTTCTCCGGATATGTCGGCAACCTTTACTTCGAAGGTCCCGTCTTCCAGACGTGTGACGTCTTCCACCCTTGACTCGAAGTGATACTCTCCGCCATGCTCGATGATACATTTGCGGATGTTCTCCACGACTTTAGGGAGCTTGTCGGTACCGATGTGCGGGTGGGCGTCGATGAGGATGGACCTGTCGGCTCCGAATTCGACGAACTGGTAGAGAACCTCGCGGATGTCGCCCCTCTTTGAAGAACGGGTGAAAAGCTTTCCGTCAGAGAAGGTGCCTGCACCGCCCTCGCCGTAGCAGTAGTTGGAATCAGGGTTGACGACGCCCTCGCGTGAGAGCCTGGCCATGTCGGTCTTTCTCTTGTGTACGTCCTTGCCCCTCTCCAGAATCACAGGCTTGAGGCCGAGTGTGAGGAGCTTGAGGGCTGCGAACATTCCGGCAGGAC
>JAFZTP010000032.1 GCA_017618815.1 Bacteroidales bacterium | reverse complement strand
CTCTTCATCAACCAGGGCGAGACTATCACGGTCAACACTACCGACCGTTCTTACGGCCAGAGAGTCTAACTCCTGCATCGCAACCGATACAAAGGCAGCCATCCGGCTGCCTTTTTTCGTTCTCCGTTCCGCCGACTCCGCCGCCGTCCTGCTGGCGGATCGCCATTGCCGCGGCGGGAATCCTCGTGGTCTCGGCTCTGTTCCGCCGCGGACGGCTGACGGGCCGCCTCCGTCAAGTTCGGAAAAGCTGCTCGGTCGCTGTCGCCGCCTAAACGGCTAACTCAGTCCTTTTACGCCTCCTTCGTCGCTACGCTAGAAGTCGCCGTAACGTCCTTCAGACACACGCCGTTCTTCACGGCGCCGACGGCCGCTCCCTCGCTCATCGCTTTTCCTCAATTCCTCCGGCGTCTCCGTCACCCGGCCGCGGAGGCTGGCCTTTTAGGCGGTGCTCGCCGTAGCAGGGCGTGTTGCCACCAAACTCTTTCTCTGGCCCCATCCAATCCATCAGATGTGCCAGGTGATGCTGAAAATGTACCACTTGGCTCACTTTTGGGGGTAAAACGTGCCAGGTGGTGCTGAAAATGTACCACCTGGCGCACTTTCGATCTGAAAATGCTTCTGGTATGTCAAAAGTCAGCAGGCTGGAAGCGGTTGACCCAGCTTAAGGAAGTAGAGGATGTTAAAGGGCGAGGATGGAGGAGGCGACGGATTCGAGGAGCCACTTTGGGGTGCTGGTGGCGCCGCAGATGCCGACGCTGTCTCCGTCACGGAACCATGAGGCGTCGATCTCGCTCTCATTGCCGATGCGGTAGGTCCTGGAATTGGCCTGCCGACAGAGGTCATAGAGTACGCGACCGTTGGAGCTCTCTTTTCCGGAAACGAAAACAATCACATCATGTTTTGCGGCAAAGCTGGCAAGCTCTTCATGACGGGAAGCAACCTGCCGGCAGATGGTATTGTGGATCATTAGAGACCCGGTCATGCGGGCCTTCAATGTCTTGCAAAGTTCCTGATACTCCGAAGGGCTCTTGGTAGTCTGGGAAAAGATCTCGATAGGACCGGCAGTGTTGATGCGGCCTTCGGACATGACCTTGTCAAGCATTTCCAGATTCTGCAGCACGATTGCATTTCCGCCGGTCTGGCCGACCAGCCCGAGAACCTCTGCATGACCGACCTTTCCGAAGATGATGATCTGTCCTCCGACCTTGGCCATGCGGGCATAGGCCTCGCGGATATGTTCCTGAAGCTTCAGCACCACAGGACAAGTACAGTCAATCACCTTGATGCCATGGGCTTCGGTCTCCTCATACGTCTGAGGCGGCTCCCCATGGGCCCTGATAAGCACGGTTCTTCCGGTCAGCGCGGCCAGATCCTCCTTGCCCACCGTTACCAGCCCCTTGCGGCTTAGCCTCTCCAGCTCGGCCTCGTTATGGACAATCGAACCGAGAGAATAAAGCTGTACGCCGGGATTGTCCCCGAGGAAGTCTTCCGCCTTGCTGATAGCACGGATCACACCCCCGCAGAATCCTGATTTGCGGTCTATTTCTACACTTAGAAGCATCTATTCGAGAATTCCGAATTTTCCTTGGATCACACCCTGCGTCCAGACGATCTCCTCGTGCAGGTTCATGTCAGAATTGTCAAGCACGAAGGCGTCTTCGGCCCTGCGGAGCGGATTGGTCTCGCGATGAGAATCAATATAATCCCTCTCCTCCAGATTTCTGGCCACGTCAGCCATCACCGGATTTTCGCCCTTGGCTGCAAGCTCGTCGAAACGCCTCTGTGCCCGGACTTCAGGCTTGGCGACCACGAAAATCTTGAGCTGGGCATATGGGAACACTGCCGTACCGATATCGCGGCCGTCCATAACGACGCGGCCGTTGCGACCGAAATAATGGAGCTTGTCATCGACGAAAGCCCTTACGAAAGGAACGGTGGCGATAGGACTGACAGAAGAGGAAACCTTCAGAGAACGAATCTCCTTTTCAATGCACCGGTCTCCGATATATGTCTTGCCGTCGGAGCCGAAATGCAGGTCCAGACCCTTGTCCAGGGCAGCCTTGAGACCATCCAGGTCTATGTTGTTGTCTCCGTCAATATAGCCGTTCTCCTGCGCAAAAAGCGTGACACCCCTGTAGAGGGCGCCGGAGTCCAGGTATAGGAAGGAAAATTCCTCGGCTATCAGTTTCGCAAGCGTGCTTTTACCGGTGCCGGAAAAGCCGTCGACGGCGATAATTATGTCGGGTACAATCATAGTCTCTGAATGTTAGGAAACAAAATTAGGAAAATTATTCGTAACTCCGAGTTTTTTGTCCGATATTTGCTATATTGTCCTCATGGGCCTGCTGCCCGTGACTAAACAAAAAATACTAAAGATGAAGATACTTGTTGTCGATGACGAGAGAGCAATCAGGAACTCTCTCAAGGAAATATTGATGGATGAAGGTTTTACCGTAGAAGTAGCGGAGGACGGTCCGGCCGCCCTCGAAATTGCCGCGAAGGAAAGATACGACGTAATATTCTGCGACATCAAGATGCCGGGCATGGAAGGCACCGAGGTCCTTGAGAAACTTATCGCTGAGGGCATAGATTCCGCTGTAGTCATGATCTCCGGCCACGGGGACATCGACACCGCCGTCGAGTGCATCAAGAAAGGCGCATTCGACTTCATCCAGAAGCCGCTCGACCTCAACAGGATCCTCATCACCATAAAGAACGCTACGGACAAGGCCAATCTTGTCAAGGACAACAAGATCCTCAAGAAGAAAGTCTATGGCCAGCAGATGATAGGCGAGTCCGAGCCTATCTGCCACATCCGCGAGATGATCGACAAGGTCGCCCCGACCGACGCCAGAGTCCTCATCACGGGTTCGAACGGTAGCGGAAAGGAACTCGTCGCCCGCAGTCTCCACCAGCAGAGCACCCGCAGCGCGATGCCATATATCGAAGTCAACTGCGCCGCCATCCCTTCGGAACTCATCGAGAGCGAGCTCTTCGGTCATAAGAAAGGCTCGTTTACATCGGCCATCAAAGACCATAAAGGTAAGTTCGAGCAGGCCGACGGCGGTACGCTGTTCCTCGACGAGATCGGTGACATGAGCCTTGCTGCACAGGCCAAGGTGCTCCGTGTGCTCCAGGAGAAAAAGCTTACTCCTGTCGGCGGAGACAAGGATATCGAAGTCGATGTGCGTGTGATTGCCGCTACCAACAAAGACCTGCGTGCCGAGATTGAGAAGGGCACGTTCAGGGAGGACCTTTACCATCGTCTGAGCGTGATAGTGCTCCATGTGCCGTCGCTCAATGAAAGAAAAGAGGACATTCCGCTGCTCGTGGATTATTTCTCAGCCCAAATATGCTCGGAGACAGGAAAGCCTCTCAGGGCTTTCGCCCCGGAGGCCATCAAGCTGCTTCAGGAACATGACTGGACCGGCAACATCCGTGAGCTCCGCAACGTGGTGGAGCGCCTGCTCATACTCGGCGGCTCTCCTGTAAGCGCCGCGGATGTCCGTACATATGTCTAGAAGCTGTATTTGAGCTTTACCCAGATTTCTGAATTCTTGTCGTACATCAGGAACATGCCGGAGTCGGCCTGGAGAAGGTCGTATCCCACGATGGCATGTATTGTGTCCGTAACTGCGTAGTCTGCCGAGAGACGGTTGAAGACGCCGCCGTTAGTGACATCTATGTACGCGAACGTAGAGAGCTTCAGGGTGCTGCGCAGAAGATCTTTCGAGATCCTTACCGTGGCCATTCCGCTGTTGCGGAAGACTGACGTTCCGGACAGGTTCCCTGCCACGTACTTATGCGAATACTGTACTCCTGCAGACCATTCGGTCGGACCGAACCAGTCAAGTCCCGCAAGGGCATTCGTGGAGTTCTTCCGGACTACGTCCATGCCTGTGGCCGGATCCTGGGCCTCATTGAAATACTCCGCCACTTCACCCCTGAAGACGAACTGTCCGAAAGGGATCGAAACATCTCCGCCTACCATCGTCATCCTTCGATACTCGCCGGTGCAGACGAGTTCCGGGCCGGCAAGAAGAGTTTTCTTGATGACAGGCATCTTGTTCCATGTCAGCAAAGCGCAGAGAGAGAAGTCAATCCCGTTTGAATAGGCGCTGAAACGTCCTCCGACCTCGAGATTCTTCAGTTTCTTATCAGGAGTCCCCGAAAGATAGACTGAATAAGGGATATTTACTCCTGGCAGGGATACGGACCATGGATTCTCCGGATTCAGCGGAAGGGTGAACCATGAGCAGACCGGGACGACCACTGCCTCCGCACTCCATCCTGACTGCACATACCTTACCCGTAATGCATTTACCGGGACCCTGATGTCATCATAGTCCTCCGCAAGGAACTCAGTGTAATCCATCGGAGAGATGATGTCAGTAAGCCTGAGGGCATCGGCAACTCCCCAGGTTATTATCTGGCGGCCGGCACGGATGTCCCATTCAGACGGAGTATAGTACAGATATGCTTCCCTGAGGAAGAATCCTGACTCGCTTTCAAGTATCGGATTCCAGACAATGTTCGTCGAGGCGAACAGGCCGGAGTTGTCCTTTTCGAGTGTCAGCTCTCCCCGGATCCTGGTGTGCGATGACATCCAGTCGTTAGGAGAAGAAACCCTCATCGCATGGTACGTATCGACGAAGCCCTTGACTTTTACGCTGAGCCCGTCCCCGTCCTCCTGCGCGAACGCAGGAAGGCAGAGGAGGCACAGCAATGTCATGAAAAAGGTTTTCATAATCCTTTCTCTAGTTTGGTTACGGTGAACAGGTTTGCATCCAGCTTGATGTCATAGCTTGGATTCTTGACCTCTATCACTGTCTTGTGGCCGGTCTGCACATTCTCCATCTCCATGTGCTGGATTGTCCAGAATCCCTGGACCTTGTTGATGGAGCTTACGGTGAGAACCCTGTGGAGAGCATCGAGCTTGTCATAGAATTCGACACGTACGGCCTTCAGGCAGTCTTTTGCTATCCATGTAACCTTGCGGGAGTAGATTTCTCTCTTGTTCTTCGGGACTGATTCGATCACCCAGCAGTCATGGCCGTCGCGGGATTCCGAGCGAAGCAGCTTGTGGTCGTCCTCGTCGATATTGCGGCTGCCCATGTCATCGTAGGTGAAATCGGTTCCCATGAAATAATCTGTCTTGGAAGAAGACCCGCTGATGCGGCGTGTTTTCTTCATCGCAGGAAGATAGAGCCATTTGTCGTCTTCCTTTCCGATCTGGTCATAATCCCATGTCAGGAAGCCGGTGCCTTTGACGTCGCCGGGATAGGTGAAGAACATCATCTTCTTGGTGTCCTTGCCTTCATCCTTGGCCCAGGACTCGAGCTTGCGCTCACGCTTGCTGCCATTTTTCTTGATAAGTGTCAGTTCCATCTGGGCATATCTGGTCTCCCCGTCAGGATTGTCCTTTGCTTTCTGCATGATGCTGCGGCCGGTCTCCTGGGCGAAGACGGAGGTGCATGCGAGAGCGCAGAGAGCTGCGATAATTATTCTGTTTTTCATATGTGCGATATTATTTGTTGATTAATTAATCTTCATCTTCTTTCTCAGGTCCATAAACCTTGCAGAGCTGGATGAGCGCCGGGGTGATGAACAGGTCTGCAATGAGTGCGGACGCAATTCCGATCACTGCAAGGAGACCGAAGTTGATGAGCTGGTTGCATTCCGAAGTGATGAATCCTGCGAATACGGCGCAGGTGATGATAGTCGTCGTCACGATAGCGACTCCTACGACCCTGAAGGTGCGTCTGATGGACAGATGATACTTGCCCGTACGGTCATACTCCAGTTTCGTATGGTTGATGAAATGGATGGTGTCGTCGACGGACAGACCGATGATCATAGGAATCAGGGTGGCGGTCATCATGTCCAGAGGAATTCCGGACCAGCCCATGTAGCCACCGACAAAGATTGCCGGGAAGATGTTCGGGATAAGACCGATGAGACCGATCTTGACGCTCTGGAATACTATCATGAGGATCAGTCCGATGATGATGACGGAGAACATGAATGAGGTGAGCTGGCCGCGTACCAGATACTGCATCATAGTGGTATACTGAGGTATGTTGCCGACGGCAGAAACCTTCGCGTCAGGGAAGATCTCGGCGGAGGCCTGGCTGATGGCATTGAGCTCGCGTTCTACTTCGGCAGAGTTGAAGTCGCTGATCTCGACCATCAGTCGGAGACGCTTGTAGTCATAGTCCACCCAGTATTCTGCCTCGGAACCGCCTGCATTCTCATAGAGGAGAAGCATCTGGGCGATTTCTTCTTCCGAATCAGGAATCCTGTAATATTCCTGGTCGTTGCCGTTGAGGGT
>JAFZTP010000165.1 GCA_017618815.1 Bacteroidales bacterium | reverse complement strand
CTCCGAAAACCCGTCTTCTCGCTGTAACACACGTCTCTAACGTTCTCGGATTGGTCAACCCAATCCCCGAAATCGCGCAAATTTGCCATTCTCACGGAGTTAAGATTCTTGTAGATGGAGCGCAAGGAATTGTGCATCAGAGAGTTGACGTTAAAAAACTGGATTGTGATTTTTACGCCTTTTCAGGCCATAAAATCTACGCAGTGCCGGGAACCGGCGTACTTTACGGAAAAAAGGAGCTTCTTGACGCGATGCCGCCTTACATGGGCGGGGGCGAGATGATAGAGACCGTTAAATTCTCCGGGACGACTTATGCTCCCCTTCCGGAGAAATTCGAAGCCGGCACCCAGAACATTTCCGGAGCCCCGACCTTCATCCCGGCCATCAATTTCGCAAAAGAAGCCGAAGCCGTGGAAGCCGAGACCTCGAAGATCCGCGACTATGTGCTGGACGCCCTGACGAATGATCCAAGGATAAGACTCTTCGGTGTTCCACGTGAAACATCCGAAAAGATTCCACTCTTCTCCTTCTGCGTCGAAGGCGCCCACCATGAAGACCTCGCCCTGATTCTCGACAAGATGGGAATAGCAGTACGCTCCGGCCAGATGTGTGCCGAACCGGTGATGGACCGCTTTGGAGTAACCGGAATGCTGCGAGCATCCTTTGCTCCGTACAACACCATGGAAGAGGCGGAATATTTCATAAAATCTCTTGACAGGGCCATCAGGATGCTCGTCTAGGGACAATAAATGTTGGTAAGATGGAAAGCTTGAAAGAAAAAGAAAATGAGATAATCGAGACCTTCTCGATGTACGAAGAATGGCTCGACAAATATGAATATCTGATTGAACTCGGAAAGAACCTGGAATCATATCCGGAGGATGCAAAGACCGATGACAAGCTGATCAAGGGCTGTCAGTCGCGCGTCTGGCTCGATTATGAGCTGAAGGACGGGAAAATATGGTTCAGGGCCGACAGCGACGCGATTATCACCAAAGGCATAATCTCCCTGCTGATTTCCGTCTATTCAGGCAGGACTGCAGAGGAAATAGCCTCATCCGACTTCTCATTCATCGGAGAAATCGGCCTCAGGGAGAACCTCTCCCCGACCCGCGCCAACGGCCTGGTATCAATGATCGAGACAATCAAAAGAGTAGCGAAGGAAAACTTGTAATGGAAGGACAGAACGAAAAGAAAGGACAGGTGCTCTCGGCAGAGGACGTGCAGGCGCTGGCCCCGCTCTATTCAGACGTGGTGCTGGCCCTCAAGCAGGTCTATGACCCCGAGATACCGGTCAATATATATGATCTCGGACTCATCTACGAGCTCACGATCAACAAAGACAAGGAAGTCTTCATCCAGATGACTTTCACGGCCCCGAACTGCCCTATGGCAGACGAGGTCCTCGCAGACGTAAAAAGGGCCGTGGAGGACGTTCCCGGCATCAATGCCTGCGAGATCGAACTGGTATTCGAGCCTGCCTGGGACATGAGCATGCTCTCAGATGAAGCCAGGGTCGAGCTTGGAATGGATTAATCCCCTGAATGGCCATGGACTCAATCCCGTTATACCTGTCCCTCGGCTCCAACGTCGGAGATCGCGAGGCCAACCTGAAAGAGGCGCTGGAACGGCTTGACAAGACGTTTCTGGGAGGACGCGACGCGTTGTCGGAGATACTCGAGTTTCCTTCATGGGGCTTCGAATCCGACGACTTCCTGAATTGTGTCGTCCGCTACAGGATCCCCGCTGCCGGCCAGTCCCCGGCGTTCCATGCCCTCTCAATCCTCGGCGTCTGCAAGGACATCGAAAAGAGCATGGGCCGGAAGGAGGACCTCCGTTTCGACGGGGCGGGCAACAGGATTTACAGCTCCAGGATCATAGACATCGACATCCTTTTCTACGGCTGCGACCGGATCGACACTGACCGTCTGACCGTTCCGCACAAACTCGCCGGACAGCGGGATTTCGTCATGATTCCCCTTCTCCAGATAGCGGAAAATGATGTTATTGACTCATTTCCTGAGATATTTCATTCAAAATGATTATTTTTGCAGATTAGTCGAAAAAAATATAAAAACGAAAATATACTATGACACAGGAAGAACTTTTCAAGATTCTTGTCGCACATTGCAAGGAATATGGTTTCATATTCCCGTCCAGCGAAATTTATGATGGACTCGCCGCCGTTTACGATTACGGCCAGATGGGTGTTGAACTCAAGAACAACATAAAGAGATATTGGTGGGAAGCTATGACCCGTCTCAACGAGAACGTGGTCGGCATCGACTCTTGCGTGTTCATGCACCCTAAGACATGGGTTGCATCAGGCCACGTCGCCGCTTTCAACGACCCTCTCATCGACAACAAGGACTCAAAGAAGAGATATCGCGCCGACAACCTCATCGAGGACTATCTCGGCAAGATCGAAGAAAAAATAGCAAAGGAAATTGCCAAGGGCAAGAAGAAATTCGGTGACGGTTTCGACGAGGCCCAGTTCCGCGCAACCAACCCTAACGTTCTCCGCGAGCAGGCCAAGTACGACGAAGTACACAACCGCTACAAGGCTGCCGAGGACGCCAATGACCTCCAGGCATACCGCCAGATCATCATCGACTGCGGCATCGTCTGCCCTATTTCAGGCACCGCCAACTGGACCGACGTACGTCAGTTCAACCTCATGTTCAGCACTCAGGGCTCTACCACCGGCAACGCCGATGACGTGCTCTACCTGCGTCCTGAGACCGCCCAGGGTATCTTCGTCGAGTATCTCAATGTCCAGAAAACCGGCCGTATGAAGATTCCTTTCGGTATCGCACAGATCGGAAAGGCCTTCAGAAACGAGATCGTTGCCCGTCAGTTCATCTTCAGGATGAAGGAGTTCGAGCAGATGGAGATGGAGTTCTTCGTAAGGCCTGGAACCGAGATGGAATGGTTCAAACAGTGGAAAGAGAATCGTATGAAATGGCATGTCAACCTCGGCATGGGTGCTGAGAACTACCGTTTCCACGACCATGAGAAGCTCGCCCACTACGCCAATGCCGCAACCGATATCGAATTCAACTTCCCATTCGGCTTCAAGGAGCTCGAGGGTATCCACTCAAGGACCGACTTCGACCTCGGCAACCACCAGAAGCTCTCAGGAAAGAAGATCCAGTACTTCGATCCGGAGACAGGCGAGAGCTATGTTCCATACTGCGTCGAGACCTCCATCGGCGTGGACCGTATGTTCCTTGCCGTGCTTTCACACTCATACAAGGTCGAGCAGCTCGAGAACGGCGAAAGCCGCGTAGTCCTCAGCATCCCTGCCCCTCTCGCACCTGTAAAGGTAGCCATCCTTCCTCTCGTGAAGAAAGACGGTCTGCCTGAGAAGGCCCAGGAGGTTGTGAATGAGCTTAAATACGACTTCGCATACCAGTATGACGAGAAAGATTCCATCGGAAAGCGCTACCGTCGTCAGGATGCCATCGGTACTCCGTTCTGCGTGACCATCGACAACGAGACCATGAACGACAACTGCGTGACTGTCCGCGACCGCGACACCATGCAGCAGACCCGCGTGCCGATCTCAGAGCTCCGCGCCATGATCGACAAGAAGGTCAACATGAGCAACCTTCTCCGCAATCTTTAATCCGTCCGTATGAAAACGGGATATCTTATAGTGGCTATGGCGGCTTCGGTCGTCAGAGCCTCTTGTTCTTCTGCCGGTGACCGTCTTCTCCGCAGCGCAGCCAGCTGCCTTGAGGCCGCCCCTGACAGCACTCTCTCCATACTCGAGTCGATAGACAAGGATATCCTTAAGACAGGCCGCCAGAAGGCCACATACTCCCTCCTTTTCGCCAGGG
>JAFZTP010000164.1 GCA_017618815.1 Bacteroidales bacterium | reverse complement strand
TACGACAAGGCTGGTGCATACGGCGTTCAGGAATGGTTCGGCTACGCCTCAATCGGCACCATCCGCGGCTCCTTCTACAATGTTATGGGCCTTCCCGTCCACAAGCTCTTCGCTGCGCTGAAGTCTTTCGAATAATTGTTATCTATATAAAAATCATTCGGGATGAAACGAGTCATACTTCTTCTGACGGTATTATTGTCCTTTATATGTTCCGCTTCGGCTACTGACATTCACAGCATAACTACCGAGGTCTGGCTATACAAAAACGGCAATGCACTTGTCTATCAAATCTGGGATGTGAATGTTACACAGGGTACGGAGTGGTATATCCCGATTGAGAACCTCGGGCAGCGGGATATCCGCGATCTGCGTGTATTTGAGAATAACAGGCGCTTCGAGGATGATGGCCGTTCGTGGGATTCCAACAGAACTCTTGAGCAGAAGAAGTATCGATGCGGTATCGTAGAAAAGGCTAACGGAGTGGAATTGTGCTGGGGACAGGGTGATTATGGCCACCACGTCTATCAGATACTCTACATCATTGACAATCTGGTGCAGAGGACGGCTGACGACGAGAACAACGCTTTCAACTGGTGCTTCGTGAATGAGGATTTGCCCGATGCTCCGGATTCGGTGAGTCTGACCTTTTGCAATAAAATTGATTCTTCTCAGGTCTGGGTTGCCGGCAGAGAGGGGAATATGGGCGTATGGGTCTTCGGATGCGAAGCCGACTATCGTCTTGAAAACGGTGATGTGATTATCGAATCCACCGAGCCTCTTATGGCCACAGACCGCTTGTCAGTACTGATGCGTTTCGACAGGGATCTGTTCGATCCGAACGTAACCGACGATCGCACATTCTCTGAGATTATGGATAAAGCCTTCGAGGACAGCAATTATTATCCTGAAGATGGCGGCCGCGATACCGAGCGTAAGTTCCGAAGGTTCCTGATGTGGTTCGCCATTATCATTATAGGCATTCCTCTGTTTATTTTCATTCTCCCTGCGTTGATAGAAATGTGGTACAGAAAGGTAACGGGCAGGCGCTATGACAAGACTGTCTTTGGCAGTGATCGCATCGACGGCTGGTACAGGACCGTGCCGGTTGGCGGGAGATTGGATGCTGCCTACAGCCTGTTGGCAACCGGAGATAAACTGTCCTGGGACTTCAAGCTATTCCCTCAGATGGTCGGCGCATATTTCCTCCGCTGGGTTCAGCAGGGGCTTGTATCAGCTCAGCCGGATCCCCTAAAGGAAGGGCGCATGAATTTGCAGTTTACCTCTGATTATCCTAAAAAGGAGTTCGAAGATCCAATGGAAAGGTCTCTGTACACGAGTGCCCGTTCGGCAGCAGGAAAGAATCTGCTCCTGGAGTCGGACGAGTTCAATAAATGGTCGGAAAACAATTATGAGCGTGTCCTGGGATGGCAAGATTATGCTAAAACTAGTGGCGCCGAGGTATGGAACGACCTTTCTGTGGAAGAACGCTGTCATCTGGCTGAATTCCGTAATTTCCTTGATAATTTCACTCTTTCCGATGAGCGTTCAGTCCCTGAGGTTGGCGTATGGCAGGAGTACCTTGTGTTTGCTCAATTGTTCGGCATAGCGGAAAAGGTATCGAAGAGCTTCGAGAAGCTCTACCCGAATCTATATGCCGATTATGCCGCCAAATCTAATTTGACGGATGCTGCTGCAAGCTATGAAGTCATACGTGGTGTGGGTAAATCTTCTTCGCGTTTCGTCGACGCAGCCAGCAACAAGAAGTCCGAGAAGGAGGCCGAAAAAAGAGGTGGCTCTTCTTCAGGCCGTTATTACGGCGGTGGCGGACATTCTTCCCGTTCAGGAGGTGGCGGATACAGCGGTGGCGGTCGAGGCGGTGGCAGCCGATAAACCGGCTACCGGCTTATTCGTGCCATTCGTATGTCTGGAAAAATTCCTGTATCTGTTTCTTGAATTCGTTATCATCTGATGCACACATCAGTGTGACGACCATGTTGTCTCCCCATAGGTCAGCCGCAAAATATGCGCGGAAAGGGCGGCTGTAGCGGGTGCCTCGAAGCTCTGCCGTGGCATTGGGTATATCCTCCTCGGATTCCGGAGTTTTGATTGTAAAGCCGAAATCTTCGTCAGGTTGCACATCCTCATCTTCGAAGAAGTAGAAATTAGCCAGATCGTCTATAAGCAGAAGCATGTGCTGGCAGATATCAAGATTCGTCGGGTCGGTGGCACCGCATTGAGCTACATAATCCGGCATGACATCCACGTGGACGAAGTTCAAGGGATCATCTTCTTTGACCATAGTATAATACCTCTGGTCTGCGTACTTTTCGATGTCATCCATGATGTAGGAATCCGGATATGAGAAAGTAAATTTATTGTAGGTTATCTGGTGGGAATTGCAGGAAGTGAGTGCCAGAAGCAGAACGAGTAGAAGAGCGGCTTTTTTCATGTTTTTTGACATTTCATTTCTTTTAAAGTTAGGTTCTTTCAAAGTTTTTAACAATTGTTTCTTTTAAATTTGTATAAATAACAGTCGTCGATATGAGAAAGATACTGACCTGCCTGCTTGCCTTCGCATGTTTGCTGCCTTCCTATGCACAAAAGGATATTTCTATCTGGACTATCAGGACTCAGTGGAAAGATCTTGAATATGATATGGATCTTGAAGGCTCTGTTGCAGTCTGTGCCATGTCTTTCGCCGACCATTTCTACGACTATCCTTTGCTGCACGCGCTGTCTGCCCAGTTTACCAATGATTTTGACAATATCGACATTCCAGTCGCCGACTTCAAGTTTGATGAAGAAAACAACTATGTTATGATACGTCTGGCGAGCGAGCAACTGGCGGAAGCAGAAGGCAGGGTATGGACTCTTCCAGGTGGAAAAAGCGTGTTTGTGTTCAAGCTGGTCAACCACGAAGAGACCAACTCTTACGATATTTATTTCTTCGATCTGGATTTGAAGGAAGGGCGGATGATTCCTATGAGAAATCCGGAGGGATTGCGCTATGGCTTTATAGATAATTTCATTATCCCACGAGAGGGCTGTGAGATAGAAGTGCGGTTCGAGAACCAGCCGTCGGACAAGATCGTGCTGCAGGACGATGGCGCTTTCGTGTATAAAGAGTTTGCACCCAATGCCATTTCAGCGTATATCAGCGATCCGGACCCTTCCGGGATGACAAACATACGCGAAACTCCGGGAGGAAAGATAATAGGGCGTATAGGAGATCCGGCCAATCATCAGGCTTCAGACGATGATGATTACTATGATGATGACGATGATGACTTTGGCGGAAGCTTTGTGCTGACTCTCTTCAATCCGGTGAACGGGTGGTGGGAGATTCTGGAGCGGAATGTCGACGGCATAAAGATTAAAGACCATGCCTGGATCCATTATTCCGTTCTTCAAGACCATACTCGCAATTATGACGGACAGCCACTCAATTTGTACGAAAAACCGGATTCATCATCCAAAGTGGTCGGGGTTATAAAGAAAGCTATGACCGATGTCCGCCCGATGGACATCAGCGAGGATGGTGAGTGGGTAAAAGTTACCTGCGAGTGGGGAACTGGTTGGCTGGAGGCCCGTTGGCTGTGCTCCAATACTTTTACCTACTGTTCGTAATTATCTCCTTAAGACTAGCGCCAAGGGTCAGCAGAAGCAGGAGTGCGGATGTCGCCGAGGAACTGTATGTCGTTCAGGAACCATTCGCCGGTGCTCTGTTTCTGGCGGAGCTTGACGGGACGGGGCGAATCAGCACCGCCTGAAGTCACGTAAAGAGTTGCCCAGCCGCTCTCCTGGAAAGAATAGCTGTTTGAAGAAACGCGGACAGTATACGGCTTTGACGGAGTATAATTGTTGTCAGGAGTAGCGCCGTCGAAGAACGACATCACTTTGTAAGACTTTCCGCGAAGCCTGTCAGCAAGCTGCTGCTGTGCGAGTTTTGACATCTCCTCAGGTCCTTTGAGGTAGTTCAGCATCTCCATGCAGGCCTTCTGGTTGCTTTCGTAGCTGGTCAGTGCAGCCACAGTCATCGCAGCCACAGCGTAAGGATCCTTGAGGGACACATCAGGCAGAGCTTTCAACTCTTCAACAGAAGTAGGAAGCGACTTGAAAGTATAAGCCTTACCGCTTCCCTGGCCGCCGATTCCACCGAGCATCCCGCAGCCACAAAGAAGCAGCGCGGCAGAAGACATAATGAGAAAACGTTTCATAGCGCTGTAATTTAGGTTACTATACAAATATACACATCTTGCATGTATAAGGCAATACAAATTCCTATGTATCTCGGCTCGCAATGATCTGTGCCGGAAAACTTATAACTGATGTACAATCAGGGCGACGACTATTCCTGTCAATGCGCCCATAAGTACTTGAAGACGTGTGTGGCCGAGGAATTCTTCGAGGCGGTCGTTTGTCGGGGTCTTGATTACTTTCTGAAGGCTGTCGTGAAGGTCGTTGATGGCCTTGGCCTGCTTGCCGCTCTCCATTCGGATGCCGGAGGCGTCGTGCATCATCAGGAAGGCCAGCACTGCGGCGATGGCAAACTGTATGGATAAGAAACCGAAGCAGAGCAGGCAGGTGGTCGCCAGGGCGCATACCACGGCTGAATGGGTGCTGGGCATACCGCCGTCGCCAAACGCACGGTCAAGAGCCAGCTTGCGGCTCTTGATTGAATGAATAGCGATTTTGAGGACTTGCGAAACTATCCAGGCTGCGCCGGGACTGAGGAGGTACTCGACCGAATTCATCGGGGGGATTACCTGATTTCTATAGATGCGTAATCGGTAGAACCGTCGTCAAATGTGGTTTCAACAGCTACGATGCCGAAGCGGTGGTTGCCCCAGTATTTGACACTCTTCACGCCGTCGGCATTGTTGGTCTGGCCTTCTACCTGGATGACCTTGATCTTCATGCCGCGCCAGCTGAAATCATTGTCGGTAGAGACGTGGGTCACCTTGCGTCCGTTGCTGTACATGTCGCCTTCCTGAGAATCGTATTTTACGATGATGCCGTTGTTCTCTCCGGAAACATTCTCGATGCCGTTGGTGGTAACCTTGAACTTGACGTCATGCACGGTGACCTTGTCGCCGTCCACCTCGAAGAACTTCGGGTGGCTCTCGATAAGTTTCTTATAGCGGGGATCCGTCATGGTGAAAGTCCCTTCGACAGTGGAAACGCCGTTATCGAGCGAAACTACAGAGACGTGGATGTTGCTGGCTCCGTTGAAAGTGCCAGTAATAGTAGTGCCGACCTCGCCGAGATCGGACTGCTCGCCAGTAATAGTCTCATAACCTTCGCAGGAAACAAGACAAACCATTGTGAACAAAGAGATGAGAATCAGATGAATCCTTTTCATGATGCCGTGGGGTTTATGTTAATCCTTACAAATCTAGTTAATAAAATGCAAATTACCTATCTTTGATGAAACAACCAGGGATTTGCATCGCATGATTCTGAAACGCTCCTTCATAGCGGTTTTTCTTTTCTGCTTCTTTTCTTCTGCCGCCCAGCCCTCCGCCAGCCTCAGCCTCTACAGCGAAAGTACCGGCTGTCCGTCTGTTGTCGAAGGCAACAAGGTGCAGATGATCGACGATCCCAACGTCTTCTATGACGAGATGCTGGAGAGCATACGCGGTGCAAAGTCTTTCATCTTCCTTGAATATTACATCTTCCGCGACGACCCGGTATCCACCTCCATCATGGACGCTCTCGCCGAGAAGGCAAGGGAAGGAGTGCGGGTATGCATGATCCTGGATTATTACGGCTGCGCCCAGCATCTTGAGGAAAAGGGCCACCGGCTGAGCATGAAACCTTTCAGGAACGGCTTCCTGCAGTCCTATCAGGACAGCGGCGTCGATGTCGTCTTCTACAATAAAGGCGGCATCCTGCCCCGCAACCACCGCAAGCTCACGCTGGTGGACGGCCATGTCGCATACACTGGCGGAATGAACGTCACTGACCTATACATCAATGGTATTGAGGGCGTCGGCACATTCTGGGACATGAGTCTCAAGATAGAAGGGCCCGCGGTGCAGTCGTTCTTCACGGGCTTCGTCCGCATGTGGAACAGCTGCGGCGACCAGCCGCTGACTGTTCTCTGCCCCGAGGCGCCGGCTCCCGCCGGAGACATCCCGCTCATCTTGCTGGAAACGCAGGGGGCGGCCATCCATCCCAGCCCGGAAGAGTTGTTCACGGCGCTCTTCGCGACGGCGCAGCACTCGATACGCTTCATCAGCGGCTATTTCAACCCTACGCCGGCCATAGTCAGATGCCTCAAGGACGCTGCCAGGAGGGGAGTGGACGTGCGGATGCTGATGGGCTCGTCTACCGATATGCCGCCGGTCATCGACAAGGTGCTGATGCGCCGCGCCACGCGTCTTTCGCATGAAGACGGTTTCACGCTCTGCGTCCAGCCGGGCGGCTTCCATCACGAGAAGGTGATATCCATCGACGGGCATCTGATTCTTATCGGTTCGCACAATCTGGACAAGTTTTCTCTCAAGAACAATCACGAGATGAGCATATTGATGGATTCTCCTGAGATAGCAGAGGCCTTCGACGCTTATTTCGATGCTCATGCATATCCTGATATCTGATCATGAGGCGCCTGTTTTTGATATTGCTGCTCTCGCTAGGCTCCCTGAGCGCCTTCGCCCAGACCGACAGTCTGTCCGGGCGGGTGCACCGTCTGGACTCTACTGTCATTGTCTCGGAGTCGGCGCGGCAGCGGCTGCTTCAGGCGCAGCTCGGACTGGACGCCATCGACGAGGGCATAGTGCGTAAGATCCCGGCCTTCCTGGGCGAGAATGACATCATCAAAGTCATCCAGATGCTCCCCGGAGTGCAGGCTCCCAGCGAAGGCTCGTCAGGCTTTTCTGTCCGCGGCGGACTCATCGACCAGAATCTCATCCTGCTGGACGGGGTTCCGCTCTATTGCGCCGGCCATTTCCTGGGTTTCATATCCATGTTCAATGACGACATCCTGAGCAGGACTGACCTTTACAAGGGGGATTTCCCGGCGAAGTACGGCGGCCGCATCTCGTCTGTCCTCGACGTCTCCACCCGGGACGGCGATATGGAGCATTACCACGGCCGCGCTTCCCTCGGCCTGGTTTCTTCCGGCATCTCCCTCGAAGGGCCGCTGGTTAAGGAGAAGCTCAGCCTCTGCCTGAGCGCCAGAAGGTCTTTCCTCGATGTGTTTTTCCCTCTGGTGAAGAAGATTCCGCCCCGGTCCAGTCTGCATTTCTACGACGCTAACGCGAAGCTGACATGGGCCGCTACCGAGAAGGACCATTTCTATCTGAGTGGCTTTGCCGGCGGCGACCGCTTCGCCAGCTCCCTGGAGCAGTACGGCCTGAACCTGATGGATTTCCGCTACTCCAACAAGACTGCTTCGCTGCGCTGGAGGCATACTTTCTCGCCGTCGTTGCAGTCTAATGTGATATTATATTATTCAAAGTACAGGACCGGTCTCGACACTGATTATAACTACGCCATTTTCGACTATTATTCCTTCGTGCGGGAGACTGGTCTGAAAGCGGGCCTGACATGGCAGATCGACGACGACAACACTTTCGAGGCCGGCATGGAACTGCCTTATTTCCGCGTCAATCCTGGGGACTGCGTGCCCAGGGACGGCAACATCACCTTCAAGGAGATGCATATCCCGGCCAGCTTCGCCATCCAGCCCAGTCTTTACGTCGGCAACAGGACC
>JAFZTP010000163.1 GCA_017618815.1 Bacteroidales bacterium | reverse complement strand
GTATGAATACAACTCATCTGAAAAGAGCGACAAGAAAAAACCGGATCTTCGAAAACGTGCATACAGCATCGAGCCTTTCAAATAGATTTACAAGCCATCATACCCGCCGATGATGGTTTTTTGTTTCTCCTTGACCTCATACTTTTGATTTGATAATCTTGCCGGTATCGGCAAGATTTGTCATTTTTTGCCTGAAAACACTGCGTTTTTTGCCGATATCGGCAAGTTTTGCAGCTACTTGTCCTCCGGCAGCAGTTTCCGGAGCTCTTCGACCTGCTCTTTCGTGGTGGCCCAGCTGGTGGCGAAGCGGGTGACGGCGCGGCCGTCGGAGAGGCGCTCCCAGATCTCGTAGGCGACCTTGCCGGCGAGTGCGTCCATGGCCTTCTGCGGCAGGATTATGAACTGCTGGTTGGTCGGCGAGTCGAGGAAGAGCTCGTAGCCCTTCTCGATGAACAGAGACTTGACTTCCATGGCTCTGTCGATGGCGTTGGCGGCGATCTTCAGGTAGAGTCCGTCGGTGAAGAGGGTGTCGAACTGGATGCCGGTCAGGCGGCCCTTGGCGAGCAGCGCGCCATGCTGCTTGACCATGGTGAAGAAGTGCTCAGGGGCTTTCCCGGTCGGGAAGACGACAGCTTCGCCGCAGAGGGCCCCGACCTTGGTGCCTCCGATCGTGAACACGTCGCAGAGGCCGGCGAGTTCCTGCAGTGTGACGTCGCATTTCGGGCTCATGAGACCGTATCCCAGGCGCGCGCCGTCGATGAACAGCGGCAGCCCGTATTCGCCGCAGACCGAATGGATCTGCTGCAGCTCGGCCTTCGAATAGAGCGTCCCGTATTCGGTCGGGAATGATATGTAGATCATGCCGGGGAAGACCATATGGTCATAAGATCCGTCGGCGTAGTATCCTTCGAGATATGATTTCAGGTCGCTTGCGCCGATTTTGCCTTCGCGCTGGGGGAGGGTGAGCACTTTGTGGCCGGTGTATTCGACGGCTCCGGCTTCATGGACGGCGATGTGGCCGGTCTGGGCTGCGATGACTCCCTGGTAGTCGCGGAGCATGGTGGCGATCACGGTGGAGTTGGTCTGGGTGCCGCCGGTCAGCAGGAAGACCTGGGCGTCCGGGCGGCCGATGGCTTCGCGGATGCGGGCTTTCGCTGATTCTGTATATGAGTCGGCTCCGTAGCCTGGCTGCTGGTCCATGTTTGTGCGTACGAGGGCGTCCAGTATCGCCGGGTGCGCTCCTTCGTTATAGTCGCAAGTGAATGAGATCATGTCCGTTTCTTTTTTTTGTCGAAGTGCAAATATAATGATTTTGCTATATTTGTGTCGGACTAATAATCAGTTGTTTTATGTATAAGAGAGTGAACCCTAGGATTGTTGTGCCGGGAGCTTTACCATCGCCGCCTCCGCTTCCAGAACCTGGTTCTGGTGGGAAGGCTAAAAGTTTCGAAAAAGACTATGAGTGTTATTCTCGCGAGCTTGCTAAGCTTTATGAGATTTATCGTAAGGCGGACGATACTTGGGAGGACCGTGTCTATCAGATCGCTACTGGGGGATTGACGCTGTCTTTGACCATCTTTTCTTTTCTGTCAGGATTGGTGAAAGACTTCTCCTTTGATTGGAAGGCCTGTGCCATCGTGGCCGTATATGCGTTTGTGATTATTTTAAATTTCTTGTCGCAGCGTGTTTCAGCCCATTCTGCCCGTAGCCTCACAAATGATTTGATTGAAAAGGTTGAGAATAAAAAGCCGTATGAGAGGCGCGAGCTCAAGGACTTATATGCACCTAAGAACAGACTTATCATAGGGATATATTGGATTGAAGGTATCCTTCTCATCGCCGATGTGGCGTGCACGGTCTGGTTCCTCTGGGCGGCTCTTTAATTAAATCGTATCATAAATGATACCGAAATATGGTGGTTTTTCTTGTTTTTATAAGATTACCCAAAAAAGAACAATAAATCCGCTAAATTGTTTCTTTCGAAGATTTTAATTCTTATCTTTGTTTCCGTACTGTGACTGCGGCGGCCGAGTCCCCATGAGGCTGCTGCGCAAAATTTTAGACACGATGGTTAGCGGAAACGAACTTATTACTAGTCTTTCGAGAGACCTGGTGCAGTGTGCCAAGATCGACCTCGAACTCTTCAAGAAGTATAACGTCAAGCGCGGTCTTCGTAACGAAGACGGCACCGGTGTGCTCGTCGGCCTTACCAAGGTCGGCAACGTCGTCGGTTACGACCAGACCCCCGAGGGCATCGTCCCCGCGGAGGGCCGGCTGTTCTTCCGCGAGTATGACGTCCGCGACATCATCCACAGCGCCGTCGAGGAGGGCCGCTTCGGCTACGAAGAGGTCTGTTTCCTGCTGCTTTCCGGCCGTCTGCCGTCCCGGCATGAACTCGAATCGTTCCGCCGGATGCTCATGGACAACATGTTCCTGGAGCAGAGGACGATCCTGCACATCATCGAGATGGGCGGCAACGATATCATGAACATTCTCGCCCGCAGCGTGCTTGAGATGTATACGTTTGACGACAATCCTGACGATCTCTCGCCGGACAACCTGATGCGCCAGAGCATCGAGCTGATCTCGAAGTTCCCGACCATCATCGCGTATGCATACAACATGCTGCGCCACCAGGATCTCGGTCGTACGTTTCACCTCCGCAACCCGCAGGACAACTACTCTCTCGCCGAGAATTTCCTGTACATGCTGAAAGGCCCGGGCTTCTCGAAGCTGGAGGCGCAGACTCTCGATGTCATGATGATCCTGCATGCGGAGCACGGAGGAGGTAACAACTCGACTTTCACCGTCCGCGTGACTTCTTCGACCGGCACGGACACATATTCGTCCATCGCCGCCGGCATCGGTTCATTGAAGGGGCCGAAGCATGGAGGAGCCAACATCCAGGTCAGCGACATGGTCAGCCACATCCGCGACAACGTCAAGAACTGGGAGGATGAGCAGGAGATCATGGAGTATCTCCGCAAGATACTCCGCAAGGAGGCCTATGACCGCACGGGCCTTATCTATGGCATAGGCCATGCTGTCTATACTCTCTCCGATCCGAGGGCCGTCCTGCTCAAGGAGATGGCCTACAAGCTCGCTGCGGAGAAGGACAGGATGCGCGAGTATGAGTTCATGACCCGTCTGGAGCGCCTTGCCATCGAGGCTGTCTATGAGGCCAAGGGGCGTGGCAAGATTCTCTGCGCCAACGTGGACTTCTACTCCGGTTTCGTGTACCAGATGCTGGGCCTGCCGAAGGAGATCTATACTCCGCTATTCGCCATGGCGAGAATCGTCGGATGGTGCGCCCACCGCAACGAGGAGCTGAATTTCGACGGCAAGAGGATCATCCGTCCTGCCTACCGCGTGGTGTCCGACAGAAACGTCTATATTCCTATCGACAAGAGGTAGTATTTCTGCCATAAAAGTTATATATTTGTACAGATGTAGCTTTTATGATCAGACCCGAGTTTTTCCTTGATACGCTTGAGCGCAACGGCATCGGTTTCTTTGCCGGTGTGCCTGACAGTCTCCTGAAGAATTTCTGCTCCGCCCTGAAGGAGCGTGATGCATCGTCTCCGGTGCGCCGCCATGTCATCGCGGCCAACGAAGGAGGTGCTGTGGGGCTTGCTGCCGGCCATTATCTTGCTACGGGCGAGATCGGCTGTGTGTACATGCAGAATTCCGGTGAGGGCAATGCGGTCAATCCTCTGGCTTCCTTGATGGACAAGGATGTCTATGGTATCCCGACTCTGCTGCTGATCGGCTGGAGAGGGGAGCCCGGAGTCAAGGATGAGCCTCAGCATGCCAAGCAGGGCAAGATTACTCTGAGCCTTCTGGATTGTCTCGGTATTCCTTATGCTGTCCTCGGCGAGGGCGAAGGGGAGTCTCCGGAGGCTGTTGCCGAGGCCCAGGTCCGCAAGGCTGTCTCTGTCATGAAAGCTGACGGTTCTGTCTATGCGCTGGTAGTGCGCAAGGGCGCTTTCTCGGCCCCTGAGTCTGTTTCTGCCGCGAAGTCATCCGCTGCCGACCAACCTTCCGCTGCCGCGAATGTCCCGGAGCTTTCCCGGGAATCGGCCATCCAGGCTGTCGCCGCAGCCCTCGGTCCGCGCGACATCGTCGTTTCGACGACCGGCATGATCAGCCGCGAGCTTTTCGAATATCGCGAATCCGCCGGAGCGGGTCATGGTCATGATTTCCTGACTGTCGGGTCCATGGGACATGCGTCCCAGATCGCTCTGGGCATCGCTCTGGAGCGTCCGGACCGTCGCGTCTGCTGCTTCGACGGAGACGGCGCCGTCCTCATGCACATGGGCGGCATGGCCATAATCGGCCAGTCGGATGTTCCGAATTATCTTCATGTGGTCTTCAATAACGGAGCTCATGATTCTGTCGGCGGTCAGCCTACCGTCGGTCTGGATGTCGATCTCTGTGCCGTGGCACGTGCCGTCGGCTATCGCTCCGCCCGCCGCGTCAGCACTTTGCCGGAGCTCCGTGCGGCCCTTTCCGACCTGTTCTCCGGCGCTCTTTCTGGCTCTGGCGCTGGTTTTTGCGCTGGGTCTTCTTCCGGCCCTGCCGCTGGTTCTTCAGTCGCCGCGAGCGCCGGCCCTTCTTCCGGCCCTGCCTTCCTGGAAATCGTTGTCCGGAAGGGCAACCGCCCCGACCTCGGCCGCCCTACCACCACCCCCGTCCAGAACCGCGACGCCTTCATGGACTTCCTGAAATCCAGATGATGATCCTCCCTCGATAAACAACCATAGTTAATCAATATGAAAAAAGCATTCATTCTTCTTCTATTTTGTGTGATATCTGCCACGCCTTTGATGGCTCAGACTATTGACATAGATTGTAACCCTGGAGCCGTTTCCGTAGAGGAGCTGAAAATGGATTGTTATCCGCTCGATACCACAGCATCCGCTCTCGTGCTCTGCAAGAGCAGGCATGTCAAAGTCACATTGGATTATTTGATGAAACCCTCCCTTACGGAGACCGTCTATAAGCGCTACAAAGTACTCAAGGAGGAAGGAAGGGATTGTGCTGACTTTTCGTTCATCCATCACTCCAAGCGCAGTTTCGGCGAGAAAATCAGCGACATCAAAGTCGTTACCTACAATCTTGATGGCGGTCAGGTAGTTCCGTCAGAGATGTCTTCTGACCTTCTGTATAAGCATGCATTTACCGGATCTTTCGACCGGACGGCGTTCTCCGCTCCTGACGTGCGTGTCGGTTCTGTCGTCGAGGTCCAGTACACAATCTCATATAAGGATGGCGGAAACGTGGGCCGGGTTTTCATGCAGGAGGAATACCCCGTGAACCACGGAACCATTACCATCGAGTATCCTCAGTTCCTCCAGTACAATAAGCGCCTTTCAGACAATCCTCCTTTCGCGGAGGTCAATAATGATTTCGATACGTATTTTACATATTTGGAAGGCATTCATCGCAAGTTTACTGCGGTTAAGGATATCTATGTGGCTTACGATGTACCGGCCTTCAAGGTGGACCCCATATGCTATTATCCTTACCAGTCATGCATGAGAGTAGAGTATGATCTGGTTCGTATAGACATACCTGGCGGCATGCAAAAAACTTTTCCGAGAACCTGGGAGGAGTTCGACAATGATTTTGTCAGGGCAGGCTTACTTTTGATGTTTAAGTCAAAGCATAAGTTGGTCAAAAAGATTGCGGCTGAGGTTAAGGGAATCACCGATGAGGAGGAACTGATCAAGGCAGTCAGGAATCGCGTGCTCTCTACAGTCAAATGGAATAAAAGGATGGGTATTCTGGCCAATACGGACTATGCGTGTATATACAAAGAAGGTGACGCTTCCGATATCTGCGCTGTTGTGGGTAGCGTGCTGAATCGGGTTGGGTACAGTTGTTCTCCGGTTTTCATTAAGACCAGAGATAAGGGAACTATCGAGGTGTCCGAAATCTTCGGAAGCCTATTCAATGTGCTAATCCTGCAGATTATCACTCCTTCCGGCAAAATCTACTATACGGATGTCGTCAGCGACAATGCATATCTCAATGTCCTTCCGAATACATATCTTGTCTCCAATGCACGTCTCCTTTCTATTTCCGACAAACGTGGCCGCTGGGTGGATCTTACAAGGATTTCGGAAAGTTCCGCTGCTTACGACGTGGTAGCCAGCCTTGACACTTCTGGTTCCATAGAGGGCGAGTGCATCGTGGTGTCTGATAATGAGTCTGCAATGAATTTGAAGATTGATTATGACAGAAGAAAGAATGAGGAAGTGTTCTCTTATGGATTGGTAGATGTCGCGGACGTGGAGGTTTCTGAGTTTGAGTTCCCAGAACATGATGCATGGAGTTCGAGGGCTTCATACCACTTCGAGTTTTCGACTGAGGCCGAGCTGACCGGTGACTACATCTATGTCAATCCATTCATGAGGAGATTCTATTCGGGATTCAATCTTGATGAAGAGCGTCTTAGTCAGCTGGATATTCCTTTCGCTGAGACCGTTAAGTATTCGTATAAGCTGACCTTCCCGTCAGGCTACGATGTGGAAATCCTTCCTCAGGATCAGGATTTTTCATTCGGACATGCCAAAAGTAGGGCTACGGTCAGGTATGAGCGTGTCAATGAAAATGAGATGAGAATGGACTTTGTCTTGATATTTGACACATACAGCGTGCAACCGGAGGAATACAGGGAGTTCCTGGTCTACCTCATGGATATCCTCAAAATATATGATACAGCCATAGTGCTCAGGAAGAAATGAAATTAAATTAAACCATACATAATATCAATATGAAGAAAACACTGATAACCCTCCTTTTATTTGGGTCCGCCGTATTTACTTTGACGGCACAGTCAATCAAGATCAATTACAAGCCTGGCTCAGTTTCCATGGAGGAACTGGAAATGGATTCCTATCCGCTGGACACTTCTGCAGCCGCCGTGCTGCTCTGCAAGGACACGGATGTCAAGGTCTCTTTTGATTCTCAGCTTGAATTGAGACGTACCGTTACCGTCTATAGGCGCTATAAGGTGCTCAAGGAAGAGGGAAAGGATTGTGCCGATGTGGAACTGATCTATTCTGCTGACCATTCTGACGACGAGAGGATATATGGCATCAAGGTAGTGACGTACAACCTTGATAAAGGCAAGAAGGTGGTCTCCAAGATGCCTTCCAACCTTATTTACAGGGACTCTTATACTGCGGACTACAATCAGGTGAAGTTTTCTGCTCCGGATGTGCGTGTCGGTTCTGTCATCGAGGTCCAGTACACGTTCACTACCAGGCGTTATTGGGATGTGGGCCTTCTTTTCATTCAGGGGAATTATCCTGTGAACCATGGCTCGATCTCCGTGGAGTATTCGGAGTACTTTTACTTTAACAAACTTACTCGCGGGCATCATTCCTTTACTGAGGTCAAGAGAGATACTTCTGCGGATACTTACACTTTCCGTGGCGCCACTGTCAGGTTTGACCTTTTTGAAGATGTGTTTGTCGCCGATGACGTGCCTGCAATGAAAGATGAACCATACTGCTTCTATCCCGACCAGTCCCGCCTCGGTGTGGAATATGAGCTCAGGAGCGTCCAGATTCCGGGTTGGATATATAAGAATTTCTCTACGGAATGGAGCGACGTGGACAACCAGCTTGTCGAGGGAGGATATCTTAAAGAATTCACGGCAAAGATTCCGCTCAAGGTGGAGGCTTTGGACGACGAGGTAGAGACTATAAAGAATGTGAGGGCTAGTGTCCTTGATGCTGTCAAGTGGGATGGCGAAATCGGCCGCTGGCCAAGTTCGACCAAGGCATTCAAGGAGAAGAATGGCAGCGCTGCCGATATCTGCGGCATCATTGCCAGCAAGTTGAATGAGCTCGGTTATACGAGTTCTCCTGTCCTCATCAAATCGAGGACCAGGGGAGTCCTGGCATCGTTCCATGTGTCATGGGATTCTTTCGATGCGATGATCCTTCAGATCGTGACTCCTTCTGGAAAGGTCTATTATACTGACGGGGTGCGCGGCAGCTCTTACTTGAATGTCCTTCCGGTAGAGTATCTGATTCCGAACGGACGTCTTCTTTCGGTTGTCAGCAAGCGTGGCAGCTGGGTGGACCTGACCAAGCTTGTGAAGAATGTTGATACGTTCAACGTAATTGCAAAACTTGATGCTTCCGGTACAATTGAGGGTGAATGCAACAGGCTGTTTAATAACGAGTCTTCTATCTACGAGAAGAGGAAATATGCCGGCGGCAAGGATGAGGAAGAGTTCATCGAGGGTCTTGAGAACGCCATGAAGGTGGATATTTCCGAATTTGAGTTTCCTGAACATGATGCATGGAGTCCGAGGGCTTCATACCGCTTCAAGTTTTCGACTGAGGCCGAGGTAGCCGGTGACTACATCTATGTAAAGCCATTCATCAATAAATACCATTCGGAGCGGGATTTCCAGGATCCGGACCGGCGCAATGTGGTTGAGTTCCCTTTTCCTGAGACTGTAAAGTATTCATATACGTTGTTCATACCGTCTGAATATGCTGTGGACCAGCTTCCTAAACCTCAAGCCTTCGTTTTCGATCCTCTTGGAAGCAAGGTTGTCGTCAAGTATTCCATGGCCGGAGATAGCGCCGTGTCTGTCAGCTTCATGTTCATTGCCAACGAGATGACAGTCACTGCTGCTGACTATGAAGTATTGCGCATGTACTGGTCGGAGATATGCAATATCTATAACGCATCTATTGTGCTGAAGAAGAAATGAGGACATTCATTCTGACTTTGATTCTTATGGTCATGGCCATGGTGTCGGTGGCCGGTCAGGAAAGTGCTGACGCGATCATCCTGTCGCATGTCGAAGAGTTCAAGATGAATTCAAGGACATCTGGCACGGACAAGGTGCATGTCTCGATATTGGTAAACAACAAGGACGGACTGGATGCGGCTACATTCGTCGTCTATACGGACTATTTCAGGTCTCTCGGATCTTTTGGCGGAGAGGTTGTCCTGCAGGGAGGCAAGAAGGTCAAGCTGTCCAAGAAGGACCTTTCCTTCGTCTCTCTTTCCACGGGATTGGCAGACGACTGCTATGCCGTGGGCTATGTCCCTTCGTATAATTATCCGTTCACGGTTACGTATGATTATACTGTCGACTATAAGAATGGCGTTGACATTTTTCCTGTTTTCGATCCTGTGAATGTCGCCAATGTCGGACTTGCCTCGGCGAAGTATTCCCTGATTCTTCCAGAGGGGATGAAGATAGCCAGGCATGACCAGTATCTTGAGTATTCCGTGGAGACAGTCAAGGGCAAGGATGTCCATACATGGATACTGTCGCAGCCGATGAAGCCTCTTGTCAGAGAGCATCTCATGAAGCTGGAATCGGATACTTATCCGCTGGTGTTTGCCGGCCCATTGGAGTTTACGCTCGGAGGAATAGAAGGCCGTCAGTCCAATTGGGAGGAGCTGGCTTCATGGCTCTGCGCTATCCAGACTAAAGTCGATGATCTTCCGGCATCTGAGGTCGACAAGGTACGTGAGCTGACTGAAGGGGCCGATTCTGATTATGAGATTGTCAGCAGACTGTATTCATATCTTCGGGAAAAGACCAGATATGTCAGTATTTCCCTTGGCATCGGCGGGCTCCGTCCTCTGCCCGCATCCCATGTCGCGAAGAACGGGTTCGGCGACTGCAAAGGCCTGTCAAACTATTTGAAGTGCCTTCTCAAAGTCGCCGGAGTGGATTCATACTATTATGTGATCAATACTGACCAAAAGAAGTTCTTTAAGGATATTTGCTCTGTGAGTCAGATGAACCATGTCATGCTGGCCGTTCCTCTGAAGGAGAATAAGGATACGCTGTTCGTGGAGTGTACCAATCCGAGCTATCCTCTGGGGTATAGGCATTCTGACTGTGCCGGGCATGATATCCTTATGCTGGATGGGAAGAGCGGCAGGAAGGTGACGGTCGGGGGATATCCTGATTCGCTTAGCCGTAAGATACGTGAGGCGAAGATCGTCATTTCTGCGGATGGATCAGCCAAGATCGACATAAAGGACAGGCGCATGCTCGATTATTCTGAAACGTTCATCGATTTCGGGAAGCGTAAGCCGGATAGCCAGGTCAAAACGCTTGTGCGTGACTGGAATGTCCAACCTGAGGATGTCAGGATAGTCGGTGTTAAGGATAATTTCAAGGACTATCTGAAATATGGACGTGAGTATGTTCCGGAGGCCGAGGTGGATTTTAGTATGACGAGCCGCAAGTATGCCAACGCGTCCGGGGACAGGATCTTCTTCCCGATGAATCCATTGGCTGTCAACTTGTATTACCAGCGTTCTGCGAGAGTCAACAGGGTATATCTGGATTCCGGATATACATTGGCCTATGATTATACTGTGGTGCTGCCTGAGGGATACAAGGTGGAGAACTTGCCGGAGGACGTGACTGTCGATGATGTCTGGGGAACGTTTGTTTCTTCAGCGCGTGTCGACGAGTCTGACAGCTCTGTCCTGCATGTCTCACAGTCATTTACTGCCAAGCCTTTCGATGAGGATAAGAGCATGTACCCTTCTTACAGGGAGTTTGCGAAGAAGGTCAACAAGGCCTACTCGGCCAAAGTCGTCCTTTCCCGCCAGTAGTCCCTTCTTTCCTTTAGTTCGGATGGGCGTGCATGTTGTAATTTTGGCAGATGGATATGTCTGATTGTCAGTGTTTTATGACTTTTTGACACATTTTTGCCATTGGTCTCCTTTTTGCGAGTTTTTTAAGCGTGCCCCGTTGGGAGGCACACGGGAACGGCCCCCGGAAGGCCGGAAGAAATACTAGCATAGGAGATTTAATCATGGTACCTGTAAGAAGAAATAGTGCGAGCTGGCTGCCGGAAATCTTCAATGATTTCTTCGACAACAGCTGGATGGAAAGAGCAAATTCTACCGCTCCGGCCATCAATGTAAAGGAAAATGAAAAAGAATACGATGTTGAACTCGCAGCTCCTGGCCTGACCAAGGATGATTTCAAGGTCAGCCTCGATCCGGATGGCAACCTCGTGATCACTATGGAAAAGAAGCATGAGACCAAAGAGGAGAAGAAGCATGAGCGCTTCCTCCGCCGCGAGTTCTCATACGAGAAGTTCCAGCAGATGCTTGCCTTGCCTGAGAATGCGGATGCTGAGCACATCACTGCCAAGGTCGAGAATGGTGTCTTGAACATCAATATCCCGAAACTGACTCAGGATGAGATAGCCCGCAACACCCGCCTCATCGACATTCAGTAAGGTCATCCGGGTTCGTCCCGGTTTGTCTGACTTAGATTCGAATTCATACCGCCGCAGCAGCGTCCAGCCGCCGCGGCGGCATTTTTGTACCAGCCCGCCCTCCGCCGCCGTCCTTCACGGCGCCGCCGGCAGCACCCTCGCTCTTCCGCTTTTCCTCAATTCCTTCGCAGACTCCGCCCGCCAGCTTTTTGCCGCAGTCCTGCTTCTGCCGCCTGGCCTGCGTCCGCATGTCCCTGTAGGCTTTTTCCGCCCTTGACGAGAGGGGCTGATTATTAGCGTGAAATGGATGTGATTGACTCTCAGCTACTTATGTTTTATGAGACGTGCCCAAGTACATCTTATAAGGCGCATCTAATTTATAATCAATAGGTTCCATTTTGCGCTGTCGGTGTCGTCCTGGAAAAGGTTTACCAGAAAAGGCGCCGTTTCCAAAGGAAATGCCACTGATGGTGTGTATATGGGTCCAAACCTTGGACCCATATACACACCTGATCAAGAAATTCCGCCGTCTACGAATAGGAAAGTCCGGTACCCCGTGCAACAGTCGGGCGCGAGGAGGTCCTTCAAGGCCAGAGCCCCCCGCAGCGCCCGATCTGTAGCAGCCGGAGGGCGTATATTCCGGCTGCGGTGCTGGAGGTCTGCAGTTTTTTAGCAGGCCACCAGCACTTTTGCCCTGAAACTGCTCCCGGTCTGTCAAAAATCAGCAGACCGGCAGCGGCTGGGGCGGAAGGTGTGGCTGAAATCCAAAAAATACTGTATTTTTGTACTGGAAGGGAGCGCCCGACGAAAAACGTACCTAGGAAGAAAGTGCGATTGGTCGGAGGAAGGACTAGTTCTAAGAAAGGAACCAGTCCAAGGAAATGAGCTCGAAGAAAAGTACAAGATCAAAGATTATGAAGATAGTATTTCTGGATGCATCTACGATGGGCAATGTGAGCCTTGAGAAGATAAGAAGGCAGGGCGAACTGGTATGCTACCCGACCTCGACTCCGGAGGAGGCGATACAGCGCGTAGGGGACTGCGACGTCCTGATCATCAACAAGATAAAGGTGACCCGCGAGCTAATCGAGGCAGCGCCAAAGCTGAAGCTCGTATGCGAGGCGTCCACGATGGGGATTGGGGAGATTCTGGCTGTCCCATTCCCTTCTCCTGCCCGACCGTGTGGCCCAAGGCC
>JAFZTP010000162.1 GCA_017618815.1 Bacteroidales bacterium | reverse complement strand
GAGGTCCGGCATCTTTGCGATATACTGAGCGCCGAGATATGCGTCATAAGATGTGATCACGCGGCCTTCCTTGCCCTGCTTCGTGGTTACAAGCACGACACCGTTGGCTGCACGGGCACCGTAGATAGCTGCAGATGCTGCATCCTTGAGCACGTCGATGGACTCGATATCAGAAGGGTTGAGAGAGCTCAGGCTTCCTCCTGCGACTCCGTCGATCACATAGAGAGGCTCGGAATCGCCTGTGGTACCGATACCACGGATATTGACTTTGTAGCCCTGGCCAGGCTGACCTGAATTCTGGGTAATATTGACACCAGGGGTCTGGCTCTGGAGAGCACCGAGAGCGGAAGTAGTGCTCAGTTTCATGAGGTCGTCACCCTTTACCTGGATGGTAGAACCAGTGACGAGCTTTTTCTGCTGGACGCCGTATCCCACGACAACTGTTTCCATGAGCTGGTCAAATTCAGGAACGAGGGAGATGTCGACCAGTGTCCTTCCATTGACTTTTTCCTCGACGTTGCTGTATCCGAGAAGGGAGACAGAGAGGACTCCGTTTGCAGGAGACTCGATAGAATACAGACCATCCTTGTCAGTGGTGGTCCAGTTGGAGGTACCTTTCACGACAACGGTTGCATAAGGGACAGGATCCCCGGTTCCCGCGTCCGTCACCGTACCTTTAACAGTTGCTACCTGTGCGAAAACGCCTGCAGGGAACAACGCCAAAAGCAATAATAGACTTAATTTTTTCATACGAGAAAATTTAAATGAATGGTTTATTAGTTTCGGTCTTGTACTTATCTGTCAGTCCATGACAAGCGATGCCGCACCGAGCACGGCGACATCCTTGAGCGTTGAATATTCAATCTTGAGATTCTCGAGTGATTTCTGGAATGCAAACTCCTTCATGGCCTCTTTCATGGAATCACGGAAGAGAGGCTCAGCCTTGGTCAGGCCGCCGCCGAACACGACCATCTCGGGGTCATATGCATAGACGGCGACGCTCAGGAGATAGGCCATGTGGCGGCCGAACTCCTTCCATGCATCACTCATCCCGACATCTCCGGCAATCGCGGCATCGGCCGCTTCCTTTGCAGTCAGCCCGAGACCGTCGGTAAAGAACTTGCTTGCGCAGTATTCTTCAAGCGTCTTTCCCATATAGGGAATACAGCCGATCTCTCCCGCTCCGGTGTTGGCGCCCCCGTACAGCTTGCCGTCGAGGACGACGCCTGATCCGACGCCGGTGCCGAGGGTTATGCCCACGAGGCTGGATACGCCGCGGCCCTTGCCGAACTTGTATTCGCCGAGGGCAAAGCAGTTTGAATCATTGTTGACGCTGATTTCCTGTGATGGGAACTGTTTTTCCAGTATCGCTTTAAGCGGGACTTCCACCCATTGGGGAATATTTGTTACGTCATAAACAATCCCCTTTTTTGCATCCACTACAGAAGGAACTCCTATACCGATACCCGTGATTTCGGATGAACATAACGGTCGAATCACTTCGACAAGATAATCAATGGAAGAATCTAAGGAACAATCCTTCGGAATAGATGGAACCGTAACACTTTCCACAACGGACCTGCCGTCTACAACTCCAACTCTCAGATTAGTCCCGCCTAAATCGATACCTAACCACATACAATTTGATTACTTTACTTAGTGTTAATGTACCAGCAAAGGTAACCAAAGGGAAAACGTTTTAATCGGCAATTTGCGGATTAATTACTTGCATTTTGCGAATGATGGGCATGACGGTACTCGACAGGAGTGTATCCATACTCCTTCTTGAACCGCCTGAACATGTTGTTGGCATCGTCCTCGCCCACGAGTCCGGCCACCTCATTGACGGGCCTGTCGCTGTTTATCAGATATGACCTGAAGCGGTCAAGCTTGACTTTGCCTATGAAATGATAGATGGAATCCCCCATGGTCTTGCGGAACCTGATCTCGAGCACCTTCCTCGATACGGCCACGGCGCCGAGCACATCCTCCACGTTGATCTTCCGGTGGACGTTGTCATAGATATACCTTATGGCCTTCTGCACATCCGGGTCATCGGTGGCAATCACGTTGGTAGATGTACGGCTGACCACATACAGAGGACGGATGACCACATTGGTCTTTCCCGAAGGGACGACAGTTCCGGCAAGGATATCATCTATCAGCTTGGCAGCATCATAGCCACCCTGCACTATGTCGGTAAGTATGCTGGACTGAGGAGGGAAGGACATCTGGCAGACTGTCTCATCGTTATCCACTCCGAGCACGGCAACTTCTTCAGGGACCTTGTAACCGGCCACGTTACACACCTCGATCAGCTTGGTGCCCTGGTTGTCGTCACATGCAAAGATCGCCACAGGCTTCGGAAGGGAATCGAGCCATTTCTTTATAGGCTCGGCCTCATAATGCCAGAGCTCGGTGATGTCCTGTTCCTGATATGACGGGCATACTTCCATGCCGAGATCTTCGAGACGGCGCTTGAATCCGAGATACCTTTCGTCTGACCAGACCACGTTGCGATAGCCGAAGAAGGCGAAGTTGCGGAATCTCCTCTTTACGAAAAAATCTGCGGCCTTGGCGCCCGTGGCAAAATAGTCCGAAGTGATGTTGGGAATCTCGCTGAAGCGGGATTTGTAGTCCTGCGCGAGGGCTATGATCCCGTTCTTCGCAAAGAGGGAAACGTCGTCTTTGTCGCTGAACTGCCCGATGATGGCGTCAGCTTTCCATTTCTTGGCCCATGATACGACTTTCTGAAGTCCGAACCTTTCCTTATACGCCGGAGGCATGCGGCACACGATCCAGTCCCCTGTAGAAGCATATTTGTATATGCCTTGCAGAAGGTAATGGGCGAAAGCCTCCGTAAAATCGGTCATCAGGATTAGTCTTACCATAACCAAGGTTTAAAAATTTGCCGCACGGAGACCGGTTCCGGCATCCGTGCGGCCTGATCGTAGAAAAAATATGGATTTATGCAGTTTTACCTGTATAGCTGGTCAGCATTCACTGAGTGGAAGCCCTTTCCACCAGGACGGCGCATCTGGATGGTAGAATTGTTGCGCGCTGAAGCATGTCCTCCGATAATGTTGCTGATGAACACTACCTTGATCTCATGGAGACCCTTCTCGAGAGCGACCTGAGCGTCGTGACGGGAGTATCTCTTGACCTCGGTGCCGTTGTCGATGAGCTTCTTGCCATCGATCCATACCTGGTCGTAATCAGAAGCGACAGTCCATACTCCGTCCTCGGCGATGTTGATGTAGCCTTCAGCTACGGCTCCATAGAAATTGACGTCCTGCATGTTGTTCTGGCGAGGCTCCTGGCGCTCGATCTGCTTGAGCTCGGTAACGGTTGACTCGATCCAGCCATCCTTGACATTGTCAAGCTCGCTGGCTGAAAGGAAGCGGCCATAGACCTTGCGCAGATTGAGTCCGTTTGAAAGATTCTCAGGCTTGGCTGCAGGAGCGAGAGTCTGCTTCTCCACCTTGATCTCGCGGACCATGCTCTTCTTTCCGGAAGGAAGGACAGTGCAGATCTTGATGAGAGTGTTTCCATCCACCTTGATAGGAGCGGTGTACTCAGTTGAGTTTCCGTCAGGCTCGGTACCGTCGAGGGTGTAGAACATCTTCTCAGGACGGGTGGTGGTGAATGCGACTTCAGACTCGCCGGTGATCACGAGGTTGCTGCATGAGCCGCCCGGCTGCTCAGGGAGCGGAATATGATAGGTCACGCCGCGCATGTCAAGACGCTCGCATGCATCGTTGACCCTCACGCTGAAGTCTTCCCAGTTCTTGGAAGAGAGCTGGCTCCATGCGACCTCGCTGAGAGCGAAACCGCGAGGGAAAAGCATGTAATCCCTGTAGTCGTCGTCATACATGTACTCTGACCAGTTGCATGCCTGTACTCCCATGACGAACTTCTCGAGACCATCCTTCTGGAGCTCGGCAGGGACAGGATTATAGTCATATATCTTCTTCAGAGGGATGTAGCGGCCGAAACCGAGAGGCTCTGCCTTAGGATCGCCCTGATAGCTGTCGAAGTAGCAGCCTTCATGACTCGGGGTCATGACCACATAGTGGTGCATCTGGGCGGCGGCGATACCGCCTTTCTCACCTCTCCAGGACATTACGGCAGCTTCGCCGCTGAGTCCTCCTTCGAGAATCTCGTCCCAGCCGATGAGCTTCTTGCCGAACTTGGCAAGGATCTTCTCCACGCGCTGGATGCAGTAGCTCTGGAGCTTCTCCTCAGCAGAGTGATTTTCATCTGCGAACAGGCCTTCGGCCTTGATGCGGGCCTGGCACTTAGGGCAGACTTTCCATCTTGTCTTAGGGCACTCGTCGCCGCCGACATGATAGTAGAGAGAAGGGAAGATAGGGATGAGTTCTTCGAACACTCCCTCGATGAATTCAAATACTTTATCATTTCCAGGGCAGAGGACACGGTCCATTACGCCCCAGGTATAACTCGGATTGATTTGCTCTCCGTCGCAGGAAAGCTCCGGATATGAAACGACGGCTGCGATGGTATGGCCGGGGATCTCGATCTCAGGGATTACGGTCACGAATCTCTCGGCTGCATAAGCGACGATTTCCTTGGCCTGCTCCTGGGTGTAGTAGCCGCCATATACGGAACCGTCAAACTCAGTCCTCCATGCTCCGGCTTCGGTAAGGCGAGGATACTTCTTTATCTCTATCCTCCATCCCTGGTCCTCGGTGAGGTGCCAGTGCATGGTGTTGATCTTGTACGAGGCCATGATATCGATCTGGCGCTTGATAGCGTCCATGCCCATGAAGTGGCGGCATACATCGAGATGGAAGCCTCTCCACTTGAATCTCGGATAATCGGTAACCTTGGCGCAAGGGGCTGTCCATTTCACGCCCTTTACCTTGACCTGGCTCTCGATCTGCGGAGGAAGAAGCTGGAGGAATGTCTGCATAGCGTAGAACAGACCTGCCTTGTCTCCGGCCACGGCTTTAACCTTTCCGGGAGTCACTTCAAGGAAGTAGCCTTCCTCAGGGAGACCGGTGTTGGAAGAGAGGGTAAGGCTGATCTGGCCGCCGCTCTTGGCTGTACGGATCTTGTATCCGGTAGCCGCACTAATCTTTTCAGCGAAGAACTCCGCAACTTC
>JAFZTP010000161.1 GCA_017618815.1 Bacteroidales bacterium | reverse complement strand
TATGCAGCCCTGAGGGATGCCGCGATGGGATGGGTGGAGAATCTCTCCACATGGGCTGCAAGATGCAGCAGTTCTTTCTCGTCGATCATCTCAGGATGCACGGCAGTGACTTCGAAAACGCCTTTAGTAAGGGTGCCGGTCTTGTCAAAGACGACGGTCCCGACCTTGGCGAGCGTCTCAAGCCAGTTTCCGCCCTTGATCAGTATGCCCTTTCTGGATGCAGAGCCGATGCCCCCGAAGAATGCAAGCGGCACTGAAAGCACCAGGGCGCATGGACATGATACAATAAGGAAGGTCAGGGCCCTGTATAGCCAAGTAGCGAAGACGCCTCCGAAGAGCACAGGAACTATGGCCATGAGCAAGGCGCATCCGACCACGATCGGGGTATATATTCTGGCGAACCGGGTTATGAAGTTCTCCTGGCGGGACTTGCTTTCAGAGGCATTCTCTACAAGGTCGAGTATCCTGGAGGCGGTAGACTCTCCGAAGGCTTTGATTACCTTTACTTTAAGCAAGCCCGATATGTTCACGCAGCCGGAGAATATCTCATCCCCGGGACCGATGCTCCTTGGCACGCTTTCTCCGGTAAGGGCAACCGTATCGAGGCTTGATGACCCTTCGATGATGATTCCGTCCATCGGCACCCTCTCGCCCGGCTTTACCAAAATGGTTTCTCCCATCTCGACGGTATCCGGATCAACGACAAGCACTTCCCCGTTCCTCTCCACATTTGCAGTATCTGGCCTGATGTCCATTAGGCTGGCGATTGACTTGTGGCTCTTGCCCTCTGCGATGCCTTCGAACAGTTCTCCGACCTGGAAGAAGAGCATTACGAACACAGCCTCGGTGAACTGAGGCTCTGCTCCAGGAAGAAAACCGATTGCAAGGGCTCCGATGGTTGCTATGCTCATAAGGAAGTTCTCGTCGAGGGCGTCTCCGTGGAGGAGACTCTCCCCTGCTTCCTTAAGAGTCTCCCAGCCTACCAGGAAATACGGTACCAGATAGACCAGAAGCAGCTGCCATGTCTTCAGCGCGAATTTTTTCTCTATGACAAAGGCCACGGCCAGCAATACTGCGGCTGCGATGATCTTTATCAATGTCTCGCGGGTACCACCTTCCTCATGATGATGCTCGTGCTCATGATGATGTTCGTGGTGATGCTCGTGACTATGTTCATGTATGTGTCCCATATGATATAAACATTTGATTTTCCGTTGCAAAGATACCGGGTCCGTTTTGCAACCTGGTTGCAAATTTCAGGAAAATGTCTATATTTGTATCTTAGGATAAATAACTGTCAGCAATATGTTTGGTTATTCCGTTATACTGCCGTTAATGATATCCGCCCTTCTGGGAACGGAAGGAGCGCCGCAGGATTCGGTTTCTCGAAACATTCCAGAACTGAAACAGGTATCAGCTAGCATAAACGAGACAGCGAAAGTCGCTGACATCGGTTATGGCACCATCAAGGTCAAGAACCTTACCACAGCAGTCTCTACCGTAAAGGTAAAGCAACGCGAAATTGTAACATATTCGAACATATACGATTACATACGAGGCAGAGTCCCGGGAGTTACCGTACTGAAGGTCGGCCAGAATGGAGGCAAGATCATCATAAGGGGGCTGGGCTCGATCAACTCCTCAACTGACCCTCTGATGCTTGTGGATGGAGTGGAAGTGACTGACTTGTCCTACATAAATCCTTCCGACGTAAAAAGCATTGACGTGCTCAAGGATGCCGCTTCATGCGCAATATACGGAGCCAGAGGAGCAAACGGAGTGATTCTGATCTCGACAAAGAAGTAGTTAAGATATCTTTATGAGGAAAATCCTGTTGATAGCGGCTGCTATCTCCTTAGTCGTCGCGTGTAAGGATAAGGTAACGCAAAACACTGCAGATTCCGATACTGACTTCCACTCGGAAGACTATATCATGGAGCTGGCGTACAGAGACCCGGCAGAAGCGTTGAGACTGACGGAAGAAGCCGAAGAGTACAACCTGCTCAAGCCATATCAGACAAATGTGCTGAAGGGTATTGTCTATCACAATACTCCTCAGTATTATCTTTCGCAATTCTATTATCTCAAGGCATACAATGACTCGTCCTTCAGGAAAGAGTCCCCGGACACGTTCATCAGGAGCCTCGGGATAATGGCCCATAATGATTACAAGCTCGGTGAATATACAAAGAGCCTCAACTTCATAGCCGAGGGTCTGGAAAAGGCCAGGGCGAACCATATGGAGTCGGACGTGGCTTACTTCCTGCTTAATCTCGGCCTCAACAAGGTGGCTCTCGGAGGCACGAAGGACGCATACTACAACCTCTACGAAAGCATGGACCTGTATGAACAGCTGGCAAAGCAGTCAGGAGACAATGCCGACATGGACTATTATCTCTATGCCATCGGCGAGACTGTCAACGCCATGACCAAGCAGGGAGACATCAAGGAAGCGATATTCCTGCTCCCGCGTATGCAGAGCGCTCTCGAGAAGATGGAGAGAGCTGAGGATACTCCCCCTTCCCTCCTCGACCTGAGACGAGCTTCGGTATACTCCCAGTGCATGGAGACATACCAGTATGCCGACCAGCCAAGGCTGGCCGACAAGTATTACAGGCTATGCAGCAAGACCGAAACTGTCAAGTCCCCATATGGACTTTCGATGCTGTCATCCTACCTTTTGTGGAGAAAAGAATACAAGACACTCTTTGCCAACCTCGACAGGATTGACCAGAGTTATAAGAACAGGGGCGACACTTGTTCGGAAATGTACCTTACGGACGTACTCGTACCTCGCATGGCTGCATTCCAGGGGATGGGCAACTACAGCAAGGCGCTGGATATCTCCTCAGAGATTATAAAGGTAAAGGACCAGATCTACAGCAACAATCTCAAGACAGACGCCCTGCAGGTATCCACCATCTTGGGCACCCAGGAGATGGAGCGGAAATATGAAGCCCAGAAGAACACCATGAAGGTGATGAGAGTCATCGTGGTCATGTCACTGCTACTGCTTATCGGAGGTGGGCTCTACGCCGGCAACATCCACAGGTACAGCGACCTCATCCGCAAGAAGAACGCTGCTGCTATCAACACTATCAACGACCTTCTGCGCTACAAGGAGATAGCGGAAACGGCCGTTTCCCTGGAGAACGGACCGGCGACGCTGAAGATCAAGGAATCGGACAATCCTGACGATTCCGAGGAGATACAGCAGTTCAGGGACCTGGACAACCTTATCCGTCAGGAAAAGCTCTTTGCCAAGTCCGGCATATCGAGAGACGTGATCATCGAAAAGAGCGGCGTTCCTGCCTACAAGTTCGCCGGACTCTTCACGAAATATACGGGAATGTCATACAGCAACTACATGAACAACCTAAGGATGGAGTATGCCGCCCAGATGCTGCGTGACAACAAAGAATACACTATAGAAAGCATCGCCTCAGACTGCGGATGCGGCAGCCGTTCCACTTTCTACATGCTGTTCATGGAAAAATACGGAATCTCGCCTAACGAGTACCGCCAGAGGACTTAGCTTTTGAAGAACATGCAGGACAAGTTCCTGTGACTATATACGAAGCAGTCCTGCCCTCATATCCCTCCGGAAGACTTACCGGGGGGATTGCTATTTCATCGAGACAATATGTCCTGTGGCATGTGTCGCAATGGAAATGGACATGGGTGTCTTCATCATCGTCGTCGTTGCAGCTCTGGCAGAGCTCATATCTGACACTGTCGCCGTCCTGTATCACATGTACGAGATGATTGTCCCTGAAAAGGGTCAGCGTCCTGAAGATACCTGACTTGTCAATGGTATCCACAAGGTCTTCAAGTTCGGTAAGGGACATAGGCCTGCCCGCAGAGGACAAGGTCCTTGCGATTATGAGCCTGTTGGCCGTAGGACGCACATTGTGGCGGCCAAACAATTCTATGAGTTCGTTCTCAGCCATTATCTTACTATGTTCAAGACAACTACTGTCGAATCATTCATCCTGACTTTCAGCCAATCCCTGATATCCGTCACTATCTCTTCTTCGAGGGGCTTATCCGTATAGGCCAGCACGTTGATCCTGCGGTTCACGTCCAGGTTGTCGGACATTATGTCAAGTCCCCTTGATATTGAAACATCCCCGATGTCACGATATCTGTAACGCAGTTCCCTGGTTATCTGGACATAATCGTCCTCAGCCCTCTTTATCTCGTCCAGTGACGACTCCAGCTCGGAAATGCGGGCGTCTTTCTTGGCGATCATCTTCTCATTGCTCTCATATACATGCCTGAAGGCTTTGTCATATTCAGAACCTGCTATACCGACCGAATGGTCATTGATCAGCAGCTGGTCCTTGGTCAAGCCGAAGCCCGAGGCTGCCAGATACAAGCTTTCGAGCTCAGGTTCCGAGAGCTGGTCTCCGGCAAAAGAGAGTTCCACCACTCCTCCGTCCTTCATCTGGTAATCATAGATGTAGCTATGGCCGAACACGCGGTTGGCGGAGATGAAGGCCTGCACCTTCCTCTCAAAGTTGTTGGAACGTACCAGGGAAACGGCGCTGAACACGCTCGGAACCAGGAAAGCGACCAGAAGAAGGGTGATCACGAGCTTTCTCCTGCCTTCGTTCACGGAATCCTCGAACTGTACTGAAGGGAAGTGCAGATACTTGACTATAAGGTAAGTGGCAAGTACGATGAATACGCTGTTGATCAAGAACAGGTACATCGCACCCAGGAAATGGTGCAGGTTCAGGTTGGCCAGTCCGTATCCGGCCGTACAGAGAGGCGGCATGAGGGCCGTGGCGATGGCCACACCCGAAATCACGGTCCCCCTTTCCTTGCGGCAATTCTCAAGTATTCCGGCCAGGCCGCCGAACAGGGCAATCAGCACGTCGTATATGGTAGGAGACGTCCTGGCAAGAAGTTCTGTCGGATTAGTGAGGTTAAGAGGCGTCAGCACGAAATAGAGACACGAAGCTATTAGGCTTATCACAACCATCAACAGGAAGTTGCGGAAAGCATCCTTCAGCAATACCGTATCATTAGTGCCCAGAGACAGGCCCATGCCGATTATAGGTCCCATCAGCGGAGATACTAGCATGGCGCCGATTATCACCGCAGTGGAATTCACGTTCAGGCCCACGGAGGCGATGACTATGGAAAACGCAAGGATCCATACGTTCGGTCCCTTGAACCATATACCGCTCTTGATGCGGACTACTGCATCTTCCTTGTCGACATGCTCATTTATGTTTGTGATCTCCGAAATCTGGGATCTGAATCTTTCATACAAGCTCATACATAGGTCTTTTTTCAAATATAAACCTTTTTTTTGAGATTAATTCAAATCAGTTTTGTATTTTTGTAAAGCACAACAAAATAATGACATTATGACTAAACGTATTCTGACTGCAGTTCTTGCATTCACTGTTTCTTTATGTTTTCTTGACGCTAAAGTTAGGCTTCACCATCTTATCGGCGACAACATGGTCCTCCAGCAGAAGACCGAAGCCAGGCTCTATGGATATGATGACGCCGGCAAAAAGATAAGAGTCACCACTTCATGGGACGGAAAGAAATACAATGTCAAGACAGACGGGGAAGGAAGATGGGAAGTATTCGTAAAGACCCCTGCAGCCAGCTTCAATCCATATGAGATCACATTCGACGACGGAGAAATCGTGAAGATCGGCAACGTGCTTGTCGGCGAAGTATGGGTCGGTGCGGGACAGAGCAACATGGAGATGCCGGTCATGGGCTTCAACGACTGCCCTACCGACAATCTTCTGGAAACCATCGCCGATGCGGTCAACTCTTCGGCCATTCGCTTCGCCAAGATTCCTTCAGTGGAGAAGATGGAGCCGCAGGAGGATGCAGACACAAAGTGGAACGTGGTTACTCCCCAGAGCGTGATCTACGCCAGTGCAACCGCATATTTCTTTGCCCGCATGGTCAGCCGTGCCGAGAATGTACCTGTAGGCATAATCGAGGCCAACAAAGGAGGCACCCGCGTGGAAGGATGGCTGAGCCGCGAGAATCTTGAGAAGTATACCGACGAGCCCCTTGACTGGGAGTCTATCAACAAGAATCCGGGACAGAATTACCACCACCAGATGACATGGGGCAACGGTACGTTCAGTCCTATCCTGAAATATACGATAAAGGGCATTCTTTTCTATCAGGGCTGTTCCAACGTAGGAGATCCGGGAAACCGCTATTCGGAAAGGATGAAGATCCTCGTCGAGCAGTGGAGGGAGGCTTTCGGCCTTGGCGAGATTCCATTCTATTTCGTGGAGATCGCTCCATATTCGGGCAATCCGGCAAAAGCTGACAAGACATGGTCCGCCCGTCTTCGCGAGCAACAGTTCCGCGCGTCCCAGATAATTCCAAACAGCCACATGGTCACCACCAATGACGCTGTTTATCCATATGAGATTACCCAGATCCATCCGGCTCAGAAACGCAAGGTGGGAGAAAGGCTCGCCTCGGCTGTTCTCAACAAGGTGTACGGGCAGAAAGGATTCCCTGCCGATTCTCCTTCATATGAGTCGATGAAGATCGAAGACGACAAGATATTCCTTACATTCAAGAACATGAACGGCGGGGTCAACCGTTTCATGGATATAGACGGCTTTGAGATAGCCGGAGAAGACCATGTATTCTATCCTGCAAAATGTTTCGCAGGCAGAGGCAAGGTCTTCGTGTTTAGCGACAAGGTCCCTGCGCCAGTGGCAGTGCGCTACTGTTTCAAGAACTTCAAGATCGGTAATTTCGGAAACGCGCTCGGACTTCCTCTCATTCCGTTCCGAACAGATAATTGGGACGACTGACACAACCTTTTTTGAAGCCTTAAAAAAACAACTTATGAAGCTCTCAAAACTTTTCGCTATCCTGGCAATTACTACCACAACGGTCTGTTTGACAGGATGTGTAAGTAATGCCTATGACTCTGACGACTTCGACGGGACCGTCCAGATTCTGAAAGGGTTCTCCATGAAACTTCCGTCCGTATCAGTGACAGCTGATATCTATTCCCTCCTCCCTTCAGATTATTCAGGATTCATTTCCGGTCAGGAGTGGACAATTCCTCTCCCAGGAAACGAGAATGACGGATATCTGATCGGAAAGATCAAAGTTGACAAGTTCTCGAATGACCTTGACGATGCTCTCAAGGCCGGAAACATGGAAATCAAATGCCGTGTGGCCAATGAGATTCCAGCCGACCTGATACCGCGGATCAAGGTTACCGGAGACAGGTCTTCCAATTTCACGATCACCTGCGAAGACATCATCTCAAAGGGAAACACCAATGAGCCGGCAGAAACAACAATCCACCTTTCCGTCGTAAGCGAGGATGGCACAGCCTACTTCGAGGAGATTGAGTTTGCCCTTTATTCGACACAACAGGTCGTCACATTCAACAAGGCCCAGTCTATCGTGATTGACAACTTCGTAATTGCTTTCCCGAAAGGACTTATCGTCGAAGACAAATAAACATAGACGATCATGAAAAAGCTAATCATAATATTGGGTGCGGTGCTTTTCATGGCAGCCGCAGCACAGGCCCAGGAGCCGCAGAACGGCTATTTCCTGAGAAATGACCTATACAGATTTCGTCTGAACCCGGGATTCCGTCCTGAGAAGAATTTCGTCTCCATACCAGCGCTTGGAAACATAAGCACGAACTTCAGCACTAATGCCGGATTCCGCAACTACGTCTTCCGGAAGGACGGGAAGCTAGTAAGTTTCATGCATCCTTCGGTGAGCGACGAGGAATTCGCCGAGATACTTCCTTCTGTCAACAAAGCAGGCGTCAGAATTGATCATACGATAATGGCGGCCGGTTTCAGGCGCGGCTTCATCTACCATACCATCGACGTCAGCCTGAAATCTTCTTCGAACCTGTACGTTCCGAAGGAGCTCTTCGAATTCATGAAATATGGAAACACATACCAGGATACATACGTAATTCCGAAGACAAAGGCTGACTTCTCGAGCTATCTGGAGTTCGCCTACGGTATGAACATGAAAGTCGCCGGAATGGTCTCATGCGGCGCAAGAATCAAGATACTTGCAGGACTTGCCAATGCGAGGGCCGACATAGACAGGATCCGAATAGACATGAGCGGCGACAGCTGGAAAGCCAAGGCGGAAGGAGAAATCAGCGGGAACATCCCGGGAGCGGTCATTCCTACCGAGAACGGCACGGACTTCTATGATTTCGGCGAAATGGACTTCGAAAACAAGTATTCGCCAAAGCTGGCAGGTCTCGGCGCCGCCATAGATCTCGGCGCAACCTTCACGCCTCTGTCATATCTCAAGCTTTCCGCATCCGTAACAGACCTTGGAGGAATCAGCTGGAACGGGAACATCCACGGAATCATGGACTCGGAAGAGACCGTCATCGAATACTCTGACAAGATGGGAGACAACCTTGAAGAACTGTACAAGTTCCACAAGGCGGAGGACATCGCGACTTTCAGCATGCTTCCGGTCACCCTACGTGTCGGAGTAGAATACACGATGGCCACAAACTTTACCTTCGGCCTGCTCGGAGCATATCACACCGGCCGCCTGAACTGGTTTGAGACCAGGGGCTCGCTCAACGCAAAGTTAGGCATCCTCGATGCCGCCTTATGCGCAGGCGTAAGCGAATTCGGAATAAACTATGGAGGAATGGCAGCCCTTGACTTCGGGCCGGTCAATTTCTTCATATCGGCCGAAACAGCTGCAACCAGACTCGCAGGAAACTATTGCATTCCTCTCGAGAAATGCAACCTCAGCGTGGCTTGCGGCCTGAACATCACTTGGTAGCCTGCCTGCTGCGACAGACGTCGCAGTTTCCGCAGTCCTCAGATTCGGTCTGGCCGAAATAAGCCAGGAGGAAGCGGGATCGGCAGGTATCCTCTTCGGAGACATAGTCTATCATTGCCTGCACTCGCCTGGAGGCAGCATCCTTCAGCATGGCGAGACGCTTTGGACTCAGGGCAAGGTTGCCCGGCTCAAGGCGGTCATGATGCAGGAAGATGACATCTGAATGGTCCTGGGGCACATAGTTGATTATGTGCTCCAGGCTCATTCTGTATAGGAGTTGGCGGAATGATGGAATGGTAAGCCCAACAGCCTTGGAGAAGTATTCCTCATCGATCTGGACTGCAAATGAGAATATTCCCTCGCAGCGCCTGATCAGAAGCTCGAGCAGCTCTCCCATCGTCGGTTCAGGCAGGTCCAGGTCATAGAGCACGGACCGGTCGACGGCTATCTTGACGCGGGTGGACACGTCTATGTCTTCGCTGTATGACCAGTGGCCTTCCCTTTCTATATATTTGAGGGCATAGAATGTCTCGGCGCGCGGCAATGAAAAATGCTTGCAGAACTCCTCAAGGTTGAATTTCAGCTGGCGGCCGATTCCGGCCCCGTATGGGATCTGGAAGAACAGATGGACCTTGTGGTATATGTCCTCCATGAAATCAAGGCCCGGGAATGAAATTTTCTCTATCTGATACAGCCGTCGTACGTCGGATGAGTTCCACAGCAGGACTGCGAATGAGCGCTTGCCGTCTCGTCCGGCCCTGCCGGCTTCCTGGAAATATGCTTCCGGAGCATCGGGCAGGTCGAAATGGACCACGAACCGGACGTCGGGCTTGTCGATGCCCATTCCGAAGGCGTTGGTGCAGACCATCACCCTGACCTCCCCTTTTTTCCACTGCTCCTGTCTCTGGGCTCTGGTTTCATGGCCAAGTCCTGCGTGGTAATATGAAGCCGAGATATCGTTGGCTTTCAGGAAGGATGCGAGTTCTTCGGTCTTGCGGCGATTGCGGACATAGACGATTCCGGTACCGCATACGCCGTTGCAGACATTCAGCAGCTGGCCCAGCTTGTCTTCGCACTTGCGGACTACATAGGAGAGGTTCGGCCTCTCGAAGCCGCTCTTCAGCACGAGCTTCTCGCTGAAGCCCAGACGTGACATTATGTCATCAGCCACTTCCGGAGTCGCGGTCGCCGTCAGCGCTATCACCGGAGCATCTACTTCCTTGCGCAGGTCCCCTATTGAGAGGTAGTCCGGACGGAAGTCGTATCCCCACTGAGATATGCAGTGGGCCTCGTCCACGACTATGTAATTGACGTTGAGTACCGGCAGGTAGGAACGGAACAGAAATGTGCCGAGACGTTCCGGGGATATGTACAGGAACTTATAGTCTCCGTATGCCGCATTGTTCAGCGCAAGGTCAACTTCATGCCTGCCCATGCCTGCGTGAATGGCCATCGCGCGTATGCCCCTGTCCTTCAGGTTCTGGACCTGGTCTTTCATCAGGGCGACCAGCGGAGTGATTACCAGAGCCAGTCCGTCTTTCATCATTGCGGGTACTTGGAAGCAGACGGATTTTCCGCCTCCGGTCGGCAGAATCGCAAGCACGTCCCGGTCTTCGAGAGCCGCGTCAATTATTTCCTTCTGCATCGGTCTGAAGCCATCGTAGCCCCAATATTCCCTCAAAATTTCGACAGCTGACATTTTTTTCAAGACTAAAACATTTTACATTTCATGCCCTGTCTGACATGGCTTGCAATTTGCAGCAAAAATATGCAGTGTAAACATACGAATTATTTGAGCAAGTACAAAAATAATCTTAAATTTGCACGATTTTTCGCCCAAGAGAGAAATTAAAGTTATTTTATAAAATACATCATTATTATGTCAAAAATGGATTTAAGCAAGTACGGAATCAAAGGAGTAAAAGAAGTCCTTTACAATCCGTCTTACGAGGTTCTCTACAACGAGGAGACAAGGCCAGAGCTCGAGGGCTTTGACAAAGGCCAGGTTACCGAACTCGGTGCTATCAATGTGATGACCGGCGTCTACACCGGACGTTCTCCTAAAGACAAATACATCGTTTATGACAAGACTACCAAGGAAGGCGCACCTGGAGAGATCTGGTGGGATTCTGAGGAGTATCATAACGATAACCACAAAATGTCTGTAAAGACATGGAATGTCCTCAAGAAGCTCGCTCAGAAGCAGCTTTCAGGTAAGAGGCTCTTCGTTGTCGACGGTTTCTGCGGTACCCACAAGGACACCCGCATGAAAGTCCGCTTCATCATGGAGGTTGCATGGCAGGCTCACTTCGTGACCAACATGTTCATCCGTCCGAAGAACCAGGCTGAATTCGATCAGGAGCCAGACTTCGTAGTTTACTGCGCAGCCAAGGCTAAGGTTGACGACTACAAGGAGCTCGGCCTCCGCAGCGAGACCGCAGTTGCTTTCAACGTTACCAGCAAGGAGCAGGTTATCCTCAACACATGGTACGGCGGTGAGATGAAGAAGGGTATGTTCTCAATGATGAACTACTTCCTCCCACTCAAGGGCATCGCTTCAATGCACTGCTCTGCCAACACCGACATGAACGGTGAGAACACCGCAATCTTCTTCGGTCTTTCCGGTACAGGTAAGACTACCCTTTCTACTGACCCTAAGCGTCTCCTCATCGGTGACGACGAGCACGGCTGGGACAACAAGGGTGTGTTCAACCTCGAAGGCGGTTGCTACGCCAAGGTTATCAAGCTCGACAAGGAGTCTGAGCCGGATATCTACAACGCTATCCGCCGCGACGCTCTCCTCGAGAACGTAACCGTAGATGCCAAGGGCGTCATCGACTTCAACGACAAGAGCGTTACCGAGAACACCCGTGTGTCTTACCCAATCTACCATATCAACAACATCACCCGTCCTGAGTCTCAGGGTCCTGCAGCAAAGCAGGTTATCTTCCTCTCTGCAGATGCATTCGGAGTTCTTCCTCCAGTATCCATCCTCAACGCAGAGCAGACTCAGTACTACTTCCTCTCAGGCTTCACTGCTAAGCTTGCAGGTACAGAGCGCGGTATCACCGAGCCTACTCCTACCTTCTCAGCTTGCTTCGGCCAGGCATTCCTCGAGCTTCACCCTACAAAGTACGCTCAGGAGCTTGTCAAGAAGATGAAGAAGAGCGGTGCAAAGGCTTACCTCGTAAACACCGGCTGGAACGGTACAGGAAAGCGTATCTCAATCCGTGATACCCGTGGTATCATCGACGCTATCCTCAACGGCGCCATCAACAACGCTCCCACCAAGAAGATCCCGTACTTCAACTTCGAAGTGCCGACCGAACTGGAAGGCGTTGC
>JAFZTP010000160.1 GCA_017618815.1 Bacteroidales bacterium | reverse complement strand
TCTCCGGAGAAGAGGCCGCCCAGATGGTGCAGGCCGTCCCATATGAAGAGAACAATCCATACAACAGCGCATTCTCCTACAGTTTCTTCCTGATTTCGGCGATACTGTTCCTGATCATACAGCAGACGATGTTCTATGGAATGTCCCTGCTGGTGGGCACGCTGAGAGAGCAGAACAGAAGTTTCGCATCCCTGCCGGACAAGCTGTCAGGCATCGGGATCGGGCGTTCGGTCCTTGGCCGCGGAGCTGCATACTGGCTGGTCTACATGGGCATATCCATATACATCGCATTCATCGTTCCGGCAATATTCGGGCTGCCGCAGAGAGGGGCCTTCGGCGACATGATGATACTGCTGCTGTTCTTCGTGACAGACTGCGTGTTCTTCAGCATGACCTGGAGCACAATGGTCACAAGGAGGGAGACGGTATTCGTGCTGTTCCTGTTCATGTCTCCGATCTGTCTGTTCCTGACCGGGACCTCATGGCCTGAGACCGCTTTCCCGGCATTCTGGAGGATATTCTCATATATCTTCCCGTCCACTTTCGGATGCCAGGCATTCATCAATCTCAACGCAGCCGGAGGAGACTTGTCTTCAATACACAGCCAGCTGGGCGCCATGACGATACAGACCATAGTCTATTACTTCCTGGCATCAGCCGCGATATTTGCAGAAAACAGGGTTCTGAAGATCAGCCAAGCACGACATCAAGCACCATCATCAGCGCAAAGCCTATAGCGAAGCCTATGGTGCTGACATTCGAGTGCTTTCCGACGGAGGCCTCTGGAATGAGCTCCTCTATCACTACATAGAACATGGCTCCGGCCGCGAAAGCCAGCAGATATGGCATCATCGGAGTCATTACGGAGGCCAGCAGCAGGACGAGCAGTCCGCCGACAGGCTCGACTGCGCCGCTGAGACTTCCGATCATGAAAGAGCGCATGCGGGAGTTCCCCGCGGCCCTCAGCGGCATGGAAATGATGGCTCCCTCAGGGATGTTCTGGATGGCGATACCGAGGGACAGGGCGAGAGCCCCGGCCAGGGACATGCCGACTTCGGAACTGAGGGCGCCGGCGATTGCAACACCGACCGCCATTCCCTCAGGGAGATTATGGATTGTCACCGCAAGAGAAAGCATCGTGGTTTTTGACAGGTGGCTCTTCGGGCCTTCGGCGTCGCCGTCAAGATGCAAGTGCGGAGTAATATAGTCGATCAGCAGGAGGAATGCAAAACCGGCGATAAGGCCGATCGTGGCCGGCAGCACGGCCAGTTTGCCCATGTCGGAGCTCATCTCCATAGAAGGGATGAGCAGCGACCATACGGACGCCGCCACCATCACGCCGGAGGCAAAGCCGAGGAGGGCCTTCTGCAGAATCACCGACATCTCCTTCTTCATGAAGAAGACGAAGGCCGAACCGAGGACGGTTCCAGCCAGAGGGATAAGCAGCCCTGCCGCTATGCCGCCAATGCCGAGCATCGTCTTTTACTTCTGAGGGAAGAGGCCGAACATCTGGCCGTCGATCATGTCGGTCACGGTCTGGAAGTCTTCAGGCTTGTTTCCGAACTTGATGCGGTCAGCATCGATCACGAGCAGGTTGCCCTTGTAATCCTTGATCCAGTTCTCATATCTCTCGTTCAGACCGGTGAGATAGTCGATGCGGATGCTCTTCTCGTACTCGCGTCCTCTCTTCTGGATCTGGGACACGAGGTTAGGGATGGAACTCTTGAGGTAGATGAGCAGGTCAGGCGGATTGACGAGGGACATCATCAGGTCGAACAAATCCGAGTAGTTCTCGAAGTCCCTGGTGCTCATCAGTCCCATCGCGTGCAGGTTAGGAGCGAAGATTCTTGCGTCTTCGTAGATGGTCCTGTCCTGGATGATCACGTCGTCGCATTTCGAAATGTCGACTACATCCTTGAATCTCTTGTTGAGGAAGTATATCTGGAGGTTGAAGCTCCATCTTTCCATGTCCTCATAGAAATCCGACAGATACGGGTTGAAGTCCACGGACTCGAATTTCGGGGTCCAGCCATAATGGGCCGCCAGCATCTTGGTAAGAGTAGTCTTACCTGAACCGATGTTTCCTGCTATCGCTATATGCATAATCCTGATATTTTATTGTCTAACCGAATAAACTGAAGAGTTCCGAGTCGATGCGCCCGGTGATCATCGCGAAATCCTCAGGCCTGTGCTCGAAGTCGAGGTCGTCCACGTCAATCGTAAGCACATGGCCTTTGTAATCCTGATTGATAAACTTCTCATACTTTTCGTTGAGGCCCTGGAGATAGTTGAGGTTCATTCCCTGCTCGTAGTCCCTTCCCCTTTTCTGGATCTGGGCGACGAGATGCGGGACCGAGCTCCTGAGATAGATCATCAGGTCCGGAGCCTTCACCATGGACATCATCAGATTGAACAGCCTCATATATGTCTCGAAGTCTCTCTTCGAAAGGTTGCCCTGCTCATAGTTGTTGGCGACGAACACGTACACTCCCTCGAATATGGTCCTGTCCTGGATGATCACGTTCTCCGACTTGGAAATCTCCATAAGGTCCTGGAAACGCTGCTCGAGGAAATATATCTCAAGGTTGAAGGACCACCTCTGGATATCCTTGTAATAATCCTCCAGGTATGGATTGTACGTGACGGCCTCGTATTTCGGGGTCCATCCGTAATAATCCACGAGCATCCTTGTCAGAGTAGTCTTCCCTGCACCGATATTTCCAGCAACGCCAATGAACATAGTATAATGTATGGTTCTACAAATTTAGAGGAATTTTTGTAAATTTGTGAAAATAATTTCCATCGCTTATGCTTAATATCCATAATTTCACTTTCAACCTTTTCCAGGAAGTCTGCACCGTGATTTGGGACGATACCATGGAGGGAGCGATCGTGGATCCCGGCTGCCTCGGAGAGGAAGAATGCCGCAGGCTGTCGGACCATATCGAGGATAACGGCATAAAAGTCAGGATGATACTCCTGACCCACGGGCACTTTGACCATATCTACGGAGTCCCGGCCATGGTGGAAAAGTTCGGCGTCCCGGTCTATATGCACCCTGCGGACAAAGTCCTGCTGGAGAACAACCATTTCCTCACCGGAGTCTTCGGCATGCCCGACGCTCCGAAAGACTTCGCCACAAAGGACATAAAGGAGGACGACAGGCTGAGCTTCGGCAACACTGTCTTCGAGGTCATCGAGACTCCCGGACATACTCCCGGCTGCGTCTGCTTCTATGACGATGCGGACAAGCTTCTGATCAGCGGCGACACTCTGTTCGCCGGCAGCATCGGCCGTACGGACAGCGCCTGGGGCGACTACGACAAGGAGATCGTCAGCATCATGGACAAGATCATGGGGCTGGACGGAGAAGTCGCAGTGATTCCCGGACACGGGCCGAAGACTGACATCGCTTATGAGCGCACCCACAATCCTTTCCTCCAGCCTTTCAATGAGCCAGAGGAAGACATGGACTGGGACGGTGAAGGACTGAGCATCGACGGAGACATACAGTAATGAACAAAGAATATATCGAAATACGCGGAGCCAAGGCCCACAACCTCAAGAGTGTGAGCCTGAGTATCCCCAGGAACGAATTCGTAGTCGTTACCGGACTTAGCGGCAGCGGCAAGTCTTCACTCGCGTTCGACACAATATATGCAGAAGGCCAGCGCCGATACATGGACACGCTCAGCACCTATGCGAAGCATTTCATGGGCGTGCTGGAGAAGCCCGAGGTCGAGGAAATCACCGGACTCAGCCCGATTATCGCGATCGAGCAGAAGACCACCGGCAACAACCCGCGTTCGACCGTCGGCACAATCACCGAGATATATGACTTCCTCAGGCTGCTTTTCGCCAGGGCATCCAGGGCATACTCCCCAGCCACCGGCAAGGAGATGGTCCGCTACACTGACGAGCAGATCACCGAGCTCATACTCACGAACTACAACGGCCGCAAATGCTACCTCCTCGCTCCTCTCGTCAGGGGCAGGAAGGGCCATTACAAGGAGCTGTTCGACCAGCTCCGCAAGCGCGGATACACCCAGGTGCGCATAGACGGGGAGTTCCAGGAGCTATCGGAGGTTAACCAGCTGGACAGGTACAAGGCTCACTTCATCGAGCTCGTGATCGACAAGCTCAAGCCGTCCGCCGAAGACGCCAAGAGAGTCAGGGATTCGGTCATGACAGCACTGACCAGAGGCAAGGGTTCACTGGCCATAATGGACATGGAATCCGGCGAGCTGCAGCACTATTCACGCCATCTCATCGATCCGGACAGCGGCATGTCCTTACAGGAGCCTGCTCCGCATTCGTTCTCATTCAACTCGCCCGAAGGATACTGCCCGCATTGCAAGGGACTCGGAATGATCGTGGATGTAAATATCGACGCCATCATACCAGACCGCAGCGTTTCCATCGCCGACGGCGGAATCGTCCCTCTCGGAAAGATTCGCGAGACCAAGAAATTCGATGTGGTCAGGTCCATCGCCCGCAAATACAATTTCTCGATTTATGATCCTATAGCGGCGATTCCTGACGAAGCCGTTTCCCTGATAGTGTTCGGCTCCGACGAACTGTTCAGGGTTGGAGACGGCGCCCTCTCGGAGATGGTCGCATTCCCTGGAATCGTGGACGACATCGATGAAAAGATAGTATGTCCAGTCTGCAACGGCACCCGCCTGAATGCTCAGACAAACTGTTTCAGGATTGACGGAAAGACGATCGCGGAGGTCTCTTCGATGGAGATCAGCGCCCTCAAGGAGTGGCTGGATTCCCTTCCTGAAAAGATGACTGGAAGGGAGAACCGTATCGGACGTGACATATTGAAAGAACTCCGGGAAAGGGTCCGCTTCATGCTGGACGTCGGCCTCGACTACCTGTCTCTCGACAGGGCCACGGCATCCCTGTCCGGAGGAGAAAGCCAGAGAATCAGGCTGGCGACCCAGATAGGCTCCAAGCTGGTCAACGTGCTGTATATCCTCGACGAGCCAAGTATCGGCCTTCACCAGAGAGACAACCGAAAGCTGATCGCTTCGCTCAAGGAGCTCAGGGACGAGGGCAACTCGGTCATGGTCGTGGAACATGATGCCGAGACCATGTTCGCTTCGGACTGGCTGGTGGATGTCGGACCCGGCGCCGGAGAGGAAGGCGGCCGCGTATGTCTGAGCGCTCCATCTTCCTATCTTCTGAAAGGAGAGACGCCAGATGAGGATACTCTAAGCCACAGCATCGTCGGGCCTTCCCTGACCATGGACTACCTGCTCGGAGAGAAGGAAATCGCGGTACCTCGCCATCGCCGTATCGGTAACGGCAATTCCCTCGGCCTGCGCGGAGCGACCGGCAACAACCTCAAGAATATCGACATTGATTTTCCGCTGGGATGCTTCATTGGCATAAGCGGAGTCAGCGGCAGCGGCAAGTCTTCGCTCATCAACGAGACTCTGATGCCTATACTCAAGAACAAGTTCTACAATGCCAAGATGAAGCCGCTTCCATATACGGCCCTTCATGGCATCAAGAATATCGACAAGCTCATAGAAATCGACCAGAGCCCTATCGGACGTACTCCTAGGAGCAATCCGGCCACATTTACCGGCGTGTTCAACGATATCCGCAACCTCTTTGCTGAGACTGTGGATGCCAAGGTACGCGGATTCGGGTCCGGACGGTTCTCCTTCAATGTGCCTGGTGGTCGCTGCGAGGCCTGCAAGGGCGCCGGAATCAAGGTGATCGAGATGAACTTCCTGCCTTCCGTCCATGTGCAGTGCGACGAGTGCCGCGGGCGACGTTACAAGGATGACACCCTGGCCGTGCGCTACAAGGGCAAGAACATCAACGACGTGCTGGAGATGCCGATCAGCGAGGCTTATGAGTTCTTCAAGCCGGTGCCGAAGATCACGCAGAAGCTGAAGGCGCTGCTGGACGTGGGTCTGGGATACGTACATCTGGGCCAGTCTGCCGTGACCCTTTCCGGAGGCGAGAGCCAGCGAATGAAACTTGCCGCCGAGCTCTTCAAGAAGGCTACGGGAAACACCCTATACATTCTCGACGAGCCTACCACCGGACTTCACTTCGAAGACATAAAGGTTCTCCTCGGGGTGCTGCAGCAGCTTGTGGACCAGGGGAACACGGTGATCATCATTGAACATAACCTGGACGTGCTCAAGTCCGTGGATTATATATTTGACATGGGGCCTGACGGGGGTCGCAGAGGTGGCATGATTGTCGCAGAAGGTACTCCCGAACAGCTGGCCAAGAATCCGGCTTCAGTTACCGGACCATTTTTAAATGACGTATTATGATATCTGTCAGAATCTTCTGCAAGAATACGGGCAAACACATCAGCGTGGATGCCGGAGCCTCTCTATATGAAATCGCGGAACAGGCTTGCAAGACCGTGACCGACCCGAAGACCGGAGTCGAGTACAAGGTGCTGGCCGCCCTCGTGGACAACAAGCTCAAGGCTCTCGACTTCACTGTGTTCCATCCGCATGAGATCGAATTCATAGGATACAACCATCCGGACGGTCGCCGGACCTATATCCGTTCGCTCGCGTTCATGTTGCAGAATGCCGTCAGGAAACTGTATCCGGGCAAGATTCTGGTGGTCGACCATTCGCTGCCGAGCGGTCTCTACTGCGAGATCCTCGACTTTGACGAGGAGACCGGTGA
>JAFZTP010000159.1 GCA_017618815.1 Bacteroidales bacterium | reverse complement strand
GATGAAGTCGATGACCTCGTCGAAAGGAGTCTTTTCGATAGAGTTGGCCTCCTCTGCAGAAAGCATCTTGAGAGGCATAGGAATGTCCCCATAGCGGCGGGCCAGCTCGAAGAAGTAGTAGGCGCGGAGCACCCTGGCCTCAAACGGATAATACTTGAGATGTTCCATCCAGCGCTCATACTTGCCGTCATAGTGGAACATAGAGAGATCCACTGTCTCGATGGACTCGAGGAACTCGTTGGCGGAACGGATGGCCTTGTAGAGGTCCTCCCATTTTTCGTCCACCGTGGAGATAGGAGTCCAGTTGCCGTTGGTGAAGCGCTGTACGCTTGCATCAAGGTCAGGAAATTCGAAATCGTCGCATCCAGCCTCACGCTCGAAGTCGCTGAAACTACGGTTAGGCATATAGCCATAGACGTTGGTAAGCATCTTCTGGACGTTGCTGTATGTCTTGTACATGTCTTCCCTCGAGTAGCGGCTTGAAGACTCGTCGAAGTCGAGGAAGTTGCAGCTTACTGCAAGAAGCAGGGCCGGAATGATATAGAGTATCTTTTTCATATCGTTTCCCATTTTAGAAGTTGAACTTTACTCCGGCCCAGAATGTCCTGGTAGAAGGATAGTATGCACCCATCTGCTCCGGATCGGCAAAACCGATGTTGTCCAGGCTGAAGAGATTGGTTCCGGCAAGGGAAATGGTCGCATCACAGATGTTCAGCGCCTTTCTCGGGATCTTGTAAGAGATTCCGACGTTGCGGAGCTTGAGGAACGATCCGTCACGAAGCCACAGGGAGTTGGTCTTGTAGTTGTTGGAGTTGTCGCTCAGGGAAGTAAGGCGAGGCATGGTAGCCTTGTCCTCGCGTCCCGGAGCCCAAGTCACCTCGCGGTTGAGGAAAGTCTTGGAGATTGTTCCGTTGTCCTTAAGCGGGGTATAGAGAGGCGATTCGCTCAGGTCGACGGTAACACCGCTCATTCCCTGGAAATCGGCATACACCGTGAATCCCTTCCAGGATGCATGCAGGCCGAAGCCGAACTGCATCATAGGGGTAGATGAGTGGAACATCTTGACCTTGTCCTGATCATCGACCACGCCGTCCTCGTTGACGTCGCGATACTTGATGTCGCCAGGACGCACGTCGCCGAAAGTCTGTCTCGGGCTGGCGTCGATCTCGGCCTGGTCACGGAAGAATCCGAGGACCTCAAGGCCATAGTTCTGGCCTACAGGATTACCCTTGTGGTAGAGGTAGTCATAAAGCTGGAAAGCCTGGCCATCATTCACGACCTTCGAATAGAGCCATCCGCCGTTGGCATATGCTCCATATTCCACTTCGCCTACCTTGTCGTTCCATGCAACGGAAAGGTCTGCGCCCCTGTAATTCTGCTCTCCGAGGCTCTGCTTGCTGATACCGACACCTATCACGTCAGAAATGTTTTCCGGACTGATAAGGACGCGGTCACGCTTCTCGTAGAATGCCTCTGCGGTGACCTCGAGACGCTTTCCGAAGAACTTGGCCTCGGAGCCGAGGGTAACCTTGGAAGAACGTTCAGGAGAAAGGGTCAGGGCGGCAAGGTCTCCTTCGGTACGGCCGCTGTAGCCGCTGCCGCCGTTAGGGCCGAAATTATAGTCGTTTCCGCTTGAGTAATTCTGGAACCAGAGCTCATGCTTCAAGTCGCCGTCAGAACCGGAGATACCTGCAGAAGCATAAGCCTTGAGGTAAGGCTCGCCGGTGAGGATCACGGCTGCAACGCTGATGGCCGGATAAAGGTTGAACCTGTGGCCCTCTGGCAAGTATGCGGAACCGGAATAGTTGAGCACAGCATCGGCGAAGATACGCTCGTTCCAGTTGTAGCTTACGGAGCCAAGGATTTCCTGAGTCTTCGAAGAATTGTTCTGGCCGCTGTAGACCCATGAGCGCTGGCGATAGGCAGCATGTGCTGAGACATGATGCTTGTCAAAGTTGCGCATCCAGTTGAGACGGCCCTGCACCTCGAACTTCATCTGGAGGCTGCTGAACCAATGTTCGAAATCCAATATCTTGGAATCCACTCCGTAGTATGCCTGCTCGGCGGCGGAAGGATTGGCAAGGGCTGCGGCAGGATTGGTTATTTCCGAATAGCGGTAAGTCCTCGTAGCTTCCTCTGAAAGACGGCCGATATAATCGAATGCCACGCTGGCGTCAGCCCACATTCCAGGGACTACCATTCCGAGATCCTGCCTGATGTTGGCATCGGCAAGCACCTTGGTCTGGGAATAGAGCTTCTGGCCGGTAGCCTCCATCATGGCGACAGGGTTGACGTTGCCATAGATGGAAGAGCCTCCATATACGCCGTCAGCCTGTCTGACCGGGAAAGCGGCGGAAGGAAGCTTGTAAAGAACCTCCTCAAGCCTGTCTTCATAGTTACCCTTGTTGAACTCGGAGAGACGGGCGACGACACCGAACTTCATGCCAGTGGTAGGAGTCAGGTTGACATCCACGTTAGCCCTGATGTTGATACGGTTGTCATAATGCTTGGAATTGTACCTGTCATCGGCCTTTGTATTCCTGTAGAGGAAATCCTCCTTGTAGTAGTCGATTGCGGAGAAATAACGGAAATTCCTGTTACCTCCGGTGAAGGTCAGCTCAGCGTGATGGACATCGCCATGGTTGCGGTAGATCTCGTTCCACCAGTCCACGCTTGGATAGGCGTATGGATTCGTACCGTCATAGAGAGCCCTGAGCTCGGCATCGCTGTACTTTGCAGGAAGGCCGTCCAGAGAACGGGCCTCATTCAGCATGAAACCATAAGTATAGCCGTCGGCAAATTCCGGAGCGCGGAACATCTGCTGGAAGCCATACTGATAGCTGGCAGTCACCTTGAGGGCGCCGGACTGGCCCCTCTTTGTCGTGATCATGACGACGCCGTCGCCACCCTTGACTCCATACAGAGCCGCAGCGGCAGCATCCTTGAGCACTGTCACGGACTCGATCTCGATGCCGGTAAGGTCATCGACGCTGCGAGGGAAACCGTCCACCAGGATGATCGGGCTGTGGCCATGCAGGCGCAGGGCAAGCTTCAGCTTAGCCTGGTTGGAGGTATATGTGCTTGAGCCAGTCTTGACAAGCAGTCCGGAGAACTGGCCATACAAGGCATTCGAAATATCTGTCTCATAGCTCTTATCAAAGATGTCCGAGCCAGCTCCCTGGTTGACATTGGCCTGCAGCTCGAAAGGATTGCCGAGCGAGATCTGGTCAAGCACTGACAACTCCTGGGCTGCAGCCGAAGAACCGGCGAGCAGAAGAGGCAAAACAATATATGTATATAATCTTTTCATCTTCGGTTACATTTAGTCGTTTACCAACCAGGATTCTGGGTCATGCCGTAACCCTTGTTGATTTCCTTTGCAGGGATAGGGGCGAGATACCACTTGGTGTCCCATGTAGTGTACCATACGCGTGGAGGATAGGCGTCCTTGACCTCGAAGTCAAATACGGTAGCCTCTCTCTGCTTGTCACCGATGGAGGTCAGGCCCTTCAGAGGAGTCGTGAACGCCTCGGTAAGCCCATAGCGCACCATGTCGAACCAGCGGAATTCCTCGAAGCCGAACTCAAGCTCGCGCTCCAGAAGGAGAGCCTTCCTGAATTCATCCTGGGACATTCCTTCCTTGAGGCCAGGGAGGCCGACACGCTCGCGGACGGCATTGACCCATGCATAGGCCTTCACGGACGGACCGCCGTCAGCCTCGTTGTAAGCCTCGGCAGCATTCATGAGCACCTCTGCGAAACGCATCATGCACCAGTGAGGAGGCATGTTCCTGTCGGAATTCTGCTGGAGCACATACTTCATCATGAGGAAGCCAGGGCAACCGTCCTGATGGTTTGCGTGGTTGTCGTAGGCCCTGCCCACGGTACCGTCACGCCATACGTCACCAGGCACGCAGATATTCTCGTAGAGACGAGGGTCGCGAGTCTCGATTCCCGGGATCTTGATGGCTCCGGTAGGATCCGGCTTGAAGAACGGATAGTTGGTCCAGTTGGCCTTGTGGGACCAGTCGAAGTCCTCAGGGAAAGGAGTACCGTCTGCCCATGGGAACTTGTTGACCCAGTTGAGGGTAGCGCCGCAGCCATAGTCGTCCTGTACGTCGATGTGTTTGTCGTGGTAGTCGGTCTTATTGGACTTGCGGATAGAGATTATCACCTCTGAAGATCCGCGCTCGAAATAACCCTTGCGGTAAGCCAGACGATAAGCGCGAGGAGTAATCTCGCCGTTTGCGTCCGGAGTCGCCTGCACGAGGGCATAGTAACCGTTGGACATCTGCTGGGTCATGAACTCGTCAGCGGCAGCCTTGGCACGCTCCCAGCGCTT
>JAFZTP010000158.1 GCA_017618815.1 Bacteroidales bacterium | reverse complement strand
GCCAGCGAGCATAATCTCGCTTTCTATCTGGATCTCGTCAGGGTGGCGCGGCAGCATATTCTCGCAGGGGATTTCGCTGCGTGGAAGGAAGTGACGGTCAAGAAGTTAATGACAAGATTGTAAAGTATGGACCTCGCACCAAAGAAAATAGACTGGTATATTTTCAAGAGATTCATGGGCACGTTCATCGTGGCCCTTGTGCTGATCATCGGTATCGTCATAATCTTCGACATCAGCGAGAAGATTGATGATTTCGTATCCAAGAAGGCTCCTCTGGACGCCATAGTGTTTGATTATTATCTCAACTTCATACCGTATTTCGTCAACATGTTCAGTCCGCTGTTCGTGTTCATCACCGTGATATTCTTCACGTCCAGGATGGCGGCGAATTCGGAGATAATCGCGATTCTTTCATGCGGCATCAGTTTCCACAGGATGATGAGGCCGTATATCGCAGGAGCATTCCTGATTGCGGCGCTTTCGCTGGCTCTCAACCTCTGGATCATCCCGCGGGCGAACCATGACCGCCTGATCTTCGAGGAGAAGTATATCAAGAAGCGTAATTCCGCTGCCGGTTCAAATGTGCACTATCAGATCTCTCCTGGGGAATTCGTGTATATGGAGTCATTCAGCAAGTGGAACAATACCGGCTATAAGTTCACTCTGGAGAAGATAGAGGACAACCAGCTTGTCTCCAAGCTTTCCGCCGAGACTGCTGCATGGGACAGCACTGCCGGATGCTGGAGACTCAAGAAATACTTTATCAGGGACTATGAAAACGGAGTCCTGAAGGACAATGTGCGTACCGGACTCCAGGTCGATACTGTCATCAACCTGAACGTCTCGGACTTCTATCGCAACGAGAAGACCGTCGAGGAGCTCCCTGCAAAAGCCCTTTCCGAACTTATCGCGACACAGAAGATGAGAGGTGACGCCAATGTGCAGTTCTCCCTCGTCGAAGAGCATACCAGACTTGCTTTGCCGTTCTCGGCTTTCATCCTGACCATCATGGGCGTGGCCCTGTCCTCAAAGAAGAAGAGGGGCGGCATCGGATGGAACCTTGCGATCGGCATCGGCTTGAGTTTCTCGTATATACTGTTCCTGCGCTTCAGCCAGATGTTCGTCTATACTGGAACCTTGCCTCCTGGCATAGCCCTGTGGCTGCCTAACGTGCTATATACCTTTATAGCCGCATTCCTCTACAAAATCGCTCCTAAATAATGAAAGTAAAGATTGTAAACAAATCGCGTTTTGCGTGCCCGGCCTATGCTACTGGCCTTTCTGCGGGTATGGACCTGCGTGCCGACATCGATGCTCCTGTCGTCCTTGGCTCCCTTGAGAGGGCCATGGTCCCTACAGGTCTTTATATCGCCCTGCCTGCGGGCTTCGAGGCTCAGGTAAGGCCGCGCAGCGGACTCGCAGCCAAGAAAGGAATTACCGTGCTCAATTCGCCTGGTACGGTGGATGCGGATTACAGGGGCGAGATCAGAGTGATTCTCGTCAATCTTTCAAAGGAGGATTTCGTCATAGAGCCGGGCGAGAGAATTGCCCAGATGGTGATTGCCAGACACGAGCAGATAGAATGGGATGAGGTGGAAGTCCTCGACGAGACTGAGCGTGGAGCTGGCGGATTCGGAAGTACCGGAGTAAAATAATCATGGAAGAACTTTACAAAAAATATCTTTCGTGCGGCGGAGTCGTCACGACTGACAGCCGTGCAATCAAGGGTGGAGAGATGTTCTTTGCCCTCAAGGGCGAGAATTTCGACGGAAATGCGTATGCGCTCAAGGCTCTTGAGAGCGGCGCTTCATTTGCCGTGGTGAACGAAGGTTCCGAGGCTGCGTCTTCGGGTGATGCCCGTGTGATAGTGGTCCCTGACACTCTCGTCGCCCTGCAGGCCCTTGCCCGCTGGCATAGGGAGCATACGATGGTCGATGGCAAGCGCCTGACCGTTGTCGGCCTTACAGGAACCAATGGCAAGACTACCACGAAGGAGCTTATCCGCAGTGTGCTCGCCAAGAAATTTGTCGTTACTGCAACCGAGGGCAATCTCAACAATGATATCGGCGTGCCGCTGTCGTTGCTCAAGATTAGGCCTGAGACTCAGATTGCCGTAATCGAGATGGGAGCGAACCACCCGGACGATATCGCCCATCTGGTCGCTGTCAGCGAACCTGACTACGGTCTCATTACCAATGTCGGCAAGGCCCATCTTCTCGGTTTCGGCAGTTTCGACGGAGTCAAGAAGGCCAAAGGACAGCTCTATGACTATATCAAGGCTCATGGAAAGGCTGTTTTCCTGAACATGGACGATCCGGACCTGACCGGAATGGCAAAGGACAGGGGACTCGATACGATTGGATATGGCCTCGATTTCTGGAGGACTATCGTGCTGCCTTCTGATTCTGCCCATCCGTTCCTTCGCATGGCCATTCCTGACAAGCCGGGATCGGCTTCAGAGGATGAGAACCTGATGGCAGTGGAGACCAGGCTTGTGGGCTCATACAATGCTGTCAATGTGCTCGCTGCTGTCGCTGTAGGTCTTCATTTCGGAGTAAGTCTGGACGATGCCCTGCAGGCCGTCGCTTCATATGAACCGTCAAACAACAGGTCGCAGATGCTCCGGACTGCGAAGAACAGTGTGATCGTGGATGCATATAATGCCAATCCTACGAGCATGGCTGCGGCCCTGGATAATTTTGCCAATGTCTCCGAGGGCAAGAAGCTGGCCCTGCTTGGATCTATGGGCGAGCTTGGCGCTGATTCTGTCGATGAGCACAGGGCTATTGTCCGCAGGCTCGGCGGAATCTCAAGCGTGTGTCTGGTAGGGGAGGAGTTCCGAAAGGCTCTTGAGCTGGAGGGAACGCCAGAGAATGTGAAATGGTTTGAGAGCTCGGCCGCTCTTGCCGAGGAACTCAAGTCTATGGATGTTTCGGGATATACGGTCCTTGTCAAGGGCTCCAGGTCCCAGCAGATGGAGAAGGTTATTCCTGAGCTCTAAACAGCTTGTTTATAATAAGTCTGGCCGCGCATCCGATCAATGTCCCGAAGATTGCACCGACCATGAATCCTACCAGGACGTCTCCGAGGAAATGTTTTCCGCTGAATATCCTGCTCAGGCCTATCAGTATCGCCCAGATTATCACGAAGATGGCGAAATATCTGTATCTCAGGGTCTTGTCGTTGCGGAATCCGATGAGAGCGCAGAATGCGAATCCGAAGGCGTTTGCGGCATGGGCAGAGAAGAAACCGTAGAATCCGCCCCTGCCTTCGAGCTGGTGCAGCCCTCCCGTGAGCATGTCCATGTTATAGCATGGCCGCAGTCTTCCGACGGAGTTTTTTATGAGATTACCGAATTGGTCGCATGCGAGAATTGTCAGGGCCAGGGACACGATTACGATCACGGCTTTTTTCCAGCCGAGCCTTCTGACCAGGAAATACGCGACTATGGCGTAAAACGGGATCATTACTTTACGGTCAGACAAAAAGAAGAATAATTGGTCGCTGAACCAACAATGGAAACTGTTAATCCAAAGGGTGGCGGCCTTATCCCATTCGATCAGGCTGTCAAGTATCATCTTTTAATTGTTGAGCGCATCCCATAGCATGTCTTTCAGCTCTGCCAGACCTTCTCCCGTCACGGAGGAGATCATTACGTGCGGAACTGACTTAGGCATATGCCTGCGGATTGATTTTAGTGTTTCGTCGTCTGCGATATCGCATTTGGTTATGGCAAGTACCCTGTCTTTTGCCAGAAGCTCCGGGTTGTATTCCTTGAGCTCCTTGAGCAGGATCTTGTAGCTTTCGTTTATGTTTTCCTCTTCTGCGGATACCATGAAGAG
>JAFZTP010000157.1 GCA_017618815.1 Bacteroidales bacterium | reverse complement strand
CGGAAGAAGAGAGCGCCGAGATACGCCGCCTTATCCCCATATCAATCTCTGAAGCAGAGCCCCGAGGCTAATCCGACATTCTACCAAGTGCTGCCGCTGTACCGAAGAGAGCCGGCCGTTCCGAGGTGCGCCGGCCGTTCTGAGGTGCCCCGGCCGTTTTGAAGAGCGCCCTCCGTTCAGAAAGTGCTGTCGCCGTCCCAGAATCGGGGACGGCGACAGCATTTTACCCGCATTTCCGCTTCCGCCGTCCCCAAATCTGGGACGGCGACAGCACCCCGGTGAGATTTTTCTAGCTTTGGGAAGACGTATTACGATGCTTTGAGTGTTTATATAGCAGAATGGGGTTACCCGGAAGTTTAAAGACATGAAAAAGATTGTTTGTATTGCACTTTGGGCGCTTTGCCTTGTTTGCACTTCTTGCACGAAGGAAGAGATGGGTGATAGTCTGGATTATCTGTGGGAAGGGACGTTCTTTAAAGATGTCAAAGACGGAGCGACCGGTGAATCTGCGGCCGTCAAGGAGTTCATCTATTTGTATTTCGAGAATGGAGGAGACAAGTGCACCATCGATTTTGGCAGCGAACGTATCGACAGCAGAAGGCACGTTTATGAGGCCCGCTGGAATGGCACGAGCAGTTTCGACCTTTATCCCACCACCGTCGAGCAGATTACCAAAGAGTACACTGGCACGATCTCCGGAAAGAAGATGAAACTCCACGCTATTAAAGGAGGAAGCATAACAACCACATACACACTTACCCGAACGAACGATGAAAAAGATTAATACTTACATTGTTGCCTTTGCAGCCCTTCTGCTATTCTGCATCTCATGTGATAAGGTGGATCCAGCTACTGGTCCAGTTGACGACGGGCCTGAGGGGAATCCCCTTAAGGTTGTGGAACTGTCGACTAAATCCCGCGAATATGTCCGGCAGGGCAACACTTTCGCCTTTGAATTCATCGACCGCATCAACACTGCAGAGAAGAAAGATTATATCATATCTCCCCTCAGCATGCAGTTCCTGCTGGGTATGCTTCTGGACGGAGCCCAGGGCCAGACATCCGATGAAATCTGCAAAGTGCTGGGGTACGGAGCGGGCGAAGTGGATGCAGTGAATGAATATTGCCAGTCCATGCTGGAACAGCTTCCCAATCTGGACAAAAGGACAAAGATGTCAATCGCCAATGCCATCTTCGTAAACAAACAGTATCCGATACTGAACGGCTACAAGAATAGCGTCGAGAAGTATTATCAGGCAGAGGTGACAAACCTTGACTTTACAAAAGCCAGCGCACTGAAAACCATCAACAACTGGTGCGACCAGAAGACGGAAGGAATGGTTCCCAAGGTCTTGGAAGAAGTGGATCCAAGTATGCTTGCCTACCTCCTCAATGCGCTTTATTTCAAGAGTCGCTGGCAGGTTGTTTTTCCGAAAAACAACACTGGGAGCGGAGCTTTTACTACCGGGAATGGCAGTGTGAAACAAGTCCCGATAATGAAGAACAAGGCACATTTTCAATATCAGGAGACAGAAGAATTCCGCGCAGTGCGTCTTCCGTATGGAAACTACGCATTTTGTATGACCGTGATTCTTCCTCAGGAAGGGAAAACCCTCTCTGATGTCACGAAAGCTCTTAAAACCGTTGATTTTCAGGACTTTTACAAGAGTATGGTTGTGTGCAATGTGGATCTCTGGCTGCCGAAATTCGAGACGAAGTATGGGAAAGAACTCAATGATATCCTATCTGCGATGGGTATGCCTTCTGCATTTATCCCGGACAAGGCCAATTTCCTGTCAATGTCTGACTATGCGTTGAATCTGAGTTTCGTCAAGCAGGATGCTGCCATCAAGGTTGAAGAAGAAGGCACGGAGGCGGCAGCAGTTTCAACCGCCGGAATGCGTGCCGCACATTATAATCCACGACCTCTCGATGATATTGTTTTCCACGCCGACCACCCTTTCTTGTATTTGATTACTGAGACCAGCACTCACACCGTTCTCTTTGCCGGAAGGTACGGAGCGGAGTAAAAGTGCTTCCGCCGTCCCCAAATCCGGGACGGCGACAGCATTTTCCCCGCATTTCCGCTTCCGCCGTCCCCAAATCTGGGACGGCGACAGCACCGGGGGCGCTTTTTGCGACATCAGTGTAAAGCAAAAGTGTAAAGTCCTTTACAGGGTTTTACACTTTTTTTATGGGGTGGCGGAGGGCGAAGTGGCTGATAGCCAGCGCTTTGTCTTGTTTGGCACTGTGGGTGCAAGAGATTGGGGCAGGAAAATGCTTTACAAGATGATACGTTTCTATTTTTTCATATGTGTTTTTTTGACGGTCTCTATGGGGCTTGCTGCCAAGGAGCAGGCCCCTCGGACGGTCGATCCTGAGGGTAATCCCACGCAAATTCAGGCTGCACAGAGCAGTGCGCCCGCTCCGATGACGCTGCGCGAGTGCATGGAGTATGCGGTGTCGAATTCGACGAAAATGCGTATCCAGCAGGCTGCCATCGGCGACGCGCAGATAGACCGTCGAGACGCGGCGCTGGCACTGTTCACCCCGACCCTTAATGCTCAGACCTACGCCTACTACAACTTCGGCCGCAGCATCGACCCCCAGACCAACACGTATTTCAACACCACCTCGTTCCATAATAACTATGGCGTGAATGCCGGCTACGACCTCTTCGACGGCTTCCAGGCGGTGAACAACTATAAGATTTCAAAGACGGGCCTCAAGATTGCCAACTCTCAGGAGAAGCAGGCCGAGGCTGACATCTGCCTCGCGGTGATGGAGGCT
>JAFZTP010000156.1 GCA_017618815.1 Bacteroidales bacterium | reverse complement strand
TATATTTGTGGATATATACTATTTACGAAACGAAACTGATATGAAAAGGTTTTTGAAAATCGCGCTGTTGTGCGTCCTTGGGCTTGTTCTGGCCTTTTTTGCTCTCACATGGATTAAGTTCGGCTCCCTTATCAAGGGCTCGGCCTCTGTCCAGAAACTGGATGAAGGCCTTTATTACATGGAGTACAAAGGTGATGACGGCTTCGCCGAGCTCATGGAGAACGGCGGCGGACGAAGCGCCGAAGAACTGGTCAGCTATGTGATGAACTTTCTCTCAAAGGGATATTACAAGGCTCCGGCAGCATCTCCGGCTGCAGCCCAGTATGGTTGTTCTGCCTTGACGGCAAAGACACCTGACAACACTGTCCTCATGGGAAGGAATTTCGATTTCGATTATGCCACGGCTGTGATCCTGCATACCATCCCGGACAAGGGATATGAGACATATACGACTTTCAACGTGGATTTCTTCGGCTTCGGAGAAAACTGGTTGCCGGAAGGCTATCCGAATCAGTACATGGCCCTCTCATCCCTTTTCTTTGCATTGGACGGCATTAATGAGAAGGGACTCGCAGTCGCTGACCTCATGGCCGGAGATAATGCGGAGACTCATCAGAATACAGGAAAGCCTGGAGTTACGACGACCTCGGCGATCTGCTATATGCTGAAGAAAGCGGCAACCGTCGATGAGGCAATCGGACTGCTCAGGGGCGTCGACATGCATTCGGACATAGGCGCAGCCCATCATTATGCGATTTCCGATGCTTCCGGAAGAAGCGTTGTCGTGGAATATGTGGATAACGAGTTCGTCGTTGTCGAGACACAGGCCGTTGCCAACCATTACCTCTGTGAGAAAAAACTGAACGCAGGCCTTGTTCCGGGAGATCATCGCTACGAGCAGCTATGCGCTAAGCTTGCCGAGACTGACGGAATCATGGACCGCAGTCAGTTTGAGAAGGCCGTCTTCTCAGTGTCGCAACCGGAGAACGGAGATTTCCTCGGAACTGCATGGACAATGGTTATGGATCTTACTAATCCGTCAGTCACATATTACTCACGCCGTCATTTTGACAAGCCGTTCCATTTTGAACTGACCCGCTCCAAATAGATATGACCATGAGACGTTTCTTTACTTTCATTCTGGTTCTGGCCGCGGTGGCCGGGCCCTCATGTCTGTCGCAGGCTCAGGACCTGCCTCGTTTCAGGCAGATAGTACGCGAACTCAGCCGTCCTAAGTATCAGGGACGGGGATATGCTCATGACGGAGTCCGCAAGGCCGGGAAATATGTGTACAGGCAGTTCGAGAAGGCCGGAGTCGATGATGTCGTTTTCCAGCCTTTCACCATAGACATAAATACCTTCGGCGGCAAGATGGAGATGGCCGTTGACGGCCGCAGGCTCAGGGCCGGGCGTGATTTCTCCATGAGGGAGTATTCTCCTGGCGTGAAAGGGGTGTTTCCAGTGTATTATGTGGATACGCTGAACTATGATTCCGAGAGACTGTTCTCTGATCTTGCGAAGCCGGAGAATGCCAATTGCATGGTGGTGTGCGATTTCTTTTTCACATATCGTCACAAGGAGGATTTCAACAGGCTTCAGACCGCAGGGGAGGCGCAGAATGCCGGACTGATCCTTACATGGAATACCCCTCTCAAGTTCTACAAGGCGTATGGGGAGAAGGTCGTGGACAAGCCTATCGTATGGGCCTTGTCCGACGCTGTCTCCGGTATCCGTTCCGTGCGTCTGGATATCGAAAACAAGTTTTTGCAGGCGTATGAGACATCCAATGTGATTGCCAGAGTCGATGGTCGCCGCCATGACAGCTGCTATGTGTTTACGGCCCATTATGACCATCTCGGGAATCTTGGAAAGAAGGTCTTCTATCCGGGCTCCAATGACAATGCCTCCGGAATCGCTGCCATCATTACCCTGGCTGAGCATTTTTCAAAGAACCAGCCTGAGTTTGATGTCTATTTCATCGCTTTCTCCGGCGAGGAGGCTAACCTTCGCGGTTCCCGGTGGTATGTCAATAATCCCGTAGTCCCGCTTTCGCAGATCAGATATCTGTTCAACATCGACATGATCGGGGATGACAATCCTTCCCTCTATTGTGAGTTGAGTCAGGCTGGAATGCCGGAATTCTGTCTGTTCGAGGATATCAATGGGGAACAGAAGCTTTTCGACTCTCTTGAGCGGGGCGAACTGGCAGCCAACAGCGACCATTATCCGTTTGCCGAGAACGGCGTTCCTTGTATATTTTTCATGAATCATGAAGGTTCGTCTTATCCGTTCTATCATACTCCGAATGACAATCCTGAGACTGTCAGATACGAAAGCTATCCTTCCGTTTTCAAGCTGATCTGTACTTTCTTGAAAAAATTATAGTTTTCGAGACGTATCAGGCCTGTCCGTGTGTTTATATATCAGAAACTTTAAAACACAGAGAAAATGAAGATATGTAGTCTGCCCAGGATTATTGCGGCTTTGATATTCAGCTTGCTTGGCCTTGGTTCCTGTAAAAAGGATTACCCATGCATGTATGGCACCCCAAGCGCTGACTATGAGGTCGGCGGAATAGTGAAAGACGAAGCCGGAAATCCTGTCAAAGGTATCAGGGCAATAGTGAAGTATAAAAGGAACGTTCCTGAAGAGATGTGGAACGGCGATACCCTGTATACTGACGACAATGGCCGCTACTCTCGTGATCTCGGAAGTCTGTTCCCGGGGTCTTGTGACGACTTGAAGGTCATTTTTGAAGACATCGACGGAGTAGAGAATGGCGGCGAATTTAAGTCCAAGACCGTTGCCGGGCAGATGAAACAGGTGAAGAAAGGGGATGGCTCCTGGTATTCCGGCGCTTTTGAAGTCACTGCTGATGCTGTCCTGGAGAAGAAAGAGGCACATGAGAACTAATATATCAATATGAAAACTATCAAGAGAATAATCTTTGCGGCTGTCCTGGCTCTTGTTTTTGTCTCATGCTCGAAAAGTAGTGACATTATCCTGACTGAGGCTATATGGGGCTGCGAGTATGACGTCCAGACGGAGAACGGTACGACGGGCGAGATGGAAGACCATACAGGCTATATTATTCTTCATTTCAGTAAGAATGGAATGGTTTGTGTACTGGAGAAAGGTATCTCTGGAATGTATTCGGCCACAAGGATCTGGTATGAAGTCCGATGGTCTGGAGAGAATTGCTTTGATTTGTACGATAATCTGTACGGAAAGCGCATCCATGATTATTCAGGAGAAATAGAAGGAAACAAGCTGACTTTGAAGGCATATGATGCTGAAGGCAATGTTTCGGAAACATACGAATTGACTAAATATTAATCAGTTTCGTTATTAGTTTTATTTTTGAGTGCGACGGAGTCATGCCCGTCGCACTTTTTTTATCAGCGGCCTGGTTTGTGAGATTTCCATATTATTGGTAAATTTGTAATAAGTAGTAATGATTATGTATAAGCTCGCTGTATTTGACATTGACGGAACATTGATCGACACTGAGAAAACCGGTGTCGAATCTCTTGTCGTGACCATCAAGGAATTGCTGGGAATGGATATCCCATATGAGGAGGCTTACAAGTATTTCGGAATTCCCAGCAACAAGGTCGCCGGCCTGTTGGGGTATGAGGACTCAAAGCTTTTCGGAGAGCGCTGGGAGGAAAATTTCATAGCCCTCTCGCATCACATCCAGCCTTTTCCCGGCGTGTTGGATGCCTTGCGTCGGATCAAGGCGACCGGCATCGCGACGGGAGTGGTCACTTCCCGCAACAGGATGGAGTTCGATTACGACGACCACCTCCGCACGATGATCCCGTATCTTGACCATAAGGTCTGCAGCGGGGATACTGTTCATCATAAGCCGCACCCTGAACCTCTGCTTCACTGTATCAGTCTTGCATCGAAGGCCCTTGGCTCTGCCATCAGTCCCCGTGAGGTCATATTCTTCGGAGATACCGGACATGATTACGCCTGCGCACGTGATGCAGGATGTGATTTTGCCCTGGCTGACTGGAAAGGCCGCGATGCCGGGGAGATACTTTTCCGCTATAAGTTTTCGAGCGCGGAAGAGATGGAATCGATACTTGCAATTCACGGAGAATAGGAGTATTTTTGTGACTTAAAATTTTGGACTATATGGTAAAAATCGGTACTCCGCTCACGAAGGTAGCCAAGAAGGCGCTGCTTTGTGGCTCTGGTGAATTAGGAAAAGAGGTTGCAATCGAATTGCAGCGTTA
>JAFZTP010000155.1 GCA_017618815.1 Bacteroidales bacterium | reverse complement strand
TCAAAAGATGGAAGAAAACGGGCGGCCTTGCCTTCAACCTTCCAAGAAAGCAACCGGTACCAACCGCCAAGTTCCGGTTCGTGAGTTGAAAGCAAGGCATCTTCAACATAATGGGACTGTGTTCCCAGATAAGAATAAATGGTATCAGAAACATGGGCCCCGTCAGGATTATAGCAACTTACTCGACCTGACTCTGAGAACACATAGACACGTCCGTCCTTATATTGTGTGTTACCCGTATCCTTACATCTTACCTCCCCCTTCTTTCCGAAACTGTTGAGATAACGGCCTTCGGAAGAGAACCTGGAGAGCGCACCAGTGGCGGCATCCGCCACCAGGAAGGAACCTCCGTCAATATATGATATGGAGGTGCCTGAAGCTATTTCATAGTTTTCGCATGCTATCGGTACGAATGAGACTGTATCTACCATCCAAGACACGGAGTCGAGACCTCCCGTATAGAAGAATGGCACTATCTCGCTGAGCTCCTCTTCGGAGCAGGAGACGACCGCCATTCCCAGCGCAAGGCCCGGAATCAGTTTTCCCAGATATGACACATACTTTCTCATCCGATCAATTTCGATCAATTTTCACATTGCAAAGTTACTAAGGTCCCAAGAGGAAATCACCATTTAGACCCCTCAAAATCCTTACACTAAAAATGTAACAATCGCCCTTCCAGCGCGCTGGAAGGGCGATTAATCTCAATTGTTAAAGCCTGATTCTAATATCAATTTTGTAACGCAATGTAAACCATTGATATGCAGATGGTTACAAAAAGAACCTTTTTCAGGGCACGTTAGAAATTTTACAAACAGTTGAATTTCAACAAATTACAATGTTACAAGAACATGCTAAGATATAAATCCTTTCTTGGAGAAGAAGAATTCTTGATGGTATTCTTGATCCTGTTCTTCTTGACATATACCGAAGACTGGCTAGGCATGCCCAGCACAACAAGAAGGGTCGTCGAGTCAAAGCCAACAAAGACATAGCTTACGAAACGGTAGTCATCTTCGAGATAATTCGGGAAGTCTTCCCTGAAATACTTCATTATGTTTCCGAGTTCCTTGTCGATCATCTTCTCGAAGCGCTGCTGACCGTCCCTATCGCCGCTGATATCCTTGATCATCCGCTGGACTTTCTCATACACGTGACGCTGAGGCTCGTTGAAGCCTGAGGCACGGAAGTAGGTCTCGCAAAGCTCTCCAAGATAGCGGAATTTCTCCCGGTACATATTGGCATATTCGGAGCGAAGGGAAGAAAGGGTCTTCTCCTTGTCCAACACCTGTCCTTCAAGAGAGGACAGGGACTTTTCTGCTCCGGAGAGACGATCCTTGAGACTTGACGCCTCCTCGCTGAGCTGCTCCACATGCTTCTTCTCTTCATCGATTACAGTCTGGGCCTCCAGAAGCTTCATCCTTGAAAGCTCGGCAATCTCAGCATAGGTATTGCTCTCCTTCAGCATCCTGGCGCGCTGTCTCCTGTGCAGAAGGAAGGCCAGCAATGCTATCAACAAACTAATCAGACCGATGCAGATTATGGAAACCCTCTGCTTGGACACCAGCTCGTCATTCTGTTTCTTCTTGGTGACGAAATAATCCATCTGGGACCTGTAAGCCGAACCCTTAAGAGCGGCATCCAGATCACGGTTCTGGTAATAAAGGGACTGCCTGAGATATGTATAAGCAGTCTTATAATCTTTTCTGGAGGCAGCAATATGAGACCAGGCATTATATAACGAGGTCTGGGTCTTATCGTCCCGATAAATATGAGCGGCTTCGTATTTATCCAGAATACTAGCAGCCTCATCCGACCTTCCTCCATAAGTCAAGCTATTTACGTAAGCAAATAAAAAGCCGCCGGTTGATAAGTTTTCGGGCTTGATACCGCCAAGTGACATACCTTCGTCAAAATAACTGCAGGCAAGCTTATGGTCCATGACAGGTCGAGCCTTGGCGTAATATCTTCCCCTCTGCAGGCACAGATTAGACCTGGACTTATCGGAGATTTCCATGTTCTCCACGATAGTCAGGATCGAGTCGGCCTTAATCCATTCACCGGCATTGCCGTATACAGCTGAAAGTCCAAGAAGAGCATCGGCGTAGGCAGCCTCGGACTTATTGAAACGAGGGAAATACGACACCGCCTCCTCCTCATATTTTACGGACTCATCACGGTAATAATTTATCGTAAAGCACCTGGACAAATCATCGCAAAGCATCGTCCGGTACCTATAATCCCTACATTTGTTGATGATCTGGTAGCCCTCGGTATAATGGTTGACGGCGGAATTATAGTCTTTATTATACATGCAGATCCTTCCGAGATAGAAAAAAGCCTTCAGCTTCTCGTCCGGAGTGCCGTGCTTGCGATAATAATCCACCGCAGGCATTATCAGGGACTCATTCTTAGGATCTATATAGTTCTTGTCGAGGGCCATGGTGTGCAGAAGAGCATACAAAGCCCTCTCCTTTCTCGTAAAGAGACTGTTCTCGTCAATCGTTCTAAGAGTGGCAAGAGCGCTGTCCGGACGTGTCTGGATATACGATTCCACATCCTTGAGCACTGCATAGGTGCCGCCGTCCTTGCAAGAAAGCATCAGCAGCGACAACGCAAAAGAAAAAAAGATGTAAATAGCGGACCTCATAGTTTTTAGTACCATACACAAATATAAAAAAGAATTTTTATATTTTGAAATATGTCCGGAATCAGGATATGGTCTGGAATCTTCTGGTGAGCTCAATGAAATCCTCTACGGAGAGGCGCTCCGGGCGAAGTTCGAACACTTCGTCAGAAAGGAATGCGGCAAGGGCCTGGTCATCCAGTCCGCGACGGGCGGCGGCATCCCGCGCAACCTGCTTTAGAGAATTGCGCAGAGTCTTGCGGCGCTGGCCGAAGGACGCCTTCACAATTGTCTTGAACAGAGCCTCGTCGCAGCCGAGATCAGTACGGGAGTTGCGGCGGAGACGGATCACCGCGGACTGCACCTTTGGCGGAGGGACGAACGAACCGGACCCCACGGTAAAGAGATATTCGATATCATACCAGGCCTGGAGCAATACTGAAAGAATGCCATAGGTCTTGGTACCGGGCTTCTCGGCGATACGCTCGGCGACCTCTTTCTGGATCATGCAAACAACCTCCGGGATCTCTTCCTTATGGTCGAGTATCTTGAAGAATATCTGTGACGAGATGTTGTACGGGAAGTTTCCGATGATCCTGAAACTGCCTCCGAACAGCTTCGAGAGGTTCATCTTTAGGAAGTCCTCCTGGAAGAGACACCCCGCCATGCCGGGGAAATGGGCCATCAGGTATTCCACTGACTCCCCGTCGATCTCCACAAGATGCAGGTCGATGTCTTCCCTCTGGAGCAGGTACTGGGTAAGCACGCCCATTCCCGGGCCGATCTCAAGCACATCCCTGACCCCGTCGGAGCCAAGGGCGTCGACGATAGACCTGGCGATGCCCAGATCGGTAAGAAAATGCTGGCCCAAGGCCTTTTTTGCGCGTACTTCCATAATGCAAATATCGCAATATTTTTTAACTTTGCGAGGTTTACGCCCCATAAAGGCATATTGTCGGTCAAGAAAATGGAAAATAACAGAAAAGGCGTGCTGGAAGGCAATCTCGCATGCTTCACCGCCTACCTGATCTTCGGGTTCAACATAATCTGCTGCAAGAACATAGCCAACAACGGACTCATCTCCCCTATGGCCCTGTATCTGCTGCGCGCCCTCGGAGCCCTGACCCTTTTCCTGACCGCCGGCCTGGTCTTCCGCAAAAGCTTCCGCGTAGAGATCTCCGACATATGGAAAATCGCCATAGCGTCATTCCTGGGCATGTTCCTGACCCAGTTCTCATTCCTCAAGGCTATCACCATGACCACAGCCATCGACGCCTCCATCATGAGCGTACTCAGCCCGGTCATGACCATGGTCATCGCTGCGATAGTCATCAAAGACAGGATCTCCGTCCATGGAGTCGCAGGCCTGGCGCTCAGCCTCGCCGGAGTGCTCTTCCTCATACTCAACACCCGCACGGCCGGCGGAGGGGCCGACCATACCACCATCGGGGGCATAATGCTGATGCTGGTCAACACCCTCAGCTTCGCCACCTATGTCGGAGTGTTCAAGCCCCTGATCCAGAAATACAGCGTAATCACTTTCATGACGTGGATGTTCATGTTCTCCAGCACTTATGCCCTGCCCTTCGGGTTCAGGGAACTGGTCTCCGTCCCCTATCAGGCGATTCCGGCATCCATCCTCTGGCAGACCGGATATGTGATAATCGGAGCCACGTTCATCTCCTATTTCCTCATTCCGTTCGGCCAAAAGAGGCTGCGTCCGTTCATAGTCTGCATGTACAGCTATGTCCAGCCGGTGGTCGCCATGGTCATCAGCCTTGCGATAGGACTTGACATCATGACATGGCAGAAAGGGCTGGCCACATTCCTTGTCTTCCTGGGCGTTGCTATCGTCAACCATAGGGTATCTTAGTGATTTTTATTATATTTGCTGGTCAGCGGAGATCATCGCCGCACGAAAAACGAACTTTAATTTATCTCGAATCATGAAATACGCCATCATCGGAGCCGGCGCCATGGGTGGAGCCATCGCCGAAGGACTGCTGAAGAGCGGGGCATGCGCACCGCAGGAAATGACCGTTTCCAACCCGTCAGCCGGGAAGCTCAAGAAATTCTCCGAGGCCGGTGCAGCCGTAACCTCTGACAACGTCAAGGCTGTCGAAAGCGGAGCCGGTACCATCATCGTGGCCGTAAAGCCGTGGCTGGTGGAGCAAGTCCTCAAGGAAATCGCCCCGGTGCTTGACGCCGGAAGGCAGAGCCTGCTCATATGCGCCGCAGGAGTAAGCGGAGCTGCGGTCCAGGCAGCCCTGGGCGACAAGAAGGACGCATCCATTTTCATAATAATGCCGAATACGGCGATCTCGATCGGAGCATCGATGACCTTCATCGTCCCGGTCAATGCCGACGAGGCTGCGGCAGCCCGCGTCCGGGAAGTCTTCGCGGCCCTCGGCGATGCCATGGTCATAACAGAAAAGCAGCTCCCTGCCGCGACAGCCCTCGCATCCTGCGGTATCGCCTATGCGATGAGGTATGTGCGCGCAGCGTCCGAAGGAGGAGTCGAGCTCGGATTCAAGGCCGACCTGGCGGAGAAGATTGTGCTTCAGACAATGCAGGGCGCAGTCGGTCTGCTGCAGACTACAGGCAACCACCCGGAAGCCGAGATAGACAAGGTGACCACCCCTGGCGGAATCACGATAAAAGGCCTCAACGCCATGGAGGAGGCAGGCTTCACAAATGCGGTCATCCGCGGACTTAAGGCATCGGTAAAATGAACAGGATAGTAATAAAAGTCGGAAGCAACGTGCTGACCCGCAGCGACGGGAGGCTCGACGTGACCAGGATGTCGGCAATCGTCGACCAGATCGCGGCCCTCAGGGAAAAAGGACATGAGATAATACTTGTGTCCAGCGGAGCCGTGGCGAGCGGAAAGGACGAGCTCAAGACCGACAAGACCCTCGACAGCGTGGCCCGCAGACAGCTTTTCTCCTCCGTCGGCCAGGTTCGCCTGATGAACCGCTACTATACCCTGTTCAGGGAGTACGGCATCCATATCGGCCAGGTGCTGACTATGAAGGAGAACTTCTCGTCGCGCAGCCAGTATCTCAACCAGCGCGGCTGCATGGAGGTCATGCTTGACAACGGGGTGCTCCCGATCGTCAATGAGAATGACACCGCCAGCCTCACGGAGCTGATGTTCACCGATAACGACGAGCTTTCGGGCCTGATCGCCTCGATGATGGACGCTTCGACCCTGATCATTCTCAGCAACATCGACGGGATATTCAACGGCTCCCCCAAGGATCCGGAATCGAAAGTCATCCCTGTAATAAAAGAAGAAGACGACCTGGCGTCATTCATCACCGCCGAGAAGAGCGGATTCGGGCGCGGAGGCATGATCACGAAATGCCGCATCGCCAGAAAAGTGGCATCGGAAGGCATCAGGGTCATAATCGCCAACGGCCGAAAGGACAACATTCTCATCAACCTTCTGCAGCATCCTGAATCTACGGTCCATACCGAGTTCACGCCGGCTGAAGAGAAGGTTTCGACCATCAAGAAATGGATCGCCCACAGCGACAGCTTCTCGAAGGGAACCATCACCCTCAACGACAAGGCCGTCAAGGCTGTACGCGGAGACAAGGCCGTCAGCATACTGCCCGTGGGAGTCATCGCCGTCGACGGCGACTTCGAGGAAGGCGACATCGTGACCATCGCAGATGCGTCCGGAAAGCCGATCGGAGTCGGCAGGGCAGCCTATGGCGTCGAGGAAGCCAGGGCCGGGATCGGCGTCCATGACATGAAACCTATAGTTCATTACGATTATCTATACCTGGAATAATGGCACTTACAGAGACATTCGCCAAAGTCAAGGCATGTGCCGGAGATATCCATAGAGTCTCCGACGAAAAGAGGAACGAAATACTGAAGGCAGTGGCCGACAGGCTCGTCAAGGAACAGGAAACCATACTCAGGGCCAATGCGGAGGACCTCTCCCGCATGGACCCGGCGAACCCTCTGTACGACCGCCTGAAGCTCACCCCCGCCAGGATCGAAGGCATCGCGTCTGACATGAGACAGGTGGCCGACCTGCCGTCTCCTCTGGGAAAGATCCTGGAAGACAGGACTCTCGAGAACGGGCTGAGGCTTCGCAAAATCAGCGTGCCTTTCGGAGTCATCGGAGTGGTTTTCGAGGCAAGGCCTAACGTCACTGCGGATGTATTCTCGCTCTGCTTCAAGAGCGGAAACGCCTGCGTGCTGAAGGGAGGAAGGGATGCTGAATCTTCCAACAAGGCCATCATCGGAGTCATCCATGAGGTGCTCAGCGCATTCGGAATCGCTCCGGCCGTGGCTACTCTGCTGCCGTCCACCCATGAGGCTACGGGAGAGATGCTCGAGGCCGTCGGCTACATCGACGTATGCATACCTCGCGGAGGACGCAGGCTTATCGACTTCGTAAGAAATACCGCAAAGATTCCGGTGATCGAGACCGGAGCCGGAGTGGTGAACACATATTTCGACGCTGACGGCGACCTTGCCATGGGCGCCGCGATCGTATGCAACGCAAAGACCCGCAGGGTCAGCGTATGCAACGCCCTGGACTGCCTTATCGTCCATTCGTCAAGGCTGCCGGAACTTGCCGGGCTCTGCGCTCCGATGGCCGCCAAGGATGTGGTCATCTATGCAGACGAACGGGCCTACAAGGCCCTGGAAGGCAGATATCCTAATCTCGAGCATGCCACCGAGGAGAGTTTCGGCACTGAGTTCATGGCATACAAGATGGCTCTCAAGACTGTGGATTCGCTCGACGAGGCTATCGCCCATATAGGCAAGTTCGGCTCGGGCCACAGCGAATGCATAATCACCGAGAATGAAGAAAGCGCCCGCAAGTTCCAGTCCGAGGTGGACGCGGCATGCGTCTATGTCAATGCGCCTACCAGCTTTACCGACGGAGCCCAGTTCGGACTGGGCGCGGAGATCGGAATCAGCACCCAGAAGCTCGGTCCGAGAGGTCCTATGGGACTCCGCGAGATGACCACCTACAAGTGGCTGATCGACGGACAGGGACAGCTACGCCCATAAAAAACCGGCCGCGGATCCCTCCGCAGCCGGCCTTTCCAAAACTATAACTACTTTGAAGCTGTTGACTACGGCTTCTAATACTTGGTAGGATATGGCAGACGGCCGTTGCTGAAGAACCAGCTGTCCTGATTGCCATTCTCCCAGCCAGGAGTCTGGGTGAGCACATCCTTTGACAGAGTGATCTCCGTAGGAGGAATCATCCAGAAACCTCTTGTCTTCTCGTAACGGGAAACCATGTCATTGCCCTGGATCTGGGTATATCCGCCGGGAACGTTGTTTCCGCGATACTCTACGTATGCGCCCTGCTGGTTCTCCTGTACGATCCTCGCGGCATCCTTAGGATACCATCTGCGGAGGTCGTCCCAACGGAGTCCCTCGAATACGAACTCGTAGCGGCGCTCCTTCTGGAGGCGTTCGAGAGTGTATCCGCTGTAAGGGGCGAGGCCTGCTCTCTGACGGAGCTGGTTCATGCCTGTCACAGTCTGCTCAAGCTCGTCGAGCATGAGGAGGACGTCAGCATAACGGATGTATATCGCATCAGCCCTCTGGCCATACTGGTTGGAGTTGTCCACACCAGGGAAATGGTGGAAGAAGTTGTTGTAAAGAGATGACTTGGTATTGTCCGAATAAGCGGTGACGACGGTGTACTTCTTGTTGTGGAAGAGAGTCTTCTCAACCTCCTTGGAGTCGTTTCCGTCGTGGTTAGGAAGCTCGGTCTCGTAGCCTGCAGGCCACCATGAGCCGCCTGTTCCGTTGCTGTAGACCTCCGAAGCGTTGTCCACTGAAAGGATGGAACCGAAGAGACGCTTGTCGGCTACGCCGTAGTCCGGATCGGACACCCATTCCTCTACCATCTTAGGATTGACCGTACCGTTGGTATAGCCGATGCCGTAAGGATAGCATTTCTCGTTGGCGGCAGAGCCAGGGTTTCTGAGAGCGAAGTACTCGCCCACGCGGAACCAGCAGACTTCCTTCCTGTCGACCATGGAGAAGTGGGATGCCCAGACGGTCTCCTTTGAATGGTTGCCCACCCAGTGGAGTCCCTCCTTGTTGGCATATGTGCCGAAGTCGGTATTGAAGGCAACTCCGCTTGAGAAATCGTTGGCATATGGCCAGATGTTTCTCGGGTCAGCCTCGAGGCCGAAACCGGAGTTGTCGCGACAGTCCTTGAGCCATGTGATAATCTGGCTCTTGCTGATACCGTTGAGATCGCTCTTGCCATAGAATCCGGTGTAGAACATCCAGATGCGGGCGAGAAGAGCCTCGGCCGCATATCTGGTAGCCCTTCCGGCACGGCCGGGACTGTTGTCGAACTTATGCTTGTCCGACATAAGGTCAATAGACTTCACCAGGTCGTCAGCGATGGTATTGAATATGGTTTCGGAATCGGTACGAGGGTTGTTGACCGGCGCGGTCGCGGTCAGCAGAGGGAATGTCTCGAACAGGTCGGCAAGCTCCCAGTTGTACCAGGCACGGAGGAAATATGCCTGACCGAGGAGGTAGTTCTTGGTATCTACATTGTCGAAAAGATTGTCGTCCATGCCGGGGATTTCTTCAATCGCATAGTTGGCCCTGAAGACTCCCTGATAGAGATACTCCCAAGCATTTGCGAAACCTTCGCCTTCGTCCCACATGAGACGGTCGAGGCCCTGGGCTCCGGTGTTGGAAGTAGAGCCGCCGCCGAACATGTCGTCGGAAGCGAGGTCATTCACGAAAAGCGGAGACTCTTCCGGCTCCCTGTAGATCCAGTTGAGTCTGTTGTAAATGCCGGTAACCATTCGCTCCGCATCTGTCTGAGAAGTCGGAAACGATGATGTGTCATATTTGCTGTAATTGGTGGTGTCCAGCAGACTGTCACAACCCTGAAGGGCCAGGATCGCGGTCAAAAATATAATTGATATCTTTTTCATTTCTGTATCTCCTCTGTTTTAGAATTTGATGCTGACACCGGCCATGTAAACCTTAGGGCTTGGGTAGTAGCCGATATCGATACCTGAAGTCCATGCGTCACCGTGGCCATAGCCGACCTCAGGATCCATACCGTCGTATCCCGTGAAGGTGATCAGGTTCTGCCCGGTTACGTAAAGTCTGAGAGAAGAGAAAGGAATGGCCTTGAAGAGCTTCTTGAAATCATATCCGAAAGTAATGTTGCGGATCTTGAAATAGTCGCCGTTCTGCGCCCAGATATCTCCCACATAGCCGTTGATATAGAAGTTATTGTTCTTTCCATAAGAGAATCTCGGGAAGGAGTTGGTGCTGCCTTCTCCGGTCCAGAGCTTCTTGACGAATACGTTGGTGTAGTTCTCGAGGTCGGAGCCCGCGAAGTTGCGGTAACTCTGCAGTATCTGCTGGCCGAATGCGCCGGATCCCGATACTGAGAGGTCAAAGCCCTTCCACTCGAAGTTGAGGTTGAGGCCTACGTTCCAGTCAGGATGAGGGTCGCCGATCTTGACTACGTCGTGGACATCGTACACACCGTCGCCGTTCTGGTCGATCCAGATCACGTCTCCCGGCTGGGCTGCGTCATATCCGCCCACGAATGCATATCCTGCGTCTCTGTACTTGTCGATCTGGGCCTGGTTCTGGAAGATACCTTCGCTGGCGATACCGCAGAAGTATCCGATAGGCATTCCCGGCTTGGCCTCATAGGTGTTGTATGCGCTGATGTTCTGGGCGATCACGTTTTCGTCGCCATGGAGGATGCCGTCTTCGTTGTCAATATAGAGAACCTTGTTCTTGTTGTATGAAGCGTTAAGGCCTATGCTGTAGTTAAAATCGCCTTTGTGGTCGTTCCAGGTAAGTCCGATCTCGATACCCTGATTACGCACTGAACCGCCGTTGATGATTGGTGATCCGGTACCGTAAGACTTGAGGGCAGGGGCATCCACGAGCCAGTCTTTGGTATCCTTGCGATAGAGGTCGAGGATGACTCCGAGGCGGTCGCCGAACATCCTGGCATCAATGCCGAGGTCTGTCTGTTCCGTTGTCTCCCATGTGAGCGATGGATTAGGGATGATATCAGGATATGCTCCTGTGCTGAGCGAATATCCGTCAGCGGTAAAGTCATACGGAGCATCGAGGGACACGGTAGCAAGATACTTGAAGTTATCGATGTCGCAGTTACCGTTCTGGCCCCAGCTAGCCCTGACCTTAAGCATGTCGAGCCAGTTCTTGGCAGGAGCCATCCAAGGCTCGTTGCTCATTATCCATCCTGCTGATACAGAAGGGAAAGCACCCCAGCGGTGTCCTTTTGCAAAGTTCTTGGAACCATCATATCTGAAGATGGCTGTGAGCATGTAGGTTTCCTTATAGTTGTAGTTTGCCCTGGCAAAAATAGATGCAAGGTCGTTGTAAGGAACCGTGTTCTCACCCCAGAGATCCACCATATCAGGATTGATGTCGCTTTCGGTGTTGGTGATATTGGCAGCCTCCCATTTACCGAATTTAGTCTTCTTCTTCCACGCTCCGACATCCACTCCCCATCTTGTCGATTCGAGGGAACCTCCGACGAGGGCGTCTACATGATGGTCGCCATAGGTATGTCCCCATGATGCGGTAGCCTCGAAAGTCTGGGTATTGCTGAGAGACGATTCCTGCTCTACCTTGTCGAACTCGTTGAGTTCGGTTCCGGCAAGCTGGTATGCAGGGGTGTATTTACGGGAAGCGCTGTTGTAATAGCGGTAGCCATAGACTGCGCGGACCTTCCAGTCCTGATGAGGGATAAAGTCCAGATATACGTTGGACTGAAGGCGATACTTGCGGCCTTCCCTTTTTCCGTAGGAGGCCTGCTCGATAAGGTTGTACGCTCCGTCGATGGCGTTCCATCCGTCTCTCAGCTGGTCCTGGTAAGTATAGTATGATCCGTCATCGTCATATGCAGGAAGGAACGGAGTATAGACCAACGCCTTGTGGATGGTATTGTCGTAGATGTTTCCTGTGCTGACTCCCCTGGAATCATAGATGGAGAAGGTCGCGTTCTCTCCGAACTTGAGGATATCCTTTCCCAGCCTGTTGCGGAGAAGGGTGATTTCCGAGTTCATGCGGACGGTCGTCCTCTTATAATATGTAGGCTGAGGATGGCCGAGAGTTCCTTCGGTCCCGGAGTTGGAGAATCCGAACGAGAATCTGGCGATGTCATTTCCTCCATTTATGGAAACAGCCTGGTTGTAGGTAGGGGCATTCTTGTTGACCATCTCCTTGAGCCAGTTGGTACCGTCCCATGTGCCGGCTTTCATCTTGGCATACTGGACAGGCATCAAAGCCTCCAAGTCAAAATGATGGGCGCCTTCGGCGAGAGATCCGTTGGAACGGAAAGCCGCATCCACGAGGTCCATGTACTCGGACGCGCCCACTGCAGAAACTCCGTTGAAATGAGGCTTCTGTATGCCATAATAGGCATCATAGTTTATGCTAACGCGACCGGCCTTACCCTGGCGGGTAGTGACCAGAACGACGCCTGAAGCCGCGCGGGCTCCGTAGATCGCTGCCGAAGCCGCATCCTTCAGGATATCGATAGACTCGATGTCGGAAGGGTTGAGGCTGCTGAGGGATCCTCCGGCAATTCCGTCGATGACATAGAGAGGCGCCGAACTGCCGAGAGTGTTGAGACCACGGATGACGACACTGTAATCAGACCATGGCTGGCCGTTCTCCTGGGTGATAGATACGCCGGGCACGGAGCTGTAGAGCGAACCGATGGCGTTGGTAGTGTTCTGCTTCTGGATGAGGTCGCCATCGATGTTGATGGTGGAACCGGTGACGAGTTTCTTCTTCTGGACGCCGTATCCGACAACCACGACTTCGTCGAGGAATTCGGTGTCCTCAAGGAGAGTGATGGTCATGAAAGAAGGGCTGGCAGCCACGGTCTGGGAAACATAGCCGATAAAATCGACCTGGAGAGAAGCGCCTACGAGAGCCTCGATTTCAAAGTTGCCGTCAGCGTCGGTTGAGACACCGTTCGATGTCCTAGCAACGCGGACTGTGGCACCCGGAAGGGGTTCGCCTTTGGAATCTACTACTTTACCTCTTACGGTAACAGCATTGCTCTGCTCTGCGGAAATAGAGATGCTCCCCGATACGGGAGTTTCTGCGGCATAGCCTGATAACGTCAACGCCATCAGGGCCGACAGGGCGGTGATTTTGCAGATAGTTTTTTCCATCTTATGAATAATTGGTTAAAGTATGTGCTATTCCGGTTGGATTATCTGCAAATGTAGCGGCTACATAAAACGATTCAATCGCATTTTGCGAATTTCATATTCGCAAAATGCGAAAAAATCAAGTTGATGATGTGGACGTCAATAATCCACCTGGACGTTCTTTATCCTCTCGTCGAGCCTGCGAAGCTCTTCCTCGTGAAGCACCCTCTTGTACTCGATCGGGGTAACTTGGATGAAGTCCTTGGCATAGCTGTCCCAGTCACTTAGCATCTTCCCGGCAAGCTCGGATCCGGTAAGCTCGTGGTGTCTCCTGATGAGCAGGCGAAGCTCCTCTTCGCGCGCCTTCTCCTCAAGCAGACCGAGCTCGATCATCTCCATGTTGCAGAAATAGTCGAAGTTATGGTCAGGATCCCAGACATAGGCGAGTCCCCCGGACATACCGGCGGCGAAGTTGCGGCCTGTCGGGCCAAGGACAACCACCCTGCCTCCGGTCATGTATTCGCAGCAATGGTCTCCCGTACCCTCCACGACGGCGATCGCTCCGGAGTTGCGGACGGCAAAACGCTCTCCTGCGCGTCCGTTCATGAACAATTCTCCGGATGTGGCTCCATAGAGGATGGTATTGCCGGCAATCGTGTTCCTGGAGGCATCGATGTTGGCATTCCTGTCCGGCTTGACGACGATGCTTCCTCCCGAAAGACCCTTTCCGAGATAGTCGTTGGCTTCGCCTTCGAGACAGAAGCTGATGCCCTTCATCAGGAATGCTCCGAAACTCTGTCCCGCAGAGCCTCTGAACAGTATGTTGACAGAACCGTATGGCAGGCCGTCCTCTCCGAAGCGTCTGGCGACATGACCGGAAAGCATGGCGCCGACAGCCCTGTCAGTGTTGCTGATCTGGTATGATAGGGTAATCGGCGTCCTCTTCTCGATGGCCCTCTGGGCTGAATCCAGTATCTCATAGTCGAGCACTTCCCCGACCGTGCTGAGCTCTCCGAGCTCTCCGTGGCAAGGTCCGTCCCCGTTGAATGCGAGCAGCCGCGAGAAGTCCATGGATGCCGTCTTGGCGTTTGTCCTCTCCTTGTCGATGCTGATCAGGTCGGTGCGTCCGATGATGTCCTCGAGCTTCCTGAAGCCCATATCGGCCAGATATTCCCGGACATCCTCCGCAAGGAAGTTGAAGTAGTTCACCAGGAAGGCGCTGCAACCGCGGTATCGCTTCAGCAGCTCCGGATTCTGGGTGGCTACTCCCATAGGACATGAGTTGAAGTGGCATTTGCGCAGCAACGCACAGCCAAGCACGACCAGCATCACAGTTCCGAATGCATATTCATCAGCTCCGAGAAGCGCCATGGAAATGACATCGCGGCCGGTCTTCAGCTGGCCGTCGGTCTGGATGAAGATGCGGCTCCTGAGCCCGTTCCTCTTCAGGGCCTGCTGGGTCTCTGCAACTCCGAGCTCCGGAGGCAGTCCGGCATACATGATGGAAGAAAGCGGAGACGCTCCGGTGCCGCCCTCGGCTCCCGAGATGACCACTATGTCCGCCTTGGCCTTGGCGACTCCGGCGGCGACAGTTCCGACACCGCTCTCCGCAACGAGCTTGACACTGATGCGGGCCTGCGGATTGACGTTCTTGAGGTCGTATATGAGCTGGGCCAGGTCTTCGATCGAATATATATCATGGTGCGGCGGAGGAGATATCAGGGATATTCCCTGGATGGCATGCCTGGTCTTCGCGATTATCTCGTTCACCTTGTAGCCCGGCAGCTGTCCGCCTTCTCCCGGCTTGGCACCCTGGGCTACCTTGATCTGGATTTCGCTGGCATTTACCAGATACTCGGCGGTCACTCCGAAACGGCCGGAAGCCACCTGCTTGACGGCACTGTTCAGGGAGACTCCGTCCCTCTTGCCATGGTATCTTTCCCTGCGCTCGCCTCCCTCTCCGGTGTTGCTCCTGGCCCCGATGCTGTTGAGCGCGACGGCGATGGCCTCATGAGCCTCGTTGCTGATGGCGCCGAAGGACATGGCGGCTCCGACGAAGCGTTTCACTATCTCTGAAGCCGGTTCCACCTCCTCGATCGGAATCGGGTTGTGCGGGAATGAGAAGAAGTCCCTCAGGAAAATAGGGTCCTTCTGGTTGACCATCCCGGTGAATTCCTTGTATTTGGCGTAATCGCCCTCCCTGGTGGCCTTCTGCAGGGCGACAATTGCCTGAGGAGTCCATGAGTGGCCTACTCCGCCCTTGCGATAGGCATATCTTCCGACATTCGGAAGCGGGTCCTCGACTACTCCGCCGTAGCCCTTTTCGTGCATCCTGACCGCATCCTTCGCAATCCAGGACAGGCCGATTCCGCCGACGGTGGAGGTGTTGTTGCCGAAGTATCTTGAAAGCAGTTCCTCTCCGAGGCCGACGGCTTCGAACAGTCTCGCGCCACGGTATGAACGTATGGTACATATGCCCATCTTGCTGAGTATCTTCTTCAGGCCCTTGTCCACCGCTTTTATATAGTTGTCCCGGGCGGTCTTGAAGTCCAGCTGCAGTTCGGCCTTCTTGACGAGGTCGTCTATGATCGCGAATGCCATGTACGGGTTGACGGCGCTGGCTCCATAGCCGAGCAGCAGGGCCGCATGCATAGTCTCGCGGATCTCGCCGCTCTCGACGATCAGGGCCGTCTGGACACGTTTCCTGACCCTTACGAGATGCTGGTGGATGGCGCTTACCGCAAGCAGGGACGGAATGACGGCATGATTCTCATCGATGCCCCTGTCGCTCAGCACTATATAGTTGATACCCTTGTCCACAGATGCCTCGGCCTCGCGGCAGAGCTCGTCCAGGGCCTTCTCCAGGCCGGCTTCTCCTGAGTTCTTGTCGAACAGCAGCGGCAGGACCTCCGTGTTGAAGCCCTTGTAGCGGATGTGGCACAGCATGTCCAGTTCGTCATTCGTAAGGACTGGCTGGGGGAGACGGACCATCTTGCAATGGCTCTCATCAGGAGTGAGTATGTTCATCCCGACTGCTCCGATATACTCAGTAAGGGACATGACCAGGTCCTCCCTGATCGGGTCGATCGAAGGGTTGGTGACCTGCGCGAACTGCTGCCTGAAATAATTGAACAGGAGCTGAGGCCTCTCGGTAAGGGCGGCGAGCCTGGTATCGTTTCCCATGGAGGAAACCGGCTCGGCCCCAGTCTGGCACATCGGGATTATTATACGGTCAATGTCTTCCTTGGTGTAGTCGAAAGCCCTCAGTTTCCGGTCCATGTCATCGACGGCAGCCTCTGTCTTTCGGCCGCTGCGCAGCTTCGCGAGCTCGATACGGTTGGTGGCCAGCCATCTTTCATAATCATGGGCGTCGGCGAGTTTCTGCTTGATCTCCTCATTGCGGAAGATCTGTCCTGTACGGGTATCCGCCATTAAGATCTTGCCCGGCTGGAGAGTGCCCTTCTCGATGATGGACTCAGCCGGGATGGGCAGCAGGCCTGTCTCGGACGCTATCATAAGCAGGCCCTTGTCGGTGATCAGATATCTTGACGGGCGGAGACCGTTTCTGTCCAGCATGCCCCCGACGTAGCGGCCATCGGAGAAGAGAATGGCGGCAGGGCCGTCCCATGGTTCCATCAATATGGAATGATACTCATAGAAGGCTTTCAGGTCGTTGCCGATCGGATTCTTCTCGTTGAATGATTCCGGTATCATCATCGACATCACATGCGGGAGCTCCATGCCTGAGCGCACGAAGAACTCCATCACATTGTCGAACGACGCGCTGTCGCTCATCTCCGGCTGGAGGATCGGATGGTAATCCATGATGTCCCCCAAAGCCGCCGAGCTGAGCACGCTCTCCCTGGCTTCCATCCAGCCGCGGTTGCCCCTGATGGTGTTGATCTCCCCATTGTGCGCGATCATCCTGAACGGCTGGGCGAGGGACCAAGCCGGGAACGTATTCGTGCTGAAACGGGAGTGGACGAGGGCCATGCCCGAAGTGAAGAACGGATTAGTAAGGTCTGTGAAATACTCCCTCAACTGCATCGAGGTCAGCATTCCTTTATATACTATGACGCTGCTCGAGAGGGATACGACATAGAAGTTCTTGTCCGTGATCTGCTGCTCTGCATGCTTGCGGATGCGATAGAGCCTGGTCTCGAGGTTGTCATAGCTGTCCTTTCCGGAGATGAAGACCTGGACGATGGCCGGTTCGCTTGCCAGGGCGGTCTCGCCGAGGGAACTGTTGTTGACCGGGACGTTCCTGACATGGGTCAGTTCCAACCCCTCTTTTTCGGTCTCCTTGCTCAGTATCTCCAGGTATTTCCTGCCGAGTTCTTCGTCCTTGGGCAAAAACACCAGACCGGTACCGTACTTTGATCGTTCCGGCACCGGTATTCCATTCAGCAATATGAATTCATGCGGTATCTGTACCATGATGCCGGCGCCGTCTCCAGTCCTGGAGTCGGCACCTTCGGCACCACGATGTCTCATGTTTTCCAGCATCGTAAGGGCGTCTGCAACAAGCTGGTGGGTTTTGTTGCCGTTCAGGTCGGCCAGCAGTCCCACACCGCAGGCATCATGCTCATACGCCTGGTCATAAAGATCTTTGTTCTGTCCCATTATCGTCCTTTAGTTTATGAAAAGAAGTTCACGGTACTTAGGAAGCGGCCACATATCGTTGTCGACGACTTCTTCGAGCTTGTCGATCGGCTTGCGTATGCCGGCGAGGCTTTCCGCGATATCATGGTAGGCGACGGCCTTTTCATACTCGCTTCCGAGCACGTTGGCTTTCTTGCGCGCCTCTACCATGTCGGTCACCTTGGTCTTGATCTCGGCGACCAGACTTGAAATCTTTTCAACAAGGGCCAGGGATACAGATGCTTTTTCCTTGTAGCTGTCAGGCCAGAT
>JAFZTP010000154.1 GCA_017618815.1 Bacteroidales bacterium | reverse complement strand
CTCTCGCACTCGAAGCAGACAACGTCAAGGTAGCATCCGTCAAGGATACCACCTCTCTCGGATATTACATGGCCACCCCTGTCCTCAGCAACGCCACCCTCAGGATCAAGTCCACCGAGCTCACTCTCGACGGCAATATGACCATCACGGCAGAGCTTCCGTTCGAGAATTCATGGGAACTTACCTACGACGTAGAGTTTGCAACCGCAGACGTCGATGAGCTTTTCACCACGAAGGGCAATTCAAAACCTGCAAAATATGTATTCGCAGACAAGTTCCCTGAAGGAACTGTCATCGAGAACGAGGATGTGAAGTCAATGTCAGCCGGCACAAACAAGGTTGAGTACAACATCACCATCCCTGCAGAAGGCCTGAAATGGGCTCCTGGCAAGTCATTCAACTATGCAGTCAGGTTCAGCAACGCAGTCCTCAACGGAATGGAAATTCCTATCGAGAACCCTCTGCAGACAGCTTCCGTCAATGTCGGAATCGACATCAAGGCATCAAACGGAAGCACCGAACTTGGAACTCGCCTTGCAGAATACGGACTCACACCTCTCGACGACAAGCAGGGTGGCGGCCGTTCAGGAAACTTCCTTGAGAACATAGTGCCGGGCGGCGGATTCATTTTCCATCCGCAGACAGCCCAGGACAAGAGGCCTCTGGCAGACTACTCCGTATCAGGCGTATTCGACGACAGAGTATCCAATGCAGCCCACTCCTGGATGCAGAACTGGGGCTGGAACGGTGACAACGGATATGGCGCCACGTCATTCTCCACACCTTACTGGCTTCTCGTCGACATGCAGGAAGAATTCGGCATGGGCGGCATCGAGTTCTGGACAAGGTCCGACGGCAGATACAACATGAAGGCCGTTGAAGTCTATGCTCTCGACGACTGCACATACACACTGAACCAGAGCATTCTGAACTATGAGGCATCCGACGTCACCTATCTCGGAACGCTTAAGTTCACGGGCGGCGCCCAGAATGTAAGCATATCACTTGACCCGGCCAAGACCCGCTACATCATGATGGTCATCACTGAAGCCAGCGGCGGTCTTGACTGCCAGGAACTTGTACTCTGGGGCTATTAACAGAATTCAATAGACTATATTGAATGTAGTTTGTTAGTTTATACGATAGGAGGCTGGCTGGAAACATCCGATTCCAGCCAGCTTTTTATAATGCGACGCTTAGTTACGCAAGATTTTATATATTTGGAACATATTAGCGATTTGTCATGAGATTTTCTTTGATTTCAGCCATTGCCTCCGGCATCCTTTCACTATGTGCAGGCGCCTCTCTTTCAGCAGGCGTCCCGGTAATCCCGGCTCCGCAGTCCGCGGAAATGACAGGAAAGACATTCAACAAGAAGAACATCGAAAGGGTCAAGTATGTAGAGGAGAAGAACCTTCCTGCAGAGGCATATGAAATCCAGATAAAGAAAAACAGGATTGTCGTCAAGTCTTCGGACGATGCCGGCAGGTTCTATGCGCAGCAGACACTGAAGCAGCTTGCAGAAGCAGACGTGATGTACTGCGGAGTCATAAAGGACGCCCCCCGCTACGAGTGGAGAGGCTTCATGCTTGACGAGTCCCGCCACTTCTTCGGAAAGGACCAGGTAAAGGAAATCCTGGACCTCATGGCACGTTACAAGCTGAACAAGTTCCACTGGCATCTTTCGGACGACCAGGGCTGGAGAGTCGAGATAAAGGCTTATCCGGAGCTGTGCACGGTCGGCGGCATAGGATGCTATTCCGACCCGAACGCTCCAGCAAGGTACTATACCCAGGATGACATCCGCGAGATCGTCGCCTACGCGGCGGAGAGACACATAGAGATCATCCCTGAGATCGACATGCCGGGACACGCCACGGCGTTTACCAGGACTTTCCCGGAGCTTGCCGCCGGACAGCGCACGGTCAACCCTGCTGACGAAAATCTCTATGTGGTGCTCGGCACCATAATCAAGGAACTCGCAGACCTATTCCCGGGCCGTTACATTCATATCGGAGGCGACGAGGTCTCGACTCAGGGATGGAGAGAGCATCCCGACATGAACGCATTCATGGAGAAGAACGGAATAGCCTCATACAATGACATCCAGAAGTATTTCGAGCGACGGCTTTCAGATATCGTATCCGGAACCGGAAAGGTGGCCATAGCATGGGACGACGTGATCGGCAGCGGCATGGACAAGGACAGGACCATCATCCACTGGTGGCGCGCCGACCATCCTGAATCCCTGGAAAAGACTCTGGAAAACGGCTACAGGACCATCATCTCGCCATGGGACCCGTTCTACCTCGACTACATACAGGATATCCGATGCAAGGAAGGACACCTGGCATGGGAACAGCGGAGCAACGAGATGAATGAGATATATGGATATAAGCTGGCCGATGACCAGCATGTAATCGGAATCCAGGCCAACCTCTGGACAGAAAGGGTCCGCACTCGCGAGAGACTCGGCTACATGGTCTTCCCAAGGCTCATAGCCATCGCCGAAAAGGCGTGGACCTCGCAGGAGAATCTTGACTACGACGACTTCCTGAAGAGGCTGGAGAACGAATACAAGTATCTGGATTCGCTAAATGTCTATTACTACGACTTCCGGGACTTCGACGCTCATCCGGAGCCCAAGAGATAACAAAAGGCGGCCCTCCGGCCGCCTTCATCGTATATGTCCGTAAAGACTATTTATTGAGATCGTCCGCGTCTTTGATGAAGCGGGCGATTTCTTCGTCTGAGATCTCGAAGTCCTGGAGGTTGCCCTCGAAATACTGGTCATAGGCGCTCATGTCCACGAAACCATGGCCTGAGAGGTTGAAGAGGATTGTCTTGGCTTCGCCGGTCTCCTTACACTTGAGGGCCTCGCGTACGGTGGCGGCGATGGCATGGCAGGACTCAGGAGCAGGGATGATGCCCTCCGTGCGGGCGAAAAGCACTCCGGCCTTGAAGCTTTCGGTCTGCTTGATGTCGACCGCCTCCATGAAACCGTCCTTCATGAGCTGGGAGAGAATTACTCCGGCACCATGGTATCGGAGACCGCCGGCGTGGATATTTGCAGGCTTGAAACCATGACCCAGAGTATACATAGGGAGAAGCGGAGTCAGTCCGGCCTCGTCTCCGAAGTCATACTCGAACTTACCCTTGGTCAGCTTAGGACAGGCTGCAGGCTCGGCAGCGATGAAGCGGGTCTTCTTGCCGTCCTGGATATTGTGGCGCATGAACGGGAAAGAGATTCCGCAGAAATTGGAACCTCCGCCGAAGCATCCGATCACGATGTCAGGATACTCTCCGGCCATCGCCATCTGTTTCTCAGCCTCAAGACCGATCACGGTCTGGTGCAGACAGACATGGTTCAGCACGGAACCGAGAGTGTATTTGCAATTAGGGGTGGTCACTGCGAGCTCGATGGCCTCGGAGATAGCACAGCCGAGGGAACCGTTGTCATTAGGATTCTTGGTGATGATATCCTTTCCGGCACGGGTGGACATCGAAGGGGAAGGAGTGATCGCAGCCCCGAAGGTCTGCATTATCGAGCGTCTGTAAGGCTTCTGCTGATAGCTGATCTTGACCATATAGACAGCGCACTCCAGCCCGAACTTCTTGGCAGCATAGGAAAGGGCTCCGCCCCACTGTCCGGCACCTGTCTCGGTAGTGATATTTGTAATGCCCTGCTTCTTGGCGTAGTATGCCTGCGCAAGGGCGGAATTAAGCTTGTGGGACCCTGCAGGGCTCACGCTCTCGTTCTTGAAATAGATATGGGCAGGGGTGCCGAGGGCTGCCTCGAGCTCATACGCACGCACGAGAGGGGTGCTGCGGTAATAAGTGTACTGCTCGCGGACAGGCTCCGGAATGTCTATCCATTCATGGGTCTGGTCGAGCTCCTGGTTGGCGCATTCCTCGCAGAAAATCGGGTAGAGGTCCTCCGCTTTCAGAGGTTCGCGGGTAGCCGGGTTGAGGATGGGGAGCGGCTTGTTAGGCATTATAGCCTGGATGTTGAACCACTGCGTAGGAATCTCGCTTTCGGGGAGAATGAATTTTTTCTGTCTCATTGTCAAGTATTGAATTTTTATATTAGTCGTATAATGTTATTCTTTCTCAAAAATACTTACAAATTTTTACAAAGAAAAGTCTTTTTCGGAAATGGCCCGAAAATTACTATCTTTGGACCAGGTATTTAAACTTACGATGCTATGAAAGGAAAATCCATTCTGGCCCTTCTTGCCGGAGCGGCAGCGGGACTGACCCTCGGGGTACTTTTCGCCCCGGACAAGGGAGAGAAGACAAGGAAGAGACTTGCCAACCTTAAGAAAACCATTACGGAAAATAGCGAAGACATCCGGGAAGAGGCCAAGGCCAGGATCATGGGCCAGCTCGACAAGATAGAGAGCCGCATCAAAGAGAATACCGACGGAGCTGCGCCGGTAAAGAAGGCCAAGGCTCCTGCAAGGAAGACTGCAAAGAAAACGACGAAATCTCCAAAGAAAACATCTGAAGAATAGAATATGGGTGAATTTACCAAACCTGTCGAAGACCTCGGCAGAAGCGCAAAAGACTATGTAGACCTCAAGGTCGAAGACGTCAAGCTGCGCCTCGTCAAAGGACTCTCATTCAGTCTCGGGAAGCTGCTCTCGATGATCTTGGTGCTGTTCCTGTGCTCGGTAGTGCTGTTTGCCCTCGCAATAGGGCTGATACTGCTCATAGGACAGGCCATGGACAACTATGCTGCAGGAGCATTCATCGTCGCAGGCGGATTCGCGCTCGTCGGAATCATAGTCTACCTGCTCCGTAAGAAGCTGTTCGTCAGCAGCTTCATCGGCATGATGGAAGACCTCGGCAAGGTATCCTCCCTCGGAGAGCTCGAGAAGAAGCAGGAAGACGTACGGGACAGCCTGATCCGCAAAGAAGAGGAAATCTCATACAGGATTTCCGGGCTCAAGGAGACATATTCCCCTCTCAACATGTTCATGAGCGGTCTCCGCAGGACAGGCGGCGATACGCTAATCCTCACCATCATCCAAAGAATCCGGGACTACCTGAACCGTCAGTAGGCAATCGGGGCAGTCTTGGCTTCAAGCCACTCCGCAACCTCAGGCTCAAGCCTCGGGGCGAGGGTTTCGTACACCCTGCAGTTATAGTCGTTCAGCCACTGGATCTCCTCTTTTGTCATGAGCCCAGTCATAAGTATCGACGTCTCTATATGGCAGAGAGTCATGTTCTCGAAGCGAAGCCATGAGCCGAAATCATTCTTCCCGGCATCGACGACCAGCAGCAGGCTCTCGTGGCGTACGCCATGACTCCCCTCGCGGTAGATTCCGGGTTCATCCGTGATTGTCATCCCGGCCCGGAAGGCCACGTTGCTCAGGTTCTGGCGCAGCGACTGCGGCCCCTCATGCACGTTCAGATAATGGCCGACTCCATGACCGGTCCCGTGGCCGAAGTTCCTGCGGGCCTGCCAGAGCGGATTCCTAGCCAGAATGTCGAGATGGGCCCCGCATGTCCCGGCAGGGAAAATAGCCATAGCCAGGTCAATATGACCCTTCAATACCAGAGTATAGTCTTCGCACTCCAGTTCGGTGCACGGGCCCAGAGGGACGGTGCGGGTCACGTCGGTAGTCCCGAACAGGTAGTGCGCTCCCGAGTCGCATAGATAGAGCCCGTGGGGCTGCAGTACCGGCGGTTCGTCCTCTGGAGTCACATAATGAGGCAGAGCAGCTCCCTCGCCGTAGGCTGAGATGGTCTCGAAACTCTCGCCCCTGAAGCCGGGAATGTCAGCCCTGAGGGCATGCAGCATCTCGGAAGCGTCGCGCTCGGTAATCATGTCCCCGAGAGACATGCGCTGGTCCAGCCAGTATAGGAAATGCTCGACGGCGAGTCCGTCCTCGAGATGGGCCTCCCGGATTCCGGAGATTTCGGTCTCATTCTTGACGGCCTTGCGCAGCGGCACCGGAGACGGGCCGGGCACAAGGAAATCGCCCTCCAGCAAGCTGTAGAGATGGTAATTCAGAGTCGCCTCATCAACATACAGACGGCCACCGTCGCCGACAATTGCCGACAGGGCCGGATCGATCTCGTCATAGCCATGGATTCCGATGCCCTCGGAGCGGAGCTCTTCAAAGCTGTCGCGGGTCTCTTCGTCCAGATGGCGGCCCTTGGTCACATACCAGTCGACACTGTCGAGACTGACCACAAGATATGAAATCACCAGCGGGTTGTACGGGATATCCGAACCGCGTACATTAAGCAGCCAGGCTATCTCGTCGAGCGCCGAAACAAGTATTGCATCGCATCCGCTGTCAATCAGGAAATTCCTCAGCCACAGGATCTTGTCCTCGCGGGACTCTCCGGTAATGTCCTCTCCAAGAGTGATCACAGGTTCGGACGGAATCGCAGGCCTTCCCTCCCAGACCTCATCCGGCAGGTCCGGACAGTCAACTATTCTGAGACCGTCTTCGTCGCCGTCATGGCCGGCCCTGGCGAAAGCCTCGGAGATTTCTTTTATGGACATGGCATCCTGGCAGAGACCGTCTACCGCGATGACGACAGTCCCCTCCCTGTCGCAGAATCGCTCAGCAAGCCACTGGGGAATCATCACGGCTCCGGGAACCCGAGTCTTGTGCAGGTCGATCCCGGTACCTTCGAGCTCCCGTCCTGCGAGAATGAAATAACGGGAGTCAGTCCATATTCCGGCAGCATCCCTTGTCACCACGAGGTCGCCCTCTCCGGTGAAACCGCTGATGCGGCGTACCTGCTCCCAGCGCGGAGCGAAATACTCGCTGCCATGAGGATCGCTGCCCTTGACGATTACGGCGTCCCAGCCTCTGGCCTCCATCAACTTTCTTAGTTTTTCCATATCTCTATAGCAATTCCCGGATGATCTCATCCGATACAAACATCCTGTCTTCAGGTATCCTCAGCCTGTCTCCGACGCGCTCCAGCGCACCTTCGTCCAGCAGTCGGGAAACACTGCCCGGAGCAGCGGACTCCTGCAGAAAAGCAGCGTCCGCCCCGACGTCCGTCCTCAACCCGAGCATTATCTTCTCGACGCGGATATCCTCATCCGAGAGTTTCTCGGACGAAGGTTCATATGAAGGGATAGTGTCGGAATTCCAGCTCCGGATGTCCGTCCCCCTGAGAGAATGGGCCCCGGCTCCGAGCCCCACGTATGGTACTCTGCGCCAGTAAGCCGAGTTGTGTCTGGCCTCATGGCCCGGGATGGCGAAATTCGAGACCTCATAGTGCCTGAATCCGGCTGACGAGAGTTCCCGGCAGAGGAATTCATACTGCCTGCGGCAGAGTTCCTCAGGCGCTTCGGAGAGCCTTCCTTTTTTTATCATGGACTCCAGCGCGCTGCCCTCTTCGACCGACAGCTGATATGCGGAGACATGCTCCGGATGCAGGTCCAGCGCCTGCCTGACCGTGCTCTTCCAGACTTCGTCGGCCGAGTCTTCGGACTGTCCCTGAAGGGACGGAATCCCGAAGATCAGGTCGATGCTGAGATTGTCCATGCCGGCGGAGCGTATGATCCTGACGGCTTCGGCTGCGCGGGCTGAATCATGTCGGCGGTTCATCCATTTGAGGACGCAGTCGTCAAACGACTGTACACCCATGCTGATTCTGTTGACGCCGAGTTCCATGAGTCCGGAGACATATTCCGGGCCCTTTTCGACGATGTCTTCAGGGTTGACCTCGACGGTGAACTCGCTGAACGGTCCGAATGCGCGGACGGCCCCGACTATTGCGGACAATACAGAAAGGGGCAGCACCGATGGGGTGCCGCCTCCTATGTACAAAGTATTCGTTCCAACCGTATCCCTTATCTCGTCAGCCCGGGCTTCCGCTTCCTTGCAGACAGCGTCGGCATAAGGCCTGAACATCTCCTCTCCGGCGACCTCAGAATAAAAGCCGCAGTAGGTGCAGAAACTCCTGCAGAAAGGGATATGGATATAAATCATCTGAGATAAAGCTCAGCTTTGCCGAGGAAGGACTGCTCCGTAAATGCCTCGACGGTATAGGTACCCTTTTCGAAAGACGGGATGTCGTTGAGATAGATGCTGAGATCTACTTCGCTGCCCTCATAATCAACCTCGCGGGATGCTGAGGCGATCATGGTCTCTCCATTGTACTCGAAGGATTCCCTGTTGGCATTAGTGAGGATTATTCCCTCCGGATCCTTTACGCGGATAAATACCCTTACAGGACCCTTTGTAGCGAGATCATTCTCCACGAGGCTGAGAGAAGCCATGAGACGTCTTGTCCTGCTGCTCCTGTCGGTCTTCTTGTCGGAGCCGTTGAAAGCCTCGATGCGGAGCCCTCTGGCCTTGATTACGGAACCGGCCTTGACCTGGCCTGCGAGATCCTCGACCTGACGGTTGAGCTCCTCGTTCTGCCTCTTGCTCTCTGCCGCTTCCTTGCGGGCTGCAGCTGCGTCAGCAGTGAGCTTATGGTTAAGAGTGTTGAGAGAGTCGATCTGGACGATGTAGCTCTTCATTATGGTTCTCAGTGTACCGAGCTCCTTTTCATACTGACGCATTTTCGTCCTGTTGGTAGCATCGGTTTTCTTTATCCTTTCGATAAGCTCGGCGACTTCGGCACGGGAGGTGTCGAGCTGCGAGTTTATGCTGTCATAATCTGATGAAAGGGTCGCATAGTCCTGCTGGAGGGCAACCATCTGTTCCGTTAGATCCTGCTTTTCGATTTCGAGGTCTTTGACCAGGGCCGACTTCTGGATCCATACGTAGGCGAGAATGCCTGCGAGGATAGCAGCCACCACGGCAAGGATTATCATTATGGAACGCAAAGTCTTGGACTTCGCTACCTGAGCTTCCTGTGCTCTTCTTTCAAGAATCGGATCTTTTTCCATATCTTCAATCTTTTTAAATCTTACAGCTATATACTCTGCAAGTATTGTGCAAAAGTAACAAAATGCGTCCTATTCCGCAAACGGATAAAAGTTCATCTGTTGATTATCAGGCGGTTGCGATTGTATTTTTGTCGCTTTCTTTTGTATAATTCCAGAAAAGCCCTGTCCCAGCGACGGCCGGAATACGGTCCCGGGTGGGTACGGCGCGGCTTTCAGACTTACCCGTTTGCAGGCATTGAGCATCAGGAAAAAATTGCGGTCTTTGCAAAAAAAGAAGACTATGAGAAGATATCTGTTTTTGATTCCGTTTCTGATGATGCTCGGATGCGAGCATGTTGACCATGACGGAGAATTGGCTCCGGAAAACGATTCCTCAGTACCTATGGAGGAAGTAGCCAGGCTGCTTTCCGCCTTGGACATCGGCCCGGAGCAGATCGGAGAGGTCCGGGATGCGGTAGCCTCGTCGGCCGGGAACGGATATGACGAGGAGTACATGATGAAGGACCTGCTCTCGGTGCCCGGCACCGGAGTCGGGGAGGCCTCATGGACCAAGGGTATGAAATCATATTCCAGGCCCCTCAGGGACATGATTTCGGAATATGTTTCGTCGGGCACCAAGGCCGGGGAGACGTTGCCGTCGATGAGGAAGTTCGGGAGCGCCGGGGAGTATCTGAAGGCTGTCGCGGCCTCGGGACTGCAGATATACTGGCCGTTCTCGGAGAACTATGACGGGACCTCGGCCCCGGTGATCACGTTCGATCCGGGAGACGGGTCGGAGTCCAACGTGGGCTACAGGATAAGCCGCGATTCCAAGGGAGTGAAGTCGGTGGAAGAGGTGATGGTTGATGAGAGTTATGCGGAGAAGCACCCGGTGTGGGTGGTGAACCGAAACGACGACAGTGGGTATTCCAGCCTGGCAGTGCTGCGAAGGGAGGACCCCGAATGGGGAACGGTCGGCGGAGGGATCGAGGTCAAAGGCGGAGAGACCAGGCTGCGGACCCTGATACTGAAAGATTTCACGATGTACCGCAACTATGACACATGGTTCGCCGGCGGCTCGGAGTTTTTCGTCAAGATGGGGTCGCTGGATGATTTCACGGCTTCCACTGAGGCTGAGCTGCTGATATACAAGCCGCTCATCACGGACTTCATGATCGCAGTGAAGAGACACCAGAAGGGGGAGCCGGTACCTTTCAACGCAGTGCTGATTTCGAACTGGACTTCCCAGCTGGAGAACTGCGCATTCATGGTGACCGAGGACGACGGAGGGACGAGGACTTCCTGGAAGACAGAGGCTGAGGTCAAGGTCAACTCCAAGACCTACGGAATCCTTCTCAATATCCCGTACAACAGCCGCGACGACATTGTCTGGAGAGGACATCTGTCTTCGCCGTTCATCGAGAAATACAGCGGACTGTCTTCGAGGTTCGGAGACATAGGGCTGACTTTGGAGATTGTGGAGAGATAGGGATCAGTCGGCCGAAAAGACTGTCATCTCGCAGGTTGCGCAATCGAAGCCCAGCTGCAGGCGGCGACCGTTGTTCATCAGGTAGAGAGGGCCTTTTACGCCCTTTCCGGCAGGAGTCTTCAAACAGAGACCAAGCTCATGGCGGATACAATACTTCGAGCGCATAAGCTCGGCTTCATTCTGGTGGGCGAGTTCATAAGCCGGCTCTATGTTTCCGGCGCCTGATCCACGGTACATCCGTTCGGAAAGGGCGTTGGAGACATTCGCCTTGTATGTAAGAGTATCACCGTCCATCACGGTCCTGACTGCCTTAACATCAGGGACGGCAGAACGTACGGCAGGAGCCATGGCGATTCGGTTGCATGGAATCGCGTCCAGAGCCTCGGCGAGGGAACGGCGAAGTTCATTTATGGCTGACGCCGGTACATGGGGAAGACCGTCCGGTGCCGAGATTGCCGACGATTCCAGGGTGAAGCGATAATCAGATGCTTTCTTGCCTATCTGTCCGATGAACATCGATATCATGCGGGCCTCGTCGGTGGCCGGAGAAGCATTGACTTTCACCCTTGCAGTTACGCTGCGGCCGTCTTCCGTGGTCGCGGTGGCGGTCATGGAATCCATGGTCAGGCTGAGGGAGACATCTGCTCCTACCAGTCTTTCGCAAGGCTGGCGGTCGAGAATCTTCTCAAATTCGACACTGATGTTGCGGAAGAGTTTCATACCCGGACGGATCTCCTTGACAGGACGGCAGGAAATGGTGTTTCCGGAGCACACGTCGCCGCGGAAGCCGACTATCGAGCCGGAGGTAGCGAAGGCGAATCCGTCGCCGTTGGAGAGCCTGAGCGGCCCGTCGGTGGCAGGGGTGATACGGATCTCCATGGAGTCGCGTCCGCGCTGCCTTACTGAAGCCACGGTGCCGATTTCCTCGCCCATGCTCTTAGGCGTGTCCATCGAAGCCCAAGCCCCGCGTTTCCCGTCGATGAAAAGGGAGGTATAGCCCCTGTTGAAAGTCTTGGCAGGATCCGGGACGAAGCCCTTCTCCACCTTGCCGAAAGAGGAGCGGCGGAATCGGTCCGGATTGGCTGCGACCAGCCTGTCGAGGGCCATGGAATACTCCCTCACTACGTTACGCACATAGGATATGTTCTTGAGCCGGCCTTCGATCTTGAAGGAACAGATGCCTGCCTCGGCGAGTTCGCCTATTCTGTCCAGCAGGTTGTAGTCCTTAAGCGAAAGCAGGGCCTTGTTGCGCACGAGGACCTTGCCGGAGGCGTCCACAAGGTCATAGCGGGAGCGGCAGGCCTGGATGCAGGCTCCCCTGTTCGCGCTCCTTCCGGAGATGTTCTCGGAGAGGTAGCACTGGCCACTGTAGCATACGCAGAGAGCTCCATGAACAAAGAACTCAAGCTCGGCCGAGACGGATTTCCTGATCTTGCGGATGTCGTCCAGGGAAAGCTGCCTCTCGAGTACCAGACGGCTGAAGCCGAGGCTTTCGTAGAAGGATGCGGCCTCCGGAGTGCGGATGGCACACTGCGTAGATGCATGCATCGGAATCGTGACCTTGCGGCCCTTTCCGTCGGGGCCTCCGTCGGCAAGGGCAAGGACGGCGAGGTCCTGCACGATGAAGGCATCGGCACCGGCATCCTGGACATCCAGCATCATCCTGTATGCCTCTTCCAGCTCGGAATCATACAGTATGGTGTTCAGGGTTATGAATATCCTCGCGCCGAAACGGTGGGCATATTCGCAGAGCCGCCTGATATCGTCTATGCTGTTGCCGGCGGCTTGTCTTGCTCCGAACCCCGGCCCGGCAATATACACAGCATCGGCACCGCAGCCTATTGCCGCGATGCCGATATCTGCATTCCTGGCCGGAGCCAGAAGTTCGAGTTCAAACATTACTTGTTGAGGGCATCGACCATCTACTTGGCGTTTGCGCCGAACTGAGGGTCAGTGAGAACCTTCTTGTAGTTCTCGAGGGCCTTTGCCTTGTTGCCTGCTGTCTGATAGAGAGCAGCTACGGTAAATGTGATGGCATTTGCGTTCTTGGCGGTAGGGGCGGCCTCGAGATATTTCTCGAAGTAATTGATAGCGTCATTGTTCTTGTTGAGCTTCTGGGCAGCCTGGCCTGCTACGAGGTAAGCCTGGGCGTTCTCCTGGAAGTTGTTTGCCTCGAGGGCGTTCGCAATGGCGCTTTCGTAATCCTTGTTCTTGAGGTCAGCGGCAGCCTTCTTGAGGAAAGCTCCACCGAGGGCCTTGGTGGCATTTGCGCCCTGGCCGTTTGCCTCTGCTGTTGCCAAAGCCTCCTTTGCGCCTGCAAGGTCACCTGCATTTGCAAGGCTCTGCACGAGACGTACAGAAGCATTGGCGTGGGTAGGGTCAAGGGCGAGTACCTTGCGATATCCCTCAGTGGCAGCGGCGAAATCCTTTGCCTTGAGAGCATCGTTTGCAGCGATAAGTTCCTTGTTGATATTAGCCTGCGGAAGAATTTCTGCAACATCGGCTGCGGTAGCCTCGTCACCATATTCAGCTGCAACCTTTGCAGCCTCCTCGAATCTGGCGATGGCGGTCTCGAAATCCTGGGCGTTGTATGCATCTTTTCCAATTGAAAGGATGATGCCCGGGATGACACCCTTGCAGGTAGAGACAAGTTCTGCACCGTCTTCCCCGCAGCTTTCAGCCATCTGGAGAGCCTCCTGGAAAGATGCAAGAGCCGTAGCCTTGTCACCGCTCTGGAGAGCCTCGTTTCCTTCCTTTGCCTTCTCAGTTGCAGTCGCCATGTCCTGCGCGAATACCATACCGGCAGACATTACAACGGCTGCCAGCGCCAGAATAATCTTCTTCATAACTTTATCCTCATTTATATTAAACATATTTTCAAGCACGTATTTCACAAAAATAGTAAAAATATCTTAATTTTGTAAATCGATACTTATACTTTATGGGCAATCGGATTACCACTTATTTATGTGCCTTGCTGACATTATTCCCAATAATTATGCCAGCGGCGGATTTGCCTGCCCTGAAACCGGCCCAGAACATCCGGGAGGGCTATCTTGACAACGGCATAAAGTATTATATAGTAAAGAATTCCGGCCCGAAAGGGCTGCTCGACATGGCCCTTGTCCAGAAGACAGGCACAGGCTACGAGTCAGGTCGCTCAAAGGGCGCCGCAATAGTCCAGGCGAGAGGAGCCCTGGCCGAACTTCCACATTTCTCAAGGCGTACTCCGCAGGAGTTTTTCGCATCGAACAGCATACGTCCGGCAAAGGACGGATACGTCGAAGTACTGCCTGACGCGACCATTTTCCGCTTCTCCGACATCCCTGTCTCGGCAGGCACCGACGCCGCCGACTCGACCATGCTTCTCATGTTCGACATCATCGGAAGAGGCTTCAAGGCCGACGGCCTGGACTACTCCCCGCAGAACCAGGCGCTGATCGTCTCTGGAGACATCGATCCCGACAAGATGGTCAACAAGATGAACATGCTCTCCATGCTGGTCACCCGCAGGAATCCTGTCAGGACCAGCAGGAAACCATACTCATGGCTCGGCACCAAGGACATCAAGGTAAGCCAGTCCCCGGCCCGCGAGGACGGACTGAGATCGTTCACCATACGCTACCGGCTCCCGAGGACCCCAGAGGAGAACATGGCGACCGTGCTGCCGCTCGTGACATGGAGATACGCCTCCGAACTGGAGATACTCCTGCGCAGGAGGCTGGGGAAAGCCCTCTGCGGGGCAGGCCTGCCTCACGCCGGGATAGACATCTGCTATCGCAGCAGCGAAGACGGCTGCTCTGACGAGAGCTTCAGCATCTCGGTGTCATGCCGTCCGGCAGAGACCGGAGAAGCCTTGAAGACGGTGGCCGCGACCCTGGCGTCGATCGACCGCGCGGGCATCACTCCGGAAGAATACAAGGGCATCACGAGGGAACTCGCGACAAGGCTCCGCAACGAGGTCAGGAAGGCTGGTTCCGAGAATGGCAGCTACCTGCAGATGTGCATCTCCGCATACCTCTACGGAGCATCCCTGGCCGCCCCTAAGGACAGGATGGACTTCTTCCTTTCCAGAAACCTCGACGACGCCACCGGAGCAAGACTCTTCAACGGTTTCGTGACGGCTATTCTGGACATGAGCCAGAACATGGACGTGGCGACGGACTCCGACTATCTCGACGAGAACAACGTCTGGAGGATATTCTACGATGCATGGGGAGAGCCGAAGGCATTGGAGCCCATGCCAGGATATGCAGATACCGTATCCCTCAGGAAGAATGCTCCTAAGGTCAAGATCAAGACTGCCGCAGCCGACCCTGTGACGGGAGGCCAGATCTACACTTTCTCCAACGGGCAGAGAGTGATCTACAAGAATACCGGAGACGACGGCCTGCTCCATTTCTCATGGAGGATCAAAGGCGGATACTCCCAGATTCCGGGGCTCAGGCGCGGAGAGGGAGCATGCATCTCCGACATCGCCGGCCTGGCCAGGATTTCAGGCATGGGCGGGCAGGATTTCATGAACATGCTGAACTCGAACGGCATCGACATGAGGCTGGACGTCAGTCTCTCCGACATCAGGATCAGCGGTTCGGCTCCGGAGCAGAAGCTGCCGCTGGTGATGAAGGCCCTGCTTTCAATCACCGGAGACCGCGAGGCCGACCCTAAGGCTTTCGAATTCTACAAGGAGTGCGGAAAGCTTGAAGCTATTTCAGAGAAGGGCAAGGCTGAGGGAAGGCTGGCGATCTTGGACAACGTAATGACTCCGGACAACGATTATTCTGCATACAGGACGGAGACGAAGCTTTCGGACGACCTCCAGAAAAAGGTGGAGAGATTCCTGGCCGCACAGTTTGCCAAGATGAACGACGGAGTGCTGGTCATCGCAGGAAAGACCGACGAGGCTGCGCTCAGAAAGACTCTTTCCCGTTTCATGGGAGGTTTCAACTCAGAAAGGATTGCCGCCAACCGGTTCAGGGGCAGGACGACCTACTCTACGGGACGCGTCTCGTCCAATGCCGGCCGCATGGCTTCTCCTTCATATGACATAGCTCTTTCTACAAGGCTGGACTATAATCCGGAGAACAAGATAGCCTCCGGAATCGCCGTTCAGGCCATCGCCGATGCGGCCGCATCAGCCGCATCCAACTATGGCTGGTACACCCGTACAGTGGCTGACTTCAGCATGTTCCCGGAAGAAAGGATAAGGCTGAGCATTCTTATTTCGCCGGCCAGCCGGAACGGTCTTCCGGCCGACATGGTCCAGACATGCGACGCCACGGCAATCGCTGCCGCAGTGCGCAGGGCCATCGCCCATGCAGCCAAGGCCGGAATCGACCCGCTGAGGCTCGAGGAGGGCAGGAAGATGGCCGCAAACATGTTTGACGCGACTTCCCCGGAGGGTGTAATCAACTTGGCCGAACTGCGTTATTCATATGGAAAGGACATGGCTTCGAGATATACTGACAAGGCGAAGGCGGTTTCTGCCGAGACTGTCAGCCAGGTGATGAGGGCCCTTGCCGGAGGAAGCATGGCCGAGAGTTCGGTCCAGGTCCAGGACCCGGGCGAGACGATAGTGGAGCCTGTGGTGCAGGTGATGATTCCGGATGGTCCGGAGCTGCCTGAATATGTGCCTGCAAGTCCGGAGAAGGCTGATCCTAAGGGAATGGCGGAGCTGTTCCATGAACTCTATAATTTGGAATAGTGATGGGAAGGAATGATTTCGGAACAATCATCCAGATAGGAGATATCCTCGTTTCCGAGGAAGTAGTGACTGAGTTTTTCTCATGCGACTACGAAAAATGCCGCGGATGCTGCTGCGTCCATGGCGACAGCGGCGCACCCCTCAGGGAAGAAGAGGCCGAGGAGCTGGAGAAGCATTATCCGGTGTATTCGCCTCTGATGACTGAGGAAGGAAGGGAGGCTGCCGAGAGCCAGGGATTCTTCGAGATCGACAGGGACGGCGACCTGGTGACTCCGGTGGTCCGCAGGACCCATTTCGTGGAGGGAGGCGTACCGGGCACCAGCGGCTACATAGGCACTCCGGGGCTGGAAGACTGCGCTTTCTGCCTGTTCGAGAACGGGAACGTGCTCTGCTCCGTGGAGAGGGGATTTTTCCAGGGGAAGTATAAGTTCCGCAAGCCGGTGTCATGCTGGCTCTATCCGATAAGGATAACCAAGATGCCGGGAGGAGGAGAAGCCCTCAACCTACATCGCTGGGGCATATGCAAGGATGCATTCGAAAAGGGTAAGAGAGAAGGGACCCGCGTCTATCAGTTCCTTCGCGAGCCCCTTGAATTTCTATACGGCAAAGAGTTCTATGAGGCTCTCTCGGCCGCAGCTGAACATATAAACGGTTAAGACTGTTCCAACAGTTTCATCGCGTCTTCGAAGTCCTCGGCATTGACCTTTACTTCGATGGCGTTAATTGCTGCATTGATAGAAGGATACGACGAAGCCTGGCCGAATATCTGGGCAGGGATGCCGTTCTCCCTCAACATTCCCGCGGTAATCTCAGCGGAGAGCGGATCGCTAAACTTAGCTACTGTCTTGAATTCTTGTTCCATAGTTAAAGTGAGTTGATTATTCTGTAAACATCTTTCCTGTAACCTTCCACCTCGAACCCGGAGAATGAGCGGGTAAAGGTGAGACGGTCTTCGAACATGCGGAAGAACCGGGATATAGGGCCGCGGAGACGGAAGGTGAGGTTCTCCCCTTCTTCTTTCTCGAGCTTGTAGCCCCTGTCCCTCATTGTGTCGATGAGCTTGTCGCGGATCTCGGAATAATCGCCCGGGATTATTGCGGTCCTCTTGACGAAGCCTACCAGAGGATAGACTGCCGAAACGATGGCGAAGAGTATCGCGATCTTGCCTACGGAAGTCCAGCCTTCCTTGAAGATGGATTCCACTCCTCCCTCAACCAGCCTGAACGCTATCATCAGTCCGAGAAGGACCGCCAGCAGCAGGCAGAAGTAGATGAAATATTTGACGGATCTGATTATGTACTTCATAATTCAATGTCTGATGTAGGACAAATATAGCTGATTTTTTAGAAATACTTCCTCTCTTCATGGTCAAGGGCCACGAAAATGAAGATCATTGCGGTGAAGGCCCATAGCGACGAGCCTCCGTAGCTCATCATCGGCAACGGGATGCCGATCACCGGCATGAGTCCGATGGTCATGCCGATATTGATGAACAGATGCATGAACAGGCAGCTCGCGACGCAGTAGCCGTAGATCCGGGTGAATGATTCACGGCTGTGCTCGGCGTCGATTATGATCCTCCAGATCATCAGGAAATACAGAAGTATCACGGTCGCGCTGCCGAGAAAGCCCCATTCCTCTCCGACGGTGCAGAAGATGAAGTCGGTAGTCTGCTCCGGCACGAAGCCGTAGGTAGTCTGGGTACCGTTGAGATAGCCTTTCCCGAGAAGGCCGCCGGAACCGATGGCGATCATGCTCTGATTGACGTTGTAGCCTACGCCGGACGGGTCCTCCTTCATTCCGAGCAGGACTTCGATACGCTTGCGCTGGTGGTCCTGGAGCACGTCGTTGAATATTATGTCGGCTGACAGTATCAGCATCACGCCTGCGATGAAACCTATCACGGACATGGTTAGGAAACGGCTCTTCATCTTGTAGGCGCGTACCAGAAGGAAAGGTATCGCCACGGCGGAGAGTCCTCCGACGACATACCTGAAATATGGGATGCCAGGGGCGGATTCCGGGGATATCATCCTGCGCACTACAGGAATGAAGGCGAGCAGGAGGACCGGAATTCCTCCGATGAGGATGCTCTTCCAGAATCTGCCGTGGAGGGCGTTCAGTATGACAAGTATCGCCAGCAGCACAAGCACGGCAGTATATGGGGATGCCGTCAATGTCAGGATGAACAGCAGTATCGACATGCCTATCACTCCCAGGAACCAGCCCGATAGTCCTTCACGGTAGAGCATGAAGATGAAACCTACATAGACCAGGGCCGACCCGGTCTCGCTCTCCGCGACGATTATGAGCATCGGCAGACCTATGACCAGGGCGACTTTTATGAAATCATGGAACTTGGTCACCCTGAAATTGGCCCGGCTCATTATGAAGGCCAGCATCAGGGATGTCGTTATCTTGGAAATTTCGGCTGGCTGGAAACGTATCGGTCCGAACTCGAACCACGAGCGGGAGCCCTTGACCTCGATGCCGAGGAAGATCACCGCCACCAGCAGGAAGACGACTCCGGCGTAGAACGGTATAGCTCCGCCCTCCCATAGCCTTGGCGGCAGTACGAACAATATCAAGGCGGCGATGCCGATGGCGGTAAGTATCCATACGAACTGCTTTCCGCTCCTGGCCGACCAGGATATGATGCTCGAAGGTTCCGAAGAATGGATGGACGCATAGATGTTGATCCAGCCGATCACCATCAGCAGAAGGAACATGATGACGAGGCTCCAGTCATAGGACTGCAGCATTGATCTGGATGAGCTTCTTATCGTCATGTCTAGTCTTTCTTTACTCTGGCCATCAGGTCGCCTTCGAGCATCCTCTGCTGAAGGGCCTGGCGTCCCGGATCGTCACTTATTTCACCGTTCAGGTATTTCTCCACGAGAAGGGAAGCGATAGGTGCGGCCCAGGTGGCGCCGAAACCGCCGTTCTCGACATAGGCCGCCACGGCTATCTTAGGATTCTCCCTCGGAGCGAAGCAGATGAACACGGAGTTGTCCGCTCCGCGAGGGTTCTGCGCCGTACCGGTCTTTCCGCAGATATCCAGGCCCGGGACCGCAGCCACGCTGGCAGTACCTCCGGAACCGTAGCCGGAATTGACCGCCTTCCACATACCGTTTATGACTTTGTGGAAGTTGGTGGTGTCGACCATGGTATATTGTTTCTCGTGATATTTCTTGTCTATTTCCACGCCCTCGGAGTCCTTGACTATATGAGGGATGTAGTAGTATCCCCTGTTGGCGACGGTAGCGCAGAGATTGGCGATCTGCAGCGGAGTCACGCCGACCTCGCCCTGTCCGATGGAGATGGAGATGATTGTGGTGAATTTCCACCCGCCCTTGCCATAGCGCTTGTTGTAGAGCTTGGAATCAGGGAGGGTGCCGCCGAGCTCTGCCGGGAAGTCGCTGCCGAGCTTGTGGCCGAAGCCGAAGCTGCGCACGTAGGCGTTCCATTTGTCAAGAGCCTCGTCAACGGAATGATATGCCTTGTTTTCCAGTATGTTCTTGAGCACATAGCAGAAGTAACCGTTACAGGACATCATTATCGCTTCCTCAAGCCTGAGCGGAGACGGATGCGAGTGGCAGCCGAGCTTGTGCTTGCCGAAGTGGTAGCCCTGGCTGCACGGATAGGCATATTCCGGTTTCAGCACTCCTTCCTCGAGGCCGATGAGGCCGTTGACCAGCTTGAACACCGATCCCGGGGGATAAGGGGCCTGGACGGCTCTGTTGAACATTGGCTTGTACGGGTCATTCACTATCTCGCCGTAGTGCTTGCCGATGTCGGCCAGCATCTCCACGTCTATGCCGGGGCTGGATACCATGGTAAGAATCTCGCCGGTAGAAGGCTCTATGGCCACGAGACTGCCGACCTTGTTTTTCATGAGCATCTGGCCGTACTGCTGGAGTTCGGCGTCGATGGTGGTGACGATGTCCTTTCCGGGAACGGCCTCCTTGTCTTCGAGTCCGTCCTTGTAGCGGGCCTGTCTCTGGTTATGGGAGTCGCGCAGATAGATGTGGTAGCCTTTCTCGCCGCGGAGATCCTCTTCCCTGGCGGCTTCGATGCCGGTCTTGCCGGCATAGTCGCCCGAACGGTAGTGCTCCGGATGGTTCCTGATGTATGACTGGTCCACCTCGGAGACATAGCCGAGAAGGTTTCCTCCGGCATTGACAGGATAGTCGCGGATGCTTCGGACCTGTCCCCTGAAGCCCGGGAAACGGTACTGGACCTCGGCGAATTTCATATATGTCTCGGCAGGAATCTGCTTCAGGAGGGTCATGGACTGGTAGCCGATCTTCCTGCGGTTGCGGCGATATTCGGCCATCTTCGACCTCAGGAAATCGGTAGGGACTTCGAGTATGTCGGCAAGCAGCAGGGTGTCGAACGCTCCGACTTCCCTCGGGGTGACCATGATGTCGTATGCCACTTTGTTGCCGACGAGGATTTCTCCTTTACGGTCGTAGATCACTCCCCTGGTCGGGTAGATGATGTCATAGACCATGGAATTGTTGGAGGCGTCCTTCTTGTAACGGTCGTCTATGATCTGGATGGAAAACAGTCTTATCAGGAGGATGCAGACCGCAACCCCCAAGCCTATGAGAAGCTTGTTTCTCCTGGAAGAATCCATCTGTGACTATTTCCTTTCGTCCGGTTTAAGCATTGAGACCAGCGGAACGGAAACGACGACGCTCACCAGCAAAGACAGCCCAAACCTTGTGGCGCTGAATTCCAGAGGCCTCGAACTTCCACCGTCAGCCCAAATATATAGCAGCAGGAACATGGTCTGCAGCACCAGTATCGCAAACAGTACTTTTGCGAGGCCATACTTCCTGATTGAAAATTCTTCTTCCCTGGCAATCAGTTCTTCTCCGAACACGAACGAACAAAGCGAAATCTTGACCAGGGCTACAGGCAGCAGCGCAAAGGCGTTAAGGCCTATGCTGCAATCTGAGAACAGGTCCACAACCAGTCCGGAGATGAAAGCTATGAACAATAGTGACGCCGTCTTGAAACGGGTCGGGATACACAAGATAAGTGCCGGCAGTATGTTGAGCGTCAGCAGAGGAGAGACGTGCAGGAAGTTGCAGACCATCATCTGGCCTATCAGGAGCAACAGGTAATAGAGGAAGAAGTTGTTTCTCATTCCGCACCTCCTTTTTCAAGGGCTTCCATTTCCTTGCGGCCCTTGTTGTTGACAAGTGTCACATACCTTACGGAGCTGAAATCCTGCAGCAGCCTGACTTCGATTTCATACGTGGCTCCGTTCACGATCCTCGATCCTCCGGTGATGCCGACAGGTATGTCCGGAGGGAAGATGGATGAATGACCGCTGGTGAAGACGGTGTCGCCCGGCTCGAAGCGGTTCTGGAGGGGTATCTCCCTGAGGAGGGCCCCGTCGGTCGTCTTGCCGTCCCATACGAGAGGGCCGACCGCCCCTTCCCTGCCGAGCCTTGCGCTCAGGCTGAAGCTGGTGTTCATGAACGAGATCGCATAAGCATAGTGCTTGCTGACCGCGTCCACGATGCCGATGACGCCGTTGCGGGTAATGATGCCCGACTGCGGCTCGACTCCGTCATCGCTTCCCTGGGAGAGGATGATGTAGTTGTGCTGGGTGTTGCGGCTCATCTTGATGATGTCCGCAGGACGATACTCATAATCGCTGTCCGTGGCGTATGATCTCGTAAGCGAGTCCTTGCGGGCGTTCCTGGCCTCTGCCATGAATACGTCCAGCTGTCTCGAGAGTTCGAAGTTCTCGCGGAAGAGGGCTTCGTTGGCCTGCTTCAGGTTGAAATAGTAGCGGATGTCCTCCGCTCCTCCCCAGACCTTGGCAATCGCGCCATGGACACCCTTTGTGATGAAGAACTGTTGCGTCGCGCTGCTGTTCCCCAACATACTCAGTGCAGCAATCTCCAAGACAATGAAGATTGCTGCATTAAACAATACGCTTCCTATTTTTCTCCTGCCGCCCATTACCTCATGAGGAATGAGTAATTGGCTGCGTTCTTGAGTGCTATGCAGGTACCTCTGGCTACCGCGCGGAGAGGGTCCTCAGCGACATGGAACGGAATGTTCACCTTTTCGGAGAATCTCTGGGCGAGACCTCTGAGGAGGGCGCCGCCGCCGGAAAGATAGATTCCGTTCTCTACGATGTCCGAGTAAAGCTCCGGAGGAGTCTGCTCGAGCACATGGAGTATTGAAGATTCAATCTTGGCGATTGATTTGTCAAGGCAATGGGCTATCTCCTGGTAGGTCACTGCGACCTCGACAGGATGGCCGGTCATGAGGTTCGGTCCGCGCACGATGAACGGCTCCGGCTCCTCTTCGAGCTGCGGAATCACTGCCCCCACGGCGATCTTTGTCTTCTCAGCGGTGATCTCGCCGACCTTGATGTTGTGCTGCTGGCGGAGATACTGCTGGATGTCATTGGTAAGCTCGTCGCCCGCAGTCTTGATGCTCTCCTGCTGGACGATGCCGCCAAGGGAGATCACGGCGATCTCGGCCGTACCGCCTCCGATGTCGACTACCATGTTTCCTTTCGGAGCCTCGACGTCAAGTCCGATACCGAGGGCGGCTGCCATAGGCTCATAGATCAGATATACGTCGCGTCCGCCGGCATGCTCCGAAGAGTCACGCACGGCACGGATCTCGACTTCAGTACTGCCTGAAGGGATACCTACCACGATCTTGAGGTTTGGCTGGAAAAGGGTTGACCTCTTGCTGTTCACCTGGCGGATGAATCCGCGGATCATCATCTCGGCCGCATTGAAGTCGGCGATCACGCCGTCCTTCATAGGGCGCACGGTCTTGATGCCCGGATTTGTCCTTTCATGCATGAGCTTGGCTTTCTGGCCAAGGGCTATGCACTTCCCGGTGTTATTGTCGATAGCAACGATGCTCGGCTCGTCAAGCACGATATTGTCATTCTGGAAAATGACGGTATTGGCGGTTCCGAGGTCGATTGCCAGTTCTTGTGTCAGAAACGAAAATGCCATCTTTTACGAGTGATGCTTAACCATTAAACTTAATTTCCGTAAAAATACGAAAAAATCTTAAATTTGCAGTGATATTTCTTTACTAATATGGACAGAAAAAAAATCCTTATAGTTTCCGCAGGCGGCAAAGGCGTGAGGATGGGAGGCGGGAAACCCAAGCAGTTTCTTGAATTCGAGGGAGTTCCGGTCCTGAGGCTGACGATCTCGAAATTCCTCGAAGCGATCCCTGACCTTCGTGTCGTCACGGTGCTCCCGGAAAGCTGGATGGCATGGTGGAAAGACTACTGTCTCAAGACCAATTTCAACTGTCCGCAGGTCATGGTCGCCGGAGGAATCACCCGGTTCCATTCAGTAAAGAACGCTCTCGCAAAAGTGCCGGACGGAGCAATCGTCGCCGTACATGACGGTGTCCGCCCGCTGATCTCCAAGGAACTTATCAAGTCCATGTTCTCGAAGATGGAGAATGACCCTTCGTGCAGGGGCCTGGTCCCATGTCTCCCGACTACGGACACACTGAAGCCGCTCCATCATGCGGAAGGGCCGGACGGAGCGAAAAGGCTCGAGCTGACGGAAGGGGTGGTCCTGGACAGGTCTGCCATATTCTCGGTGCAGACTCCGCAGATGTTCCTCTCGGAGGAACTGAAGGCCGCGTACGGACAGGCCTATGACACCGCGTTCACGGACGACGCATCAGTCGCGTCCGCATACGGAATACCTCTCACCTTTTGCGAAGGAGAGAGGTTCAACATCAAGCTGACGACACCGGAGGACCTTGAGCTTGCCAAGGCCATAAAACTAGTGCGTAAGTCTATTTAGCGATCTTGGCGTCGCCGAGAAAACTCGTGCTCTTGTAATCCTTTACCCATACCTGACGGTCGATGGCCTCGTCGAGGGCTATCATCGTATCGGTCGCCTGGATATAAGGGATTTTCTGGATGGTGTTGAGCAGCACCTCCATGAGATGGTCGTTGTCAAGGCAGTAAAGCTTGACGAGGAGGGCATACTTTCCGGTTACGAAGTGACATTCCACTACTTCGGGGATCTTTTTGAGGGAATTCACCACGTCATTGTACTTACTCGCCTCTGAGAGGGAGATACTGACAAACGCACAAATGTTAAGTCCGATAGCCTGGGGCTTCACTAACAGACGGGAACCGGTGATCACTCCGTTAGCCTCCAACCTCTTGACTCTCTGATGGATGGCTGCACCGGACACACCACATTCCCTTGCTATCTCAAGGAACGGCATTCTCGCATTCTTGACGAGAAACGACAGGATTTTCTGATCAGTCTGATCAATATGATAAGATGCCATGACTACAAATTGTTACTTATACCTTTGCAAAAGTAGCGAAAAAAATCATAAATCCTAATTTTTCCTAGGATAATTTGATGATTTTCAGCCCTACAAATTCAAAGATACTTGCAAAACAATCTGTAAGCATTACTTAGCTGAACGGCTCTTACTCCTTCTGAACGAACTCTTTGTAGGTTCCGAAGCCTCGATAATCTCCTTGCACTTATCTTCTGTAAGAGAAGACGCGTCAACGCCCTTCGGAATACGGTAATTGGAGCCATCTTTCTTGAGGTAAGGACCATAGCGTCCGTTGATTACCTGGATGCCGCTTCCGGAATATTCCTTAAGCACGGCGTTGGCCACGGCCTTGGTCCCGCTCTCGGAAATGGCTGCCACGCACTCTTCGAGAGTTACCTGGAGAGGATCGGCTTTCTTAGGGAGGGAATAGTTGTGGCCGTCATATTTAATATATGGTCCGAAACGACCCTTTGCAGCGATGATTTCCTTGCCGTCATGCAGGCCGACCACGCGAGGAAGCTCGAAAAGCTTCAGGGCCTCGGCGAGGGTGATGCTTTCAATGAGCTGGCCCGGCGCAAGATTGGCGAAATGACGCTTGTCACCCTCTCCTTTCTGCACATAAGGGCCATACTGACCGAATTTGGCGACTACCGGCTCTCCGTCAGGAGCGACGCCGAGGTCACGGCTGACATGGCTGTACTGGCGGTCGTTGAGCACTTCCTCGACCTTGGAATGGAATGGAGTGTAAAGCTGTCCGATGAGTCCGTTCCATTTCATCTTTCCGGCGGCCACCTTGTCGAAGTCCTTCTCGACGTTTGCGGTGAAGTCGTAGTCCATGATGGAACCGAAATTCTGCACTAGGTAGTCGGTCACGATGATACCGATTTCCTGCGGAAGAAGCTTGCCCTTTTCGGCGCCTGTCGTCTCAGATTTCACCGTCTCCGTTATGACGCCGCCGGCCAGGTTAAGATTTGTAACCTTGACGGTCTCGCCTTCCTTGTCGCCTTTCAGGATGTAACCTCTTCCCGTGGTGAGGGTGCTGATGGTCGGAGCATATGTGGAAGGTCGGCCGATGCCGAGCTCTTCAAGTCTCTTCACGAGGGTTGCCTCGGAGTATCTTGGAGGAGGAGTGGTAAAACGGCAGGTTGCGTCCATGCCGCGGAGCTCCATGGCCTGGCCTACGGAAACTTCCGGAAGGTTGGCTACGTTCTCCTCGTCCTGGGCGTCATCAACGCCCTCGCGGTAAAGCTTGAGGAAGCCGTCGAATACGACCTGGACTGCCTGGGCGGAGAATTTCTCTTTTCTGGATGCGGAGCCGATCTTGAGGGTGGTGCGCAGTTCCTTCGAGTCTGCCATCTGGGATGCGACTGTGCGCTTCCAGATGAGAGAATAGAGCTTGTTCTCGTCAGGCGTGCCTTCGATGGAAGTATTCTCTATATATGTAGGACGGATAGCCTCATGCGCCTCCTGCGCGCCTTTGGACTTGGTCTTGAACTGGCGGCTGCGGGAGTATGATTCTCCGAAGTTCTCTATGATGTATTTCTTGGAAGTGCCGAGAGCAAGGGTGGAGAGGTTGGTGGAGTCAGTTCTCATGTATGTGATGAGACCTCGCTCGTAGAGCTGCTGGGCTACTCTCATGGTCTTGCTGACAGGGAAATGAAGCTTCCTGGCGGCTTCCTGCTGAAGGGTGGAAGTTGTGAACGGAGCCGCAGGGGAACGCTGTCCCTCTTTCTTTTCTATATTCTCGATGCTGAAGGATGCGTCTTTGCTTGCTTCGAGGAACGCACGGGCCTCCTTGAGGCTGTCGAACCTGGTGTCGAGTCCGGCCTTGACCGTAGTCCTTGACGACGTGCCTTCAGGATGGAAGAGGGCGTCAACATGGTAGTAAGGCTCTTTCTTGAATGAAAGTATCTCCCTTTCCCTGTCCACTACGAGACGGAGGGCGACGCTCTGGACGCGGCCGGCGCTGAGCTTCGGCTGGATCTTTCTCCAAAGGATCGGGGAAAGCTCGAATCCGACGAGCCTGTCGATGACGCGGCGGGCCTGCTGGGCCTCCACGAGGTTCATGTCTATGTCGCGGGGGTTCTCGATAGCTCCCAGGATGGCAGTCTTCGTGATTTCGTGGAATACGATCCTGCGGGTGTTCTCCTTCTTGAGTCCGAGCGTATCGAAAAGGTGCCATGAGATGGCCTCTCCCTCGCGGTCCTCATCGGATGCGAGCCAGACCATGTCTGCTCCCGCCGCGAGTTTCTTGAGTTCCGAGACAACTTTCTTCTTGTCTGCAGGCACTATGTATTCAGGCTTGAAGCCGTTTTCTACATCTACGCTGAGTTTCTTATCCTGGAGGTCCCTTATATGTCCGAAACTGGACTTGACTACATAATCGTTTCCCAAGAATTTCTGTATTGTCCCCGCCTTGGCAGGAGACTCCACAATCACAAGATTACCCTTCATATCTTCCTGTTTTTTCATTTCAAAATGCAAAGTAAAAAAGAATCGGGGCATTTTTCCAAATTTTATCGTTATTTTTGTATTCTGAATAATCAGGCGAGTAACTATGAAAGATACGTCTAAAAATAAGATTATCAAGTGGTTCTGGATCGTAATCTCAGCACCTGTAGCCATTGTGGCACTTTTGCTCCTTGCCGTATGGGCCTTCGCCGACATACCGTCCTTCGAAGAGCTGGAAAACCCTGAGAGCAAGCTTGCTACGCAGGTAATTGCGCAGGACGGAGAGATACTCACCACTTTCCATATCGAGAACAGGTCGTTCGTCAGCTATGACGAACTTTCACCTTATATAGTACAGGCAGCGGTCTCCACCGAGGACGCCAGGTTCTATGAGCACTCCGGAGTGGATTTCATGAGCCTCGGACGAGTCTTCTTCAAGACTCTGCTCATGAGGGATTCCAGCCAGGGTGGCGGCAGTACCATCACCCAGCAGCTGGCCAAGACCCTCTATCCGAGGGCCGACACCCACAGCAGGATCCCGGGAGTCTCCAAGATGAAGATGGTCTGGATCAAGCTGAAGGAATGGATCACCGCAGTCAAGCTCGAGAGGGACTACACCAAGGACGAGATCGTGGACATGTACCTCAACGCCGTGTTCTTCGGAAGCGGCGCATACGGCGTCAAGGCTGCGTCCCAGACATTCTTCGCAAAGGATCCGAAGGACCTTAACATCGAAGAGAGCGCGACCCTCGTCGGCATGGTCAACAAGCCGACCAGATACAATCCTGCCCTGCACATGGACAAGGCGCTCGCACGCCGCAACTTCGTGATCGGCCAGATGCAGAAATCCGGCTATATCACAAAGGCCGAGAGAGACTCGATCCAGAAGCTGCCGATCGTGCTGTCCTACCAGATCCAGGACCATAACGCCGGCGTCGGACCATATTTCAGGGACATGCTCCGCAAGTACATGAACGCCGAAAGGCCTAAGAGGTCTTCCTACCAGTTCGTCGAGGACTTCAAGGCCGATTCGCTGCTCTGGGCTGACGACCAGCTCTATGGCTGGCTCAACAAGAACACCAAGCCTGACGGCTCCAAATACGACCTCGACCGCGAGGGTCTCCGTATCTACACGACCATCAACTACAAGATGCAGAAATATGCCGAGGAGGCTGTTGCCGAGCATCTCTCGAAGGACCTCCAGAAGAGCTTCTGGAACGACCTGAAGTGGAAGAAGAACCGTCCGTTCTCCAACGACGTGGACAATGCCACAATCGAGAGGCTGATGAAGCAGGGCCGTCGCTGGAGCGACCGCTACCGCGTGCTCAAGAATTCCGGCATGTCCGAGTCCGAGATCATGAAGACCTTCTCCCAGCCGACTGAGATGAGGGTGTTCTCATGGGACAAGAAAGGCTACATCGACACGGTGATGACCCCGGATGATTCGATCCGCTATTACAAGTCCTTCCTCCGCGCTTCCTTCATGGCCATCGAGCCGGGCACCGGACATATCAGGGCTTATGTGGGCGGTCCTAACTACCGCTACTTCAAGTACGACAACGTCCGCCAGGGCAAGCGCCAGGTGGGCTCTACCATAAAGCCGTTCCTCTATACCCTTGCGATGCAGGAGGGCATGACTCCGTGCGACAAGGTGGTGAACGTGCCTCAGTCGATCATCGTGGGAGACAACGTATGGACTCCTCGAAGCACCGACAGGGATGTCTGGATCGGAAAGACAGTCACGCTGAAATGGGGACTCACCAACAGTTCCAACAACATCTCCACCTACCTGATGAAGCAGTTCGGCCCTCAGGCTATGGTCCAGATGATGCGCAAGATGGGCGTGGCCAGCCATGTGGAGGAAGTTCCTTCCCTTTGCGTTGGTTCCGCAGACCTTTCTCTCTACGAGATGGTTTCCGCATACAACACCTTCCCTTCGAGGGGCGTGTATGTATCCCCTATGTTCGTGACGCGCATCGAGGATAACCAGGGCAACGTGCTGAGCGAGTTCACTTCACGCAAGAGGGAAGCCATCAGCGAGCAGACCGCTTACCTGATGGTCAACCTGATGCAGGGCGTGGTCAACGGCGGTACTGCGGGACGACTCCGCGGCAAGTACCAGCTAAAGGGCCAGATCGCCGGAAAGACCGGTACGACGAACGACAGCGCCGACGGATGGTTCATAGGATATACCCCTACCCTGACCGCCGGAATCTGGTGCGGCGCGGAGGACCGTCAGGTCCACTTCCAGTCCGCAGCTCTCGGACAGGGCGCCAACATGGCCCTGCCTATCTGGGGAATCTTCATGCAGAAGGTCCTCAAGGACGGTACCCTCGGCATTTCCGAGGCCGACAAGTTCATTTCCCCTATGGGCATGTATCTTGACCTCGGCTGCAGCGGCGGCGATTCCGATGCCAGCGAACAGGCGGAAGAGCGCGAGGCTGAAGAATATTACTTCGATTAAGATTGATAAACTATAATGGCAAAGTACAACAACATTGCGGTAATTTATGGCAGCGATTCTTCCGAGTGGGAAGTCTCCTGCCGAAGCGGAGAATTCACTGCTTCCCGCATTGACGACACTCGGTACAGCATTTTCGAGATACTCGCCCGTTTCGGCAAATGGTATCTCGTTGCGATGCGCAAGAAAGATTCCATGCGCGTGACCTTCCCCGAGGAGGCCCGTCCTGAGGTTGACAAGAACGACTTCAGCGTGACCGTATATGGAGAAAAGATAAAGTTCGACTACGCATACATAATGCAGCATGGCGCTCCGGGAGAGAACGGACTGCTCCAGGGCTATCTGGAAATGCTCGGCATCCCGTTCAGCAGCTGCAGCGCCTTCGTTTCGGCAGTAACGTTCGACAAGTACTCCTGCAAGAGCTACCTCAAGGGCGTGGATTATGTCCATTTCGCCCCTGACGCATTCGTGCGCAAGGGAATGGACCTGGACGCCGCATCGGAGAAAGCCGTCAAGGAACTCGGGCTGCCGCTGTTCGTGAAGCCTACCAACGGCGGTTCCAGCTTCGGCATCACCAAGGTCCACAAAGCTGAGGACCTCAAGGGGGCCATCGCATACGCGTTCTCCGAGGGCCCTACCGTGATCATCGAGAAGGGCATCAAGGGACGCGAGTTCACCTGCGCCGCCTACTTCGACGGAGAGAGCGTGAAGACTCTCCCTGTCATCGAGATCGTCACCGAGAACGACTATTTCGACTATGACGCAAAATACAACGGCAGCAGCAAGGAGATCTGCCCGGCCCAGATAGACGAGGCCCACTCGGCCAGGATACAGGAAACGACGGCCAGGATCTATGCCCATCTCGGCTGCAAAGGCATCGTCAGGATGGACTACATCGACGGCGAGGACGGACTTTATTTCCTCGAGGTCAACACAATCCCGGGTATGACGAGCGCCTCCCTCGTGCCTAAGATGGTACGCGCCGCCGGTCTCGACATAACGGCATTCCTCAACACAATCATCGAGAATTCATGACGCTTCTCGCTGATTTCATAAAGGAAAGCATCAACAAGTTAGCGCCTCTTTACCCCGATAAAGAGGCGCGTTCCATCGTGCTTCTGCTCTGCGAGCGCCTTCTCGGCACAAAGAGCTATACCCACATAGTAGATCCTTCCTATGAGATTCCGGAGGGAAAGCTCTCTCCGCTGTCCTCGGGCATGGAAAGACTGACTTCAGGAGAGCCTGTCCAGTATGTGCTCGGCGAGGCCGAGTTCTATGGACATATGTTCAGAGTCACTCCGGACGTGCTGATCCCGCGCCCTGAGACCGAGCAGCTATGCCGCGAGGCGATAGGCATCGGATCCAGGATGTTCAGGATGTGGCAGGCCTATGGCAAGAAGGCCTGGCCGGTCAGGATACTGGACCTGTGCACCGGTTCGGGATGCATCGCATGGACGATGGCTCTTTCTGTACCGTCGTCGGAGGTCGTTGCCGTCGATATCTCGGAGGGAGCGCTGGAAGTTGCGAGGTCGCAGGCTTTCGCCGCCGAGCTGAAGGCCGCCGGGACGATGCTGCCGGAATTCGTGAAAGCTGACGTGCTCGACACCGAGCAGGAATTCGACCACGGGCTGTTCAACCTTATCCTGAGCAATCCGCCATATATCATGGACAAGGAGAAACCGGGGCTGAGGACGAACCTTTCGTTCGAGCCGGATTCCGCACTGTTTGTGAGGGATGACGACCCGCTCGTGTTCTACAAGGCGATCGCCCGCTGGAGCCAGAGGTTCCTGCGACCGGAAGGAAGCGGACTGACGGAAATAAACGAGCTCCTCGGAGCCGAGACCGCGGCATGCTTCAGGGAGGCCGGATTCGCGACTGAGATTATCAAGGATTTCAGCAACAAGGACAGGTTTGTCCTCTATACCAGACGTTAGTAACCGGATTTATCCAAATTTGAAACATTTTAATTAAGCCGCATGTTGAAATCCGACTGATTCTTTTGTATAAATAGTTAATTGTCAGTGTATTATCGCCGCAAAAGCCGATTGTTGATAACTTTTGTTAGCGATTTCTTTTGAATAAATATTATTCTTACCTAATTTTGTAACGAGGCCACGAGACACTGAAACGAGACACCGCAAGTGGCTTGTTTTTTTCATATTCACCCCGCCTCACCAAACTAAATCACCGCATACCATGGACGTACGAAAAACCAACGGCTCCTACGAGGAGTTCGACAATGAAAAACTTAAGAAAGGCATAAGGGAAGCGTATCGTGCCACAGGACAGAAATGCCCTGAGGAGATCGTCGTTTCCATTACGGACAACCTTTACATCTATGACAAGATCTCCAGCCAGGAGATACGCCGTCAGGTGGTGGATTCTCTCATGTCCATCAACAAGAAAGTAGCGCGTGAGTATATCGAGAAGTTCGATTCAGGAATGGACCTCCGCAAGAAGAGGGACTTTATCCATGACTATATCAAGGCGTCAAATGCCGCAACCGGCTCCAAGTTCGACGCCAATGCCAATGTCACGAAGAAGAACATCGTGACCCTCGGCCAGGAACTCTACAAGGAGAACAACATCAAGCAGAACCGCTATATCATGAAGGACAAGATCAAGTCCCTCTATGACCATGCTACGGCCATGCAGTACCTCAAGGACATCGAGGACCACACTCTCTACAAACATGACGAGAGCGGCACCCCGGGCTATCCTTACTGCGTCGCCATCACCATGTACCCATTCCTGGTGACCGGTCTGCGCGAGCTCGGCGGCGTATCCGTGGCGCCTACCGACCTCAAGTCATTCTGCGGCGAGTTCATCAACCTGGTGTATTCAGTATCGTCCCAGTTCATGGGAGCGGTCGCTACGCCTGAGTTCCTGATGTATCTTGACTATTTCATCCGCAAGGACTACGGTGATGATTACCTGAACAAGCTCGACGATGTCGTTGAGAACAACGTCAAGCAGCGCACCCTCACGAAGGTCATCGACAACTATTTCCAGCAGATCGTCCACTCGATGAACATGCCTGCGGGAAACAGGGGCTATCAGACCGTATTCTGGAACATAAGCTACTTCGACAAGCCTTACTTCGAGGGCGTGTTCAGCGACTTCCGCTTCCCTGACGGGTCCGCCCCTAAGTGGGAGACCCTCTCATGGCTGCAGAAGCACTTCATGAACTGGTTCAACGAAGAGCGCAACAAATATGTCCTCACATTCCCGGTGGAGACAATGGCCCTGCTTACCAACGGCGGCGACGATTATGCCGACCAGGAGTATGCTGACTTCACTTCTGAAATGTGGGCAAAGGGACACAGCTTCTTCTGCTACATTTCAAACAGCCCGGACAGCCTCTCAAGCTGCTGCCGTCTCCGCAACTCCCTCAAGGACATGCAGGACGTGGAGCACAACCATACTACCCATCAGTATTCAATGGGTACGGCATCCGTATCTACCGGTTCCAAGTCAGTGATGACCATCAACCTCAACCGCGTGATCCAGAACGCGGCAAGGGAGTATTTCCAGGAAAGGGGCATCGAGATCGAGTACGGCAAGCCGCTCAGCCCGGACCTCGTGTTCGACCGCAAGCATCTCTACGCCTACATCAACAAGCAGGTCAGCGAGATGACCGAAAGAGTGCATAAGTACCAGACCGCATTCAACGAGATCATCAAGGACTTCCTCAAGGCCGACATGCTCGACGTCTACAAGGCCGGCTTCATCGACATGTCAAGGCAGTACCTGACCATCGGTGTCAACGGAATGACCGACGCTGCAGAGTTCCTCGGGCTGGAGATCTCACCTAACGAAGACTACAAGGAGTTCGTCAACGGCCTCCTTGAGACCATAAACATAGCCAACAGGAAAGACAAGACCAAGGAGACGATGTTCAACACAGAGTTCGTCCCTGGCGAAAATCTTTCAGGAAAGAACTACAAATGGGATGCGAAGGACGGCTATTTCGTTTCTCCTCGCCACAACATGTACAGCTCATACTTCTACAACCCTGAGGACGAAAGCCTCAGCATCGTGGACAAGTTCAAGCTGCACGGAGAGGATTATGTGAAGTATCTCGACGGAGGTTCAGCGCTGCACCTCAACCTTGCGGAGCACCTCACGAAGGAACAGTACCGCCAGCTCCTCAACGTAGCTGCGCACTACGGCACGAACTACTTCACATTCAACTGCCGCAACACTGTCTGCAACGACTGCGGATACATCAGCAAGGATACCCTCACCGTATGTCCTAAGTGCGGCAGCCACAATCTCGACTATCTTACCCGTGTGATCGGCTACCTCAAGAGAGTCTCCTCATTCAGCGAGATGAGACAGATCGAGGCAGAACACAGATTCTACATCAAGGAGGACAAGACAGAGACCATAGCATAATGCTTAAATATGTACCGGCCATGACGTCCGTCGTCATGGAGGAAATCCCAGGAAAAGTTACCCTTGCAATCGACATCAGCAATTGCAGGGGTAATTGCATTGGGTGTCATTCCCCCTTCCTGAAGCTTGATATCGGGGAAGAGCTGACCGAGGCGGTCATCGACGCGCTGGTCGAAGACAACTTCGGAATCAACTGCTTCCTGTTCATGGGAGAGGGCCGGGACCATGAGCGGCTGATGGAGCTGGCAAGGTACGTCAAGGAGGAGCACCATCTCGAGATCGGGCTGTACTCCGGAAGGCAGGAAGTGGAGGACGGGATATGGGATCTCTTCGACTATGTAAAGGTCGGACCTTATCTGCCCGAGAAGGGCCCTCTCACCAAGAAGACCACCAATCAGAGGCTGTACCATATAACAGAAAAAGGCCGTGAGGATATCACAGCCCGTTTCTGGTATCGCGGCCTTGAGAACAAAGGCCGGGTAATCTAGTCGTTTCTATAATCGAATATATTTTCGTACTCCACATAGGTCGGCATGTCTATGGCGACCATG
>JAFZTP010000153.1 GCA_017618815.1 Bacteroidales bacterium | reverse complement strand
TGCCGACACCAGCGAGCCTGAGAACGTGATCGAAGGCTGTATCGCATGGAACAAGTTCATCAAGACCACGTTGGAGATTTCTGATGAATACAAGGAAAACGGCAGCTCAGGTGTCATCGTCGGCTATACTTCAGTCAAGAATTATCTTAAGGACTGCTACCGCAAGGCAGACATCGACTTCCAGGAAGTATGGACAGGAAACGTTCCTTACGACCAGGAAAATGCAAGCCCTGAAGCTCCGCTCACCGAGGCCAAGCCACAAAAGTACAACTTCCCTTATCATGGAAAGGCTGCTGCCGCTGAAGCAACAATCAGCAGCGTAGCACAGTCCCTCGGCTGGTCTTCAGAAATCTGGGACTTCAGCACTGAAACCCCTAAGTTGAAGTAATATATCATGAAGAATAAGACTTTGATTTTATTGACTCTTTTGCTGCCGCTCCTTCTTTGCTGCGGCAGCAAAGAGGAAATTCCAGAGCTTCCGGCTCCAGTAATCGTAAACCCTGAAATCCCTGGTGGAGGAGAGGGCGGAGAAACGACTCCTGGCGAATGGGAGGCAAACCGTGGCAAGATAGTGACGCCATCCGGAGATAACTGGACCTCCAAGACAATCCGTAACGGAATCACCTATTATACATTCTCCGGCAAGGAGGAGTTCACCAACGCCAAACAGCAGGTGTTCGCGATCGACATTGACCTCAGCGACCCAAGCTACAGCGTCAAGCTCGCTTACACCAACCCGGCGCCTGTGACCTCCGAAGCCCACAAGATGTACAATTCGATCGCGACGCTGAATGCCGGCTATGAGGCTGGTTCCATCTACATCCGTGCAAACGGAGGAGTAAAATCCAACCTTCCAAACACGACAATCAGCACGACCGGCATTCCTAACTGGAAGAGCGAGGCCGCATTCTTCCGCGATGCTGACGGCAAGATTTCCATCAAGACAGCCGGCGAACTTATCAGGCCATACAGTGCGCCCGACAACCTTACCAAAGCAATCAATGCCCTGCGCAGCTTCTACAGCAACTCTTCGGCTCTTGACATCATCTCAAGCGCACCTATGCTTGTAGATGATTTCAATCCAGTAGGAAAGACCTTCGTGAATTACGATACTCCTAACTGGAGCAAACTCAACGGAGAGAATCCGCAGAAGCATCAGAGGACAAGACATCCTCGCACGGCTATCGCCCTGACCGAGAACAATCACTTCATCATGTTCGTGGTTGACGGACGAAACAGCAACAGTGACGGAATGAGCGCGAGGGAGCTCACGCAGTTCATGGTGAAATGGTTCAACCCACAGTACGCCCTCAACATGGATGGCGGCGGATCTTCTACTCTTTGCGTAGAAGGCGAAGGTGACCAGGAGACCCATGTCGTGAATTATCCTTGCGACAACAACAAGTACGACCACGCGGGAGAACGTGCAAGAGCAACCCACTTCATAGTAGTGGAGAACTAGAAAACCAACTCAAACCCATTATAACACTAAAACTTTTTTTATTATGAAAATCAAATCATTGCTAGTACTTTCAGTACTCCTGCCGTTCATGCTTTGCTGCAGCAGCAAGGAAGAAATCATGGACCTTCCGGAACCATCAGCCGTAAATACGGAACTCGCTGACGAAAGCGACGAATACGATGGAGAAGAGGTGGAATCCAGCGGAAGGATGTCCGCCCCATCTTCCGGCAACGGTTGGCGTGTCTTCAAGATCCATAAGGGAGTCATGTACTACACGTTCTCCGGTACGGACGCCATCACCGGCGCTAAACAGCAGGCATTTGCAATCGACGTGGACCTCAGTTCTAAGTACACTGTAAAGATGACCTATACGACCCCATCCCTGGCTACTTCGGCAGCACATCAGATGTACAGTTCTGTAGCTACCATGAATGCAGGATATGAGACAGGATCCATCTACATCCGTGACAACGGACAGGAGTTGTTCAACATTCCTAACACCACGATCGGAACTTCAGGCGTACCTAACTGGAAGAGCGAAGCTGCGTTCATCCGCAAGTCCAACGGAACCATCTCAATAAAGAAAGGTGCTACGCTTACCAGACCTTACGCAGTACCTGCCAACATAAACACTGCTATCACGACCCTGAGGAACGCATATCACAACGCCACGGCAGAAGACCTCATCTCAAGTGCTCCGATGCTTATCGACAACTACAGTACTGTAGGCGAGACTTTTGTCAACGAATCAATCTCTAACTGGCAAAACCTCAACGGAGAGAATCCGCAGAAGCACCAGAGGGCAAGACATCCTCGCTCTGCCATCGCCCTTACCGCCGACAACCACTTCATAATGCTGGTAGTTGACGGCCGCAATCCTGGAGTCAGCGAAGGAATGAACGCCAAGGAACTCACCAAGTTCCTGAAGAAATGGTTCAACCCTCAGTATGCCCTCAACATGGACGGTGGCGGTTCCTCCACTCTTTGCGTAGAAGGGAAAGGCAACTCACAGACTCATGTCGTAAATACTCCTTGTAACGATAATGGCGCTGAGCGCAAGAGACTGACACATTTTATTGTCGTTCCTAAATAATGATGGAAAGACTTCAACCTCATCATAACACTAAAACTACTTTAATTATGAAAATCAAATCATTGCTCGTACTTTCAGCGCTGTTCCCGCTGATGATCTGTTGCACCTCAAAAGAGGAACTTACGGAACTTCCGTCACCGGAAGCTGTTAACCAGGAAATCATCGACGAAGATGAAGGACTGGATGCGGATTTGGGAAGGATGCTGGCTCCTTCCGGCACAGGCTGGAATAAATACACGATCAAAGAAGGTGTCACATACTACACGTTCTCCGGCACGGACGCCATAAGCAGCGGTAAACAGCATGTGTTCGTAATTGACGTGGACCTCAACTCAAGTTACACAGTAAAGATGACCTATTCGTCTCCATCCCTGGCTACCTCTGCTGCACACAAGAAGTATAATTCTGTAGCTACCATGAATGCCGGATATGAGGTAGCATCTATCTACATCCGTGACAACGGCCAGATACGTTCCGACTTGCCTGCCCTCACAATCGGAGATTCAGGCGTTCCTAACTGGAAGAGCGAGGCCGCTTTCATCCGCAAGGCCGACGGAACCATCTCAATAAAGAAAGGTGCTGCACTTATCAGACCATACGCAGTACCTGCCAACATAAACAATGCTATCAGTACTCTGAGGACCGCTTATGAAAATACCACGGCAGAAGATATCATTTCAAGCGCGCCGCTGCTTATAGAGAACAAAAAATCTACTCCGGGAGAGACTTTCGTAAATACAAAAATCAAACTGGATGGACTTAACGGAGAGAATCCGCACAGGCATCAGGGGTTACAGCAGCCTCGTTCCGCCATTGCTCTTACTGCAGACAACCATTTCATCATGATTGTGGTCGACGGCCGCAATCCCGGAGTCAGCGACGGCATGACAGCCAGGGAGCTTGCCCTGTTCCTGAAGAAATGGTTCAAACCACAGTCTGCCCTCAACATGGACGGCGGCGGTTCCTCTACTCTTTGCGTAGCAGGAAAAGGCAATTCTCAGACCAATGTCGTAAATTCTCCTTGTAACGATAATGGCGCTGAACGCAAAAGACTAACACACTTTATAGTAGTTCCAAAATAATAATGAAAAGAAATCAGTTTATCACTCTCTTCCTGCTGTTTGCAGGATTCTGCAATGCGACGGCCAATCCGACACCCGCTGACAAGGGATGGACGGTGGAGACTATCGCCGAAGGCATTAATTATTACACTTACTCCGGCATAGAGGAAATCTCCGGAGCCGCACAGCAGATATTCGTAATAGAACAGGATCTCTCGAATCCGAGATATGCCCTCAGGTTCGTTTATTACCCTGAAAGGATTCCGACCTCAGAAGCATTCTGGCGCAACGATGCGGTCGTCGCCATGAACGCCGGATACGAGGCTCAGTCCATTGTCATCAAGGTTAATGAAAGGCTGTATTCATGCATGCCTTACAACAACATCATCAACACTCCGGTCCCGAACTGGAAGAGCGAAGGTGCTGTATATACCGATGGCAAGCAGGGAGTCCGTATCTCTTTTGACGGAAAGGACATGAGCATAGCCGAGCAGAGAGAATTCTATGCAAATAGCACAGAGCCGAACATCCTCACCAGCGCTCCTATGCTGGTCGACGACTTCGACCCGGTAGGAACACGCTTCGTGGACCCTTCGCTTTCTCTGGAAGAGCTTGAGAAACTTGATTATGAAGACCCGATTCGCCACCAGGGTGTACGTCACCCGCGCACTGCCGTCGCCAAGACCGCCGATAACCATTTGATTCTCATTGCCGTTGACGGCCGTAGGGATGGAATTGGCGAGGGCATGAGCGCCCGTGAGTTCACTGAATTCATCGTGAAGTGGTTCAATCCGCAGTACGCCCTCAACATGGACGGCGGCGGTTCGACTACACTCTGCGTGCGCGGTCAGGGAGACCCTGAGACCCATGTGGTCAACTATCCGACCAACAACCATAAGTATGACCACGACGGACAGCGCAAGCGCGACTCCCTTTTCCTCATCGTTGAAGTCCCAGAGGAAGAGGACCAGCCTTCGAACGTCCGCGAGGGCGTGCACGAGGAAGTGCTTGCCGACCATTCCAAGGCATCCGGCCTGGACAACACCTACGACCTTGGTCCAAAGGCGTCCACTCCAGCCCCGAAGGGATATGAGCCAGTCTATGTAAGCCATTACGGACGTCATGGATCCCGCTATGCATACACTTCCGATGCATACACAGTCCCTCTCGAAATGCTCAGGAAAGGCGCTGACAACGGCAATCTTACCGAGTATGGCAAGAAGCTTCTGGGCCAGCTCTCCGACTTCTGGGAGAGGAACCAGTACAAGGTCGGCGACCTGACCCCGCTTGGATGGGAACAGCACAGGCAGATAGCCAAGACCATGGTCTCTTCCTTCCCTACCGCTTTCGGAAAGGGCAGCAGCGTGGATGCATGCTCATCCGCTTCTTCAAGGTCGATGATGAGCATGGGCTCATTCTGCGTCAGCATCGCCAAGGAGTCTCCGGCAACATCGGTATATGAGCATCAGGGAATGATGGACATTCAGGCAGCCCGTCCTAACATGGGCAAGAATCCGTTCCGTTATAAAGGTCCTCACACATACTTGCCGTATGCAGAGGATTCGGAAGGTTTCTTCTTCCGCAAGATGCCTGATTACCAGACCATCCTTGCACGCATGTTCAAGGACCCTTCCGTGGCCGTTGCCAAGAAAGATGCCTATGACACATTCTTCAACCTGTACATGCTCGTCGGCGGAATGGCCAGCATTCCTGAGGAAGAGAGGCTTGACGTTGACGGAATCTTTACCGCTGAGGAATATGTACGTCTCTGGGAAGTGGACAACTACGAGCGTTTCCAGGAGTATATCAACTACCGCACTTCATGTTCATCAATCGTGGACGACATCATCGCCAAGGCTGATGCAAGGCTTGCCGGAAACAGCCGCGGCGCCGACCTGCGCTTCGGTCATGACCATGTAGTGATGGCTCTGCTGATGATCATGGACATCGACGGATTCGGCTTTGTCCCGGATTCTGTGGATGACATCGTGAACACTTTCCAGACTTTCCGTTCGCCGATGGCGGCAAACATGCAGTTCGTGTTCTATACACCTAAGAAAGGTAAGAAAGGCGACGTGCTCGTGAAGCTGTTGCTGAATGGAGAGGAGGCTTCTCTCGGAGCGCTCGCCCCAGTGGACGGCCCATATTACGAATGGTCCGCCGTCAAGGACTATCTCAATTCCAGGACAGCACTGTTCGTAAGAAGATAAACTTCATCACTAAAACACCGAAGAAACAAAAGTCGCACAGGCGAAGCCTGCTGCGACTTTATCTTTTATTACGGAATTCGTTAAAGTCGGTAGGATGCTCCTCACGGACCTTCTCGAGTTGCTCCTCGCTCATCCTTTTCCAGGTCGTCTCGACAAAGACCTTGGTACCGTCACTATGCTGTCCGACATAATCGATTGCAACTATCTTGTCCTTTTTCAGGGAGGTGATCTTCATCTGCAGGGTCTTCCCGATGATAAGGCCATTATCCGACTCGTCGTATGAAAACCGGCTTATCCTGTAGAAAGAGGCCAGGTAAGCGTCAGATGTCCAGAATTCAGTAACATGATTCCCTTCGAAAAAGTAATCTGTCGTACTGCCGCCTATCAGATCCTTATAATACTGTTCGTCCGTGACTTTTCCGTCAGAATCGATTGTATATCCGGATACGAAATGCCAACCGAATCCATCGACCACGTCACGGAAATATTCTTCGGAAATACTGTTGGAAACGACAGGCCACCCGTCTTCGCCCATGACATAATCGGCTTTTTCACATGAGGCCGCGGCGGTCAGGAGTACGACACCTGCAATAACAAGTCTAGTGAAAACTTTTAGCATAGAATCCGGTTTAAGTGTTATCTCTTGTCTTGACAAATATATGTTTTTTTCACGAATTTCCATATCTTTGTATCGAAAAAAGGAGGGATGTCCGAGTGGTTGAAGGAGCCTGCCTCGAAAACAGGTGTGCGG
>JAFZTP010000031.1 GCA_017618815.1 Bacteroidales bacterium | reverse complement strand
CTCTGAGTATTCGGCCGGCTGGTTGTCCTTGCCCGCATAGATACGGAACATGGAGAAGTCGCCGGTGTGACGCGGCCACATCCAGTTGTCGGTCTCGCCGCCGAACTTTCCTACGGATGCAGGAGGCGCGCCCACGAAACGTACGTCGGTATATTTCTTATAGACAATTACATAGTAAACGTTCCTGTTGTAGAAGGACTCGAGTTCAGCCTCTCCATTAGGGACGTCGGCCTGGATCATCTTGCAGAGCGAGTCTGCAGCTGCGATGAAAGCCTCGCCCTCAAGACCCTCGAGGTCCTTGGTGACATCGGTCATGCTCTCAAGGAAAAGTACTGAGAGGCCCGGAACAGGGAGCTCTTCGCTGCGGTTCATTGCCCAGTAGCCATCCTCGAGGTAGTTGTGCTCAGGGGTAGAGAGGCCCTGGATGCTGCTGTAGCCGCAGTGGTGGTTAGTCACGAGGAGACCCTCGTCAGAGATCACCTCTCCGGTGCAGCCGCCGCCGAACTGGACGATTGCATCCTTGAGGGAAGAGTGGTTGATGTCATAGATGTCTTTTGCAGACAGTTTGCAGCCCATGTCCTTCATGACCTTGCTGTTCATCTTCTGGAGCAGCGGCAGAAGCCACATGCCCTCATCAGCCCTGACACTTGTTGCAAGCACGAGGATTGCTGCGATCGAGCATAAAATCTTTCTCATTACGATAATATTACGGTTATTTAAAATAATGTCGGTTCAAGTTCCTTCGGGTGGAAGCTCATCCTGTGCCACGGAGTATAGCCATAGTTGCGGATGGCCTCGATATGTTCCTTTGTCGGATAGCCCATGTTCCTGTCCCATCCGTATTCCGGATACTGGCGGGCGAGCTCCCGCATGAACTCATCCCTGCAGGTCTTCGCGAGCACCGATGCCGCCGCTATCGAGGCGAAGGTCGCGTCGCCGTGGACAACCGTCTTGTACGGAATGTCCTGCAGCGGCTTGAACCTGTTGCCGTCGATCAGCAGGAACTGCGGGCGTACGGAGAGTTTCAGCACGGCTCTCTGCATGCCGGCGATCGAAGCGTTGAGAATGTTGATCTCATCGATCTCGGCAGCCGAGACGGCCTCCACCGCCCATGCTACGGCTTCCCTTTCAATGACCGGGCGCAGGGCTTCCCTGGCCTTTTCGGTCATTTGCTTGGAATCATTCAAAAGCGGATGGTGGAAATCTGCGGGCAGGATCACTGCGGCAGCATATACCGGCCCAGCGAGCGGGCCCCTTCCGGCCTCGTCGCACCCGGCTTCTATCAGATTGTCATTCAGACAGTTCCTCAGAATGATTTCCTTATGCATCCCCCGATTATAATACAGGGCGCTAATTTAATCATTTTTCGGGACTTTCGAGGTTTGTGATGCGGGCTTTCTGATATGAAATGATCTCGGACTTGTCACGGACCATCTCCTCCAGCTCCGATATCCTGGCGCGGAGTTCCCTGATGGCAGCCCTGTCTTCTCCGAGTTTCTTCTCGTAATCCTCGACGAGAGTCCTGATACGGCCGTCGTAGGAATCTCTGATATCCTGCAGCATGGCATCCGGCTCCCCTTCAGGGATGTCATATCCCGTAATGAGTTCGGAGAGGGATATTCCGAGGATTTCCAGTATTGAATCAAGATGGTCATACACGAGACGGGTCTTGCCCCGCTCGATATTCCCGTAAGTATTGCGGTCCAGCCCCAGCTTGTCTGCCATCGCTTCTTGCGACAAGCCCAGGTCCTTTCTTGCTTTTCTTATCTTTTCTCTCAACAGACTTTCGTCCATGCTAACAAATTTTAAGCAAAATTACTCCCGGACGGCAATCGCCGTTGCTCATAATTTATAAGCATTGCACACAATTTCCAAGCATCTGAAACACGAAGCTGGCGAACAATATTAAAAATCATATAATTCTTTTATAAAATCATAAGAAGATGTGCAATGTTGGCCATTTTCAGGCGTTTACGGCTTGTATTTAAGAACGGAATGTTGCAGATTTGCAAAAAAACGAAAACCATGGATGCTAATAAAACCCTCGCAGATTACGAGAAATTCGGAGAACTGATTCTCGAAAAGAATGTTTACATGAACCCGTCGGCAACCTTCCCAATGCTGTGCGCGCTTATCGGAGCTGACCGGAAAGCCCTTAACTCCCTGATTAGAGAAGAGCTCGGAATGTCGGGCGAGATGTTGCTGGGAGCGCTTCGGGCCAGGGCCTGGAAATAGGCTTCTTTTTTATTGTTAATACGGTTTAAATTGTTTAGATTTGCGAAGATAGCCTTTTATATCAACACATAATTAAACTCAAAATGAAACCTTATTCAACCAAAGACATCCGCAATGTGGTACTCATAGGAAGCTCGAAGTCCGGTAAGACCACACTTGCGGAGGCTATGCTATTCGAGGGGAAGGTCATTGACCGAAGAGGTACCGTCGAAGGCAAGAACACCGTATCAGACAATACCGAATTCGAGCAAAACAACCAGAAATCTGTTTATGCGACTCCGCTCTATGCCGAGTTCATGAACACGAAGTTCAATATAATCGATGCACCGGGATCTGATGATTTCGTGGGCGGTGCAGTCTCTGCTTTCAAGGTTTGCGAGAGCGCGATCCTTATCGTAAATGCCCAGCAGGGTGTCGAGGTCGGAACCGAGATTTTCGCCCGTCACGCTGCGGATTACAATATGCCACTCATGCTCGCAGTCAACCAGCTTGACCACGAGAAAGCCAATTGGGAAGGCACCCGCGACTCTATCAAGGAGTCATTCGGCGGAAAGGTCGTATTCGTCCAGTTCCCTGTGAACCCGGGTCCGGGATTCGAGGGTTTCATCGACCTTATCGCAATGAAGTATTACCACTTCAAGGACGATAACGGTACCCGTGAGGAGCTTGAGATCCCGGCACAGTATGCCGACGAGGCAGAAGCAATGCGCCAGGAGCTCATGGAGAAAGCCGCCGAAGGCGACGACGCCCTCATGGAGAAATTCTTCGAAGAACTTACCCTCACCAACGAGGAAATAAATAAAGGCCTTGCCCTCGGCCTCAAGAAGGGCGAGCTTCTCCCGGTATTCTGCCTCTCTGCAAGGAAGGACATCGGCGTGAAGAAACTCATGGAGTTCGCCATCAACTCGGCTCCGAGCCCGCTCGGCATCAAGGCTGCCACCATCGACGGCGGAGAGATCGAGTGCAAGCCGGAAGGCCCTGTAAGCGTGTTCATCTTCAAGACCAACGTAGAGCAGCACCTCGGTGACGTATCTTACTTCAAGGTGATGAGCGGCGTGCTCAACGAAGGCATGGACCTTGTCAATCCTGAAAGCGGCAATACCGAGCGTCTGTCGGCTATCTATGCAGTCGCCGGAGCTAAGAAGGAGAAGGTCGCATCCATCAGCGCCGGCGATATCGGCTGTGTCATGAAACTCAAATCCGGCAAGTCTGACGTTACTCTCGCCCAGCCTGGCGTCGAGGCCGTCGAGCACATCAAGTTCCCGGATTCAAAATACCGCTGCGCTGTCAAGGCTGCGGACAAGAACGACGAGGCAAAGGTCGGCGATGCTCTCAACAAGATCGCCGCACAGGATCCTACGATCATCGTGGAATACTCCAAGGAGCTCCGTCAGACCATCCTCAGCGGACAGGGAGAGCAGCACATCAACCTCGTGAAGTGGAGACTCAACAACGAGTTCAAGCTCAATGTCGAGCTCTATGCTCCGAAGGTGCCTTACCGCGAGACCATCACCAAGGTCGCTACGGCCCAGTACCGCCACAAGAAACAGTCCGGCGGCGCCGGCCAGTTCGGTGAGGTCCATCTCCTCGTTTGCCCTATCGTAGAAGGCGTGGAATTCACCAATAAGTTCAAGATCGATGGCAAGGATACCGAGCTTAAGGTCAAGAACCGCCAGGAATTCACCCTCGACTGGGGCGGAAAGCTCGAGTTCATTAACTGCGTCGTCGGCGGTGCCATTGACGAGGGCTTCATGCCTGCGATCCTCAAGGGTATCAACGACAAGATGACCGAAGGTCCTCTTACAGGTTCATACGCCCGCGACATCCGCGTATATGTATATGACGGCAAGATGCACCCGGTTGACTCCAAGGAAATCGCCTTCATCCTCGCTGCGCGCAATGCCTTCAAGGAGGCCTTCCGCAACGCAGGACCGAAGATCATGGAGCCTATCTACGACGTGGACATCCTTACTCCGTCCGACTATGTAGGTCCATGCATGTCCGACCTCAACGGACGTCGTGGAATGATCGTCAACCAGGACATGGACAGGGGCTTCACCGTGCTCCACGCCAAAGTTCCGCTTGCCGAGCTCTACAGGTATTCTACATCCCTCAGCTCCATTACCGGAGGTGCCGCTACCTTCACGATGAAGTTCAGCGACTACCAGCCAGTTCCGGCTGACGTCCAGACCAAGCTTCTCGCCGAGTACGCAGCTCAGGAGAAGGAAGAAGAGTAATATCTATAACTTCCTATAAAACGCCGGCAGGCTGCCTTCCTTCGAGGGCAGCCTGCTTTTTTATATCAATATTTATCCGAACAGTACGGATAGATTGTCCTGATCCACCACGTGGTCCCGACGGAACAGATAAAGCCGTCTCAGCAGCTTTATTGCCGGCACGAACAGAGAGTCATCTTCGATCCAGGAATCAACGTTGAAGCGCCTCGGAAAATCGTAGTATTTGAATATGTTGTCCGGATCCTCCATATCTTCAAAGATATCCCCGGATATATCGCCGCCATATTTCTTCGTAAGGAGAGCTGACACATCCTGAGGGGATTTTCCCTCGATAATCAGATATCTGATATAATCAGCAACGGCAAAATAATATGAATCCTCATAATCCTTTCCACACAGGAACTGCTCAAGATACTCGAGAGAACGGGTATAATCCCGTTTCATATAATACGCCATGCACAGGAAAAGATTCGCATCCACATCCTGCAGTTCCTGTTCGCAGCAGAATGGAATAATAGCGTTGAAATCAAACCTGTCTCCGTTGTCTTGATTGTACTCCACGGCCTTGGCCATATGGTCAATCATAGCTCTGAAACTTTCAATCTTTCCGTGAAGCAGTTTGTCTCCCAGGCATTCCGGGCTGTTCTTGGATGCCGTAATCAACCTGTTCAGACTCAGCTGCACGCCTCCTAGCGACGGAGCTATTACTGAATAAGCAGGGAATCCCAAATAAGAATTGTCTCTTATGTATAGGTTGCCACCAAGACTTGTCACAAGGTCACAGGCATATGCAAGATCCGAACTGTTGGACAGCCCAAGCTTTTCATTTATCCCCGAGAAAGCATATGAAGGAGTATCCATGAATATTGAATCCGGCCACTGCCCGGTCCCGTTCGCCAGAGCCTTGTAATACTCCGACTCGACATCCCCGCCGGCATTATGCAATATCGGCAACATAATTGCGCCCTGGTTTGACTGGTAAGTCTCTGTAATGCACCGTTCCAATGCGATATGGGGGACAAAGTCTGAACCCAGTTTGAAATTGTACTTTCCATTTTCGCGATCAAGGATAATAACCCCTATGACAGGGAGTCCGATTCCCAGAGAACAATCCTTGATTATGAACTCGTACCCCCCGACTTTCTCAAGGTCCTTTATCTTGTCATATATCGAAGTTCCGATGAATTTCTCAAGGGGGATTGTGGGAGGAGTCATTTTCTTGACAAAGACTTCCCTCATAGCATATCGCTCGAACACCTCGCAAAAACCCTGAAGGAGAGCTTCCTCCGGGCAATTGCCTGCACACATTCCATTGGACCCCATCCCCAGAAAAACCAGGTCCATAGGATATGGAATCACTTTTTTATCCAAGTATGAATAAACCGGCAGGCACTTTATATCTTTCCCGCCAAGGAGTTCGGAGAGGCAGGACTTGATTTCTTCGTCAGAGCTGGCAGAAGGGAACATGTCCATCAAATCCTTTGAATAACGGAACCATATCTCATCCAATGAAAAGGAAACGGCCTCCACATCCATATCAGGGACCTGATACTCTTGCTGACTGAAGAACTTCTTAAACTTCGAGTCGTCCGGGAGCGAACCCAGATAATCCTCGCTCAAGTATTGCAAGGCCGAGTCCTTCAAAAGAAGGCCGCACTGCAGTCTTTCCATCAGTTCTGCATATCCGCTTGCAAGGGCATATTCATATGAACGTCCTTTCCCGTTAGTCCCGATATTCAGCCTGGACAAGCCCTCATTGTTTATCGTCAGACGACAAGCATATAGTCCGTCCTTGGAATAAGACTTCTCGTTTATGACAATCCCCAGTCCGTGTAGGATTCGTCTTATGTTGAAGACGGTCTCTTCCGGGCTACACGCTTTGTACGATTTGTATTTAGTCATAGTTATAATGTTAGGCAATAATTACAAATATAGCATTTTTTGCACGAGCTAAACTATTGCTTTCTTGATTCTTAATAAATATATTTGCATCAACTCATAATTTAAACGCTACTACTATGAAAAAGAAAGTCAACATCAACCCGGAAATCGAGCATCTGGGAGAAAAAATCGAAAAGGAAGTTAAACTCAGGAATGAATCAAGGTTTGTTATCGGAAAGATAAGACGACGCCCTGGCACTCTGGGCAAGGATCCTGAAAATTGTACGATAACCCTTTGGAAAAAGAGTTTCTAGATTATTATTTCATGTCTCAGGCCTGAATCCTGATGAAAGACTTGGTATATTTAAATGACATCCACATTGTGGATGCCTCTGGCGTGTTTATTCTCTTGAACAAACAAATCGGGTCGTGGTGCCTTGTTTCCAGAGAAGAAAAGAAACTTGTCGAGCGTTTAAGTAAAGGGCCGCTGCCTCTGGACATAGTGCAGAAAGAAGACTCCACGTCCGGAGAGCCCCTTCCTCTCTTCAGGAGGCTGCTGGTTTCCGGGATTATAAACATCAATGACGTCTGCTTTCTCAAGGATGAATACATAGAAGATGAAAGCCAGCCCTTTACCATCGTGGTCAAGACAACTGACAGATGCAATCTCAAATGTGGCTATTGCTATACAGAATATACCAAGATATCCCACGAATCCTTCAGTACAGAGGCTCTGGTCGGGTCTCTCCGCAGGATTCGGGAAATTCTAGGCCCAAAAAGAAAGATACTTGTCGTCTTTCACGGAGGTGAGCCCCTCTTGTTCTTTGACGAGATTAAGAGGGCCATCCTAAGCATCAACAGTTCGTTCGAGAATGTAGACTTCTCCATTCAGACAAACGGGACTCTTCTCACCCCCGAAACAGTTTCTTTCTTGCAAGACAACTCCGCCCGTCTCGGCCTGAGCATAGACGGGCACCTCTTTGACATGAACCGCAACAGGTTCAAGTCTGAACAAACGTTTCTCAAAGTTCTTGACAATATCGATCTGCTCTCGAAGTCAAAAGTAACGTTCGGTCTTCTGTCCGTCGTCACTGCCAGCAATGCTCCTTTCATGAAGGAATCCCTCAGGTGGTTTATTGACAGGGGGGTCCGCAGTTTTGTGCTGAACCCTATGATTTCCCGAAAAGGCAACTATAGCTCTGCTTTCCTAGACTTGCTGGCGGACAGCTATATTTCGGTTATCCGATTCATTGACGATTGGAACTCAAAGCATACGGACAAGGCGCAGCTCATCAACGAACGAAGCTGCAGCGCCATGATCCATACCCTGCTTTTGCAAGACCATGGGCAGTGTTATTCAATTCCGTGCGGGGCCGGATATAATTGTCTGGCGCTGGACACAGACAACACTCCTTACCTGTGCGACCTGTTCATGGGAGATCCGGCCTTCAGGATAACAGAATTGAGCAGCATCAAGACCATGGGCGAAGAAGAGACAATAAAGGCATTCATAAATTCGACATATATCAATCGAAAAGATGAATGCCAAGATTGTCCTTTTGATAAAATCTGTCTGTTCCGATGCCCCGCGGACTCATATTACATCCACGGAGACTTCTGCCACAGGCATAGTCTATGCGAACTTACAAAAAGATTGATTCCAAGAATAATGAAACTACTTTCATCCAAAGAAATCAATCCTTCAAATTTTATTGCCTTACAAGTCTGAGGGCGCAGCCGCCGCCAGGGGCGAGGTGTATGTTGAAGACGCGGTCCGCAGGGATGTCCACGGTCTCGCGCACATAATCGCTGGCATTGCGGTCGGCGTTGACGCCGTCGCGGAAGATCTCGGCCTTCCAGTCTCCCTCTCCGAGGAAGCCAAGGTCGAGCGTCATGTCCCTTGCATCCCAGTCAGTGAGCGCTCCGACATACCAGACGTCGCCGCTCCTGCGGGCCATCGCAATATAATCGGCGATCTTGCCGTCGAGGGCCAGAGTCTCGTCCCATACGGTAGGTACGGCAGAGATGAAACCGGTACACTCAGGCTCCTTCATATAGTTCGTAGGAGTGTCGCACATCATGTTCAGAGGGGACTCGAAGACCACGTACTCGGCAAGCTGGCGGCAACGGGTACCCTGGCTCATCGGAGCCGAATTGACCGGACGATAGCAGTCCCAGGTAGCGTTGCGCATGGCACCCTGGGTATAGTCGAACGGACCGGCCACCATGCGGATGAACGGGATGGTCACGTCATAGGTCACCTGGTCGGCATCCGGGCTCCATTTCATGTTCTCGAGACCGTGGACGCCCTCATAGTTGATCACGTTAGGATATGTGCGGTTGAGCCCCACCGGCTTGTATGCGCCATGGAAATCAATCATCATCTTATATCTGGCGGCAGTCTCGGCAGCCCTGCGGTAGAAGCCCACCATCTGCTGGTCGTCCCTATCCATGAAATCAATCTTGAAACCCTTCACTCCCATCTCGGAATAATGGCGGCAGACCTCTTCCATGTCCCTTTCGAAGGCCAGGTATCCTCCCCAGAGGATAAGGCCCACACCCTTCTCCCGTGCATAGGAACAGAGCATCTCAAGGTCTATCTCAGGCACAACCTTGAAAAGATCCGCCTCCCGGTTGACCGCCCATCCCTCGTCCAGGATCACATATTCGATGCCGTTGGCCGAAGCAAAGTCGATGTAATACTTGTATGTCTCATTGTTGACACCAGACTTGAAGTCCACGCCGGAGATGTTCCAGTCATTCCACCAGTCCCAGGCGACCTTGCCGGGACGCACCCAGCCGTAATCCCCTGAAGCAGGAGTAGCGAGCTTCCATACCATGTCGCTGTCGGCAAGCTCCTTGTCCTCCGATGTCACAGTTATCACCCTCCATGGGAAACTGGTCTCCCCGCTCACTTTTGCAATATAATCCTCTCGGCTGTCCACTACTGCCTGAAGCATGTTATGGCCGCCCTGATGCGTCTCCTTTGGATAAGCGGCAAAAACGCCGTTCAGCGTAGTTCCCTTGCCAGAATTGTAAAGATACATTCCCGGATAGTCGAGCAGGTCGGACTCGGTAATGCAGACCTTGATGCCTGCGGGAGCCTCTACCACCAGCGGCATGAATGCAAGATGGCCGTCCTCCCAGGCCGAGAGCGGATGGTGTGAATATGTGTTCTCGAATGAATTGAAGAACTGGGACTCGTACGAATCCGTATCCCTTGCCACATAAGGCACATAGAGGTCCCAGTCGCCGGCAAAGCTGAAGTCAGCCTTCTCCGAAACGACGGTCCTGTCGCCTTTGAGACGGGATATGAAACGGTATGCGACGCCGTCGTCATAGGCCCTGAACACGAGGTCATAACCCTTGAAGGAAAGTACCATCTCGTTGTAGCAGTCACGTACGGACGCTTTCTTGTAGACTGGAGAGTCGACCGTCCTGTCGGCACGGCCATATTTTACCTTGCGGACCTTGTCACCTTGTCCGAAAACTGCGTCCGAGAGAGTCATGGCAGCCACGGACTTGTCGAGAAGCACCGTGCCCTCGTGGCTTACTGAATATTCGATGGCAGCTCCGGCGGAAACCGAAACCGAAGTCCTGCCATCCGGTGAGCTGAGGGTCCACGGACCCTTGGCGGCAAGACATGCGGTCGATACAAGCATCATGGCCAGTACCGTAAAAGTAGATCGTGTCATAGTGTCAAAAATTATATACCTAATTCTTTTTTCATGTCACGGAGCAGGTCGAACGCCTGCATCGGAGTCATATTGTTCAGGTCGGCCTTCTTGAGTGTATCCCTCATCGAAGAAAGAGTCGGATCGTCAAGCTGGAAAAGCGAAAGCTGGATAGTCCCGTCCCCGGAGACAGTCCCCTCCTTGACATTGTACGGCTTTGTGATCTTCCCGAAATCCGCCCCGTCCCTCTGGGCCTCCAGAGTCTTCAGCGTCTTCTCGGCGGACTCCAGCACCTCCCTAGGCATGCCGGCCAGCCTCGCCACATGCACACCGAAACTCTTGTCGGTGCCGCCCTTGGCGAGCTTGCGCAGGAAAATCACCTGACGCCCGGACTCCTTGACCTCGATATGGTAATTGCATACCCGAGGGTAGATCTCCTCAAGGTCGTTGAGCTCATGATAATGCGTCGCGAAAAGGGTCTTCGCCCCTTTGCCGTATTCATGTATATACTCCACGATCGCCCTGGCGATGGACATGCCGTCGTAGGTCGAAGTTCCGCGGCCGATCTCGTCCAGCAGTATCAGCGACCTCGCCGAGAGGTTGTGCAGTATCATCGAAGTTTCCAGCATCTCGACCATGAAAGTCGATTCTCCCCTGGAAATGTTGTCGCTCGCGCCGACTCTGGTGAAGATTTTGTCAAACCAGCCGATTTTCGCGGCCTCTGCCGGCACGAACGAGCCGATCTGGGCCATCAGTACTATCAGCGCCGTCTGACGCAGCAGGGCCGATTTACCGGCCATGTTCGGGCCTGTCAGTATCATTATCTGGGTGCCGTCGGAGTCCATCCTGATATCGTTCGGTATGTACTCCTCTCCCGGCTTCATCAGGGTCTCGATCACCGGATGGCGACCGGCCTTGATGTCCAGACACAGGGAATCGTCCATCTGGGGGCGGCAGTACTTGTTAGAGACTGCCAGTTCGGCGAAACCGGCGAGCACGTCCAGACGGGCCAGCACTTTGGCATTGGCCTGGATCTTCGGGATGAACTTCCTGATATGCTCCACCAGCTCTGCATAGATCCCGGACTCGAGGGCATAGATCCTGTCCTCGGCGCCGAGAATCTGCTCCTCGTACTCCTTAAGTTCTTGAGTTATATATCGTTCCGCATTGACCAGAGTCTGCTTGCGCACCCACTCCGGCGGGACCTTGTCCTTGTATGTGTTCCTGACTTCGAGATAGTAGCCGAAGACGTTGTTGAAGCTGATCTTCAGCGACGGGATACCCGTGCGCTCG
>JAFZTP010000152.1 GCA_017618815.1 Bacteroidales bacterium | reverse complement strand
CTGAGTCTGAAATCTTCCTGAATCATAATGATGCTAAGTTACGCAATTTCCGGCGGATAAGGAGGGGTTTTGCATGAATTTTGATTCCCTATATTATAATAGCCATTGCAAACTGATAATATTTTTATTGTTTTTCAATAAATATTTTTATATTTGCAATAAATAATATACCCTTAATAATAATCACAATGAAAAAAATTTTCTTATCTGCAGCAGCCCTGGTGATGACAGCGGCATCATTCTTCGCTTTCGGACAGGCTGCTGAACTGCCGACCGACCCGGCTGTCCGCAAAGGACATCTCGAAAATGGCCTGACCTACTACATCAGGCACAACGCCCTTCCTGAAGGACGCGCGGAATTCTTCCTTGCAACCAACGTGGGAGCTATTCAGGAAACTCCGGACCAGGACGGTCTCGCCCACTTCCTGGAGCACATGTGCTTCAACGGTACCCAGAACTTCCCGGGAAAGGGAATCCTTGATTACCTGCAGTCCATCGGAGCTTCTTTCGGAGGCAACGTGAATGCGTCAACCGGCGTCGAGCAGACAATCTACATGCTCAACAACATTCCTCTGCTGAGGGAGTCGGTCATCGACACATGTATCCTGATCATGCACGACTATGCGCATTATGTCACCAACGACCCTAAGGAAATCGACGACGAGAGGGGGGTGATCCTTGAGGAGAAGAGATACAGGGACAGCGCAGAATGGAGACTCTACATGAAGTCCATGCCTTATATCTACGGAGACAACAAGTACGCCACTTGCTCCGTGATCGGAACTGAAGAGCAACTCAAGACTTTCAAGCCTGAGAGCCTCCACAATTTCTACAGCACATGGTACCATCCTGACATGCAGGCGCTCATCGTCGTGGGCGACGTGGACGTGGATTATGTGGAAAACAAGATAAAAGATATCTTCGGCCAGATTCCGGCCGCAGTTAATCCTAAGGCAAAAGACGTCATCAAGATCGAAGAGTTCGACGAGCCGAGGGTTGCCATCCTTACCGACCCGGAGCAGACGGATCTCGGCATCGAGGTTTACTGGGAGTCAGAGACCCTGCCGGAGCAGCTCAACAATACGGTCTACGCTCTCTCTGCTGACATACTCAAGAGCTTTATAACAACGATCATCAACGAAAGGCTCTCAGACCTCGAGGCTAAGCCTGACTGTCCATTCATCAGCGCAAACGTCTATTTCGATGAGCTTTGCGAGACTAACGAGGCCTTCACGGCAAGCGTGACCTTCTCTGAAGGCAAAGCTCTGGAAGCATTCAACGCCCTCATGCTCGAGTTGGAAAAGGTCAGGAGATTCGGATTCACCGATGACGAGCTCGAAAGGGCGAAGCAGGAGATTCTTTCCCAGTATGAGGCCTATGCCAACAAGGCAGATACAAGGAAGAACGGCCAGCTCGTCTTTGCTCTCATCTCCAACTTCTTTGACAATACATATTACATGGCTCCGCAGCAGATGTATGAATATGTGAAGCAGATTCTGGAAAGCGGTGCCATCCAGATGGCCATCGGACAGGCTGTTCCTCAGATCCTGGTGGAAAAGAACAACGTGATCGTGTACAAGGCTCCTGAGAAAGAAGGCCTCGCTCATCCTGAAGGACAACAGCTTCTGGACATATTCAAGTCAGTGAAGGATGCCGAAATCGCAGTTGCCGAAGGCGAGAAGATAGAGAAAGAATTCCTCGACGCCTCCAAGATCAAGGCCGGAAAGGTCGTATCTTCCGCAGAGGGCATCTATGGCAGCACTGAATGGACTCTCTCGAACGGTGTCAAGGTGATCCTTTACCCTAGCCAGCTTGAGAAGGACAGGATCTCTGCAATACTTGTGAAGGATGGTGGACTCACCCTGGTTCCTGCTGAGGACCTTTACAGCCTCAACGCCAGCATCGTAGGACTGTTCCGCCAGAACAGCGGTATCTCACGCTTCCCTGCCACGGCTTGCAGCAAGATGCTTTCAGGAAAACAGGCGTCATCTTCTTTCAACATCGGATCTCTCAGACACAGCATCAGCGGATCATCAACTAAGAAGGACCTGGAGACAACGTTCCAGATGATGTATCTCATGGTCACCGATCCTCGCTTCGACCAGGATGAATACAACAAGGGCATCAAGACTCTCGAGGCATATCTACAGAACGTCAAGAACCAGCCTGAGTACAAGTTCCAGCAGGAGGTCAGCAAGACTATCTTCGAGAACCAGGAGCGCAACATAATGCTGGACGAGGCATCTCTCTCCAAGGCAAACATGGAAACCCTCGAAAAGTACTACAGGATGATGTTCGACGACGTGGCCGGAGCTACCCTCTACATCGCCGGCGACTTCGAGCCTGAGACCATCAAGCCTCTCGTAGAGACATACTTCGCATCTCTTCCTGCAAAGAAGGAGGCGAGCAAATGGATCGACCACAATAACTACATCAAGCAGGGAGACATCCTGAATGATTTCACAACCGTGATGAACACTCCTCAGGTAACCGTCTGCTCATTATATTCCGCAGACCTTGATGCAAGCTATGAGAACGAGGCCGCAGCCAAGGCTGTCAGCTATGTCCTCGACCTGAGATACACCAAGACCCTCCGCGAAGAGGAAGGCGGCACATATGGCGTCGGAGTCAACACCGATATCCAGAAAGAGCCTAAACAGTTCGGTCTCATGGAGATTTACTTCAACTGCAACCCGGATGCTGCCGACAAGCTCCGCGAGATCGTAGTCAAGGAACTCAATGACCTCGCAGCAAACGGGCCTGACGAAGAAGAGTTCACCAAGACGCTCAACAATCTCAAGAAGAACATACCTGAGCGCAGAGTCAACAACAGCTACTGGATCAATTGTCTCGAAGAGCATGAGCATTTCGGCAAAGACCGCGACAAGGAATACGAGGCTGCCGTCAATGCTCTTACTCCGGAAGCCGTAAAGGCGATGGCCGGGACTCTGCTCAAATCAGGCAATCATATCGAGCTCGTGATGAGGCCGCAATTGTAAATTTTTATTAAATTTGCATTTTATACGAGTATCAGGCTTTATTTATGGCAGAAATAAATACGACAAACTACACAGATGACAATATCCGCACGCTTGAAGGTGTGGAACATATCCGCAGACGTCCGGGAATGTATATCGGTCGTCTCGGCAACGGAGACAACCCCGGAGACGGTATCTACGTGCTTCTCAAGGAAATCGTGGACAACTCTATCGATGAGTTCGCCATGGGTTTCGGAAAGCAGGTCAAGATAGATATCGTAGACGGCACAGTGACCGTCAGGGACTTCGGACGAGGTATTCCGCTCGGGTCTGTCGTAAAAGCCACCAGCCAGCTCAATACCGGCGGTAAGTTCGACGATGAGGTCTTCAAGAAATCCGTCGGCCTGAACGGTGTCGGTACCAAAGCCGTCAATGCCCTTTCGCAGGACTTCTACGTAGAGTCCTTCCGTGATGGCAAGAGTTCATGGGCAAGCTATCGTCAGGGAACCCTGACCGACAGCGGCATGAAGGAAAAGGTAAGCGAGAAGAACGGAACCCTTATCAGGTTCACCCCTGACACGGAAATGTTCGGACGCTACGCTTTCAACATGGACTACGTGACCACCATGGTCAAGAACTATTCCTACCTGAAGAAAGGCCTGACGCTCGTCCTCAACGGAGAATCATACAAGTCTGACAACGGTCTTCTGGACCTTGTCAACGAAAACCTGTCTGAGCAGCCTCTCTATGCCCCTATCCATCTTGAAGGAGAG
>JAFZTP010000151.1 GCA_017618815.1 Bacteroidales bacterium | reverse complement strand
CGTCATCTTCCTCATAATGGCGGCCGGACATGCCTTGGGAAAGATCAAGGTTAAGGGGGTCTCCCTCGGAGTCACCTTCGTGTTCTTCTGCGGAATCATAGCCGGACATTTCGGCCTTACCGGCAATCCTGTGATGCTTCGATTCGCGCAGGATTTCGGCCTTATAATCTTCGTTTATTTCCTCGGTCTCCAGGTGGGACCGGGATTCTTCAATTCTTTCCGCCGGGGCGGCCTGAAGCTCAACATGCTGAGCATGCTTGTAGTATTCATCGGTACTGCGATGGCCGTGATCTTCAGCTTCGCCACAGGAGTATCGATCCAGGACATGGTCGGCGTGCTCTCGGGAGCCGTCACCAATACTCCAGCCCTGGCTGCAGCCCAGCAGACCCTGCACCAGATGGGTCTCCCGGAGCAGTCTCCGGCCCTCGCCACAGCCGTTACTTATCCGCTTGGTGTCGTAGGCGTGATCATGGCCCTGATAGTGCTCCGCATGTTCTCCGCACGTTTCCAGTCTCAGTCCGACAAAGGTGACGAGGGACAGGACAATACGTTCGTGGGGACTTTCGACGTGATCAACCCTGCCATATTCGGGAAGACAGTGAAGGACATTTCTTCCACCTCTCCCGAAAAGTTCGTAATCTCCAGGGTTTGGAGAGACAACAGCGTGCTGATCCCGTCCTCCGATACCGTGATCAAGGAAGGAGACAGGCTGCTCGTGATTACAAACCGTGCGGCCGAAGCCTTGCTGGAGCAGATTTTCGGAATGGAGGAAAGAAAGGACATGAACGTTGCTGAAATCGACTGGAACAAGCTCGACGACATGCTGGTGTCCCATTCCATGATAGTCACAAGGCCTGAGATAAACGGCAAGACTATCGGCGCCCTCAGGCTGAGGAACCGCTATGGAGTCAATATCTCCAGGGTAATCCGTTCCGGTATGAGATTCCTTGCCACTCCAGACCTTGTGCTCCAGCTCGGAGACCGAGTAATCGTAGTCGGCGAGGAGAAGTCTATGCCGGAGGTCGAAAAGGAGATCGGCAATGTGATGAAGCATCTGTATGAACCGAACATAGTGTCCATGTGCATCGGTATCATTCTCGGTCTTCTGCTTGGAATGATTCCGGTAATGGTGCCGGGAATCTCGGCTCCTGTGCGTCTGGGCCTTGCCGGCGGTCCGATCATATCCGGAATTCTCATGGGTGCCCTGGGCCCGAGGATCCATGTCAAGACATTCGCCACTGAAAGCGCGAACCTCATGCTGCGAAGGCTTGGCCTGTCGATGTATCTGGTGTGTCTCGGGCTTTCTGCCGGAGGTCAGTTCTTCGAGACGGTCTTCCGTCCTGAGGGCTTGCTCTGGATCGGCCTAGGCTTTGCAATTACGGTTATACCGGTGATGATCGTGGGCTGTCTGTCCGTCTCCGGAATGAAGCTGGACTATGGTACCGTGAGCGGAATGCTCTGCGGCGCGATGGCCAATCCGATGGCCCTGAACTATGCTTCGTCTTCGGATTATGGTGACCGTCCTGCGATCAGCTATACTTCGGTGTATCCGCTTGCCATGGCAGTCAGGGTGATAATTGCGCAGCTGCTGCTGCTCATCTTCCTTTGATAATGATAAATTGAATCATATATGAGCAGAATATTGGAAAACTTCTTCGGATTCAGGAAAGGGGAGCACAGCATCCATTCGGAGCTCGCTGCGGGACTTACGACCTTCCTGACCATGGCCTATATCCTTGCCGTCAATCCAAGCATTTTCTCATCATTGGCCGACAAGGGCATGCCTACCGGCTCAGTGTTCACGGCTACGGCCCTGGCAGCCGTATTCGGCACACTGGTGATGGCTTTCTATGCAAAGAAGCCTTTCGGAGTCGCCCCGGGCATGGGTACGAATACATTCTTTGTATTTACGGTGTGCCTCGGGATGGGCTATAGCTGGCAGTTCGCGCTGACCGCTGTCTTCCTTGAAGGTATAATTTTCATAATCCTGACCGCTACCAAGGTCAGGGAACTCATTCTCAATTCATTCCCGTCCAGCCTCAGGAATGCCATCGGGGTCGGCATCGGCCTCTACATCGCGTTTTTGGGAATCAAGTCTACGGGCCTGCTTGTCCCGCACGGAGAAGGAGGAATGTCTTTCGGAAGCATTTCCGACGCCCGTGTCCAGCTGGCTTTGATCTCGCTGGTGCTGGCATCCGTGCTGTTCATACTGAAAGTGCGCGGAGCCTTGCTGATTTCTATCGTGGCCACGACAATCATCGGAATCCCAATGGGCGTGACCAATATCCACGAGCTGGTATCAGTCCCGCCGTCTGTCTCGCCGCTTCTGTTCAAGTTCGAATGGAACAAGATTCTTTCCGTGGACATGCTGATTGTGATCATTACTTTTATGTCCATCGATTTCTTCAACACTATCGGAACGGTCATGGCACTTTGCACGAAGACGGGCATGACTGACGAGAACGGCAGGATCGAAGGCCTGAACAAAGCTCTCATGGCCGACGCTACCGCCACCACTGCGGGATCATGCTTCGGCGCCAGCACGACGACGACATATCTGGAGAGCGCCACGGGTGTCGCCGCAGGCGGACATACCGGTCTTACGGCTTTCGCGATAGCCGTATGTTTCATGGTTTCGCTGTTCTTCGCGCCGGCGTTCCTGGCCATACCTTCGGCCGCCACTGGCACAGTGCTGATACTTGTGGGCGTGATGATGGTCAGCCCTGTGAAGAATATTGACTGG
>JAFZTP010000001.1 GCA_017618815.1 Bacteroidales bacterium | reverse complement strand
TCGCCAAGTACAACCGTCTCATGAAGATCGAGATGGAGCTCGGCGACGAGGCACGCTACGGATACAAGAAGCTCAAGTAATACTTACTGCTGAACTTTTGGTATTTCAGATTAATCCGGTGGATATCCACCGGATTTTTTTTAACTTTGTGAAAACGCTAAGATATGTCCAATAATATAAAAGGGCACATTTCGCAGATCATCGGTCCGGTAGTAGACGTGCACTTCGACCTCTCTGACGCAAATGTGTCGAAACAGCTTCCGAGAATACATGACGCCCTGAAAGTGCAGCGCCCCGACGGGAAGACCCTCATAATCGAAGTGCAGCAGCACATCGGCGAGGATACCGTCCGTACAGTCGCCATGGACTCCACCGACGGCCTCCGCCGCGGCATGGAAGCCGTCAGCACCGGCGCTCCGATCTCGATGCCGGTAGGCGCCCAGATCCGCGGCCGCGTCATGAACGTAACCGGCGACAGCATCGACGGTCTCGGTGACATGACCATGGAGGGAGGCCTCCCGATCCATCGCGAGCCTCCGAAATTCGAAGACCTTACCACTTCGCAGGAAGTCCTGTTTACGGGCATCAAGGTCATCGACCTGCTGGAGCCATATCTCAAGGGCGGAAAGATCGGCCTCTTCGGCGGCGCCGGAGTCGGCAAGACCGTACTCATCAAGGAGCTGATCAACAACATCGCAAAGAAACATAACGGATTCTCGATTTTCGCCGGCGTCGGCGAGCGTACCAGGGAAGGCAACGACCTCCTCCGCGAGATGATCGAATCCGGAGTCATAAGATACGGGGACGAATTCCTGAAGTCCATGGAGGAGGGCAAATGGGACCTCTCCAAAGTCGATATGAAAGAAGTCGAGAAGAGCCAGGTCGCCATGGTCTTCGGCCAGATGAACGAGCCGCCGGGAGCCAGAAGCTCCGTAGCCCTTTCGGGCCTTACCCTCGCCGAATCGTTCCGCGACAGCAACAGCGGCGCAGGTCCTAAGGACATACTATTCTTCATCGACAACATCTTCCGATTCACCCAGGCAGGCTCAGAGGTTTCGGCATTGCTCGGCCGCATGCCATCGGCAGTGGGCTACCAGCCAACCCTTGCGACCGAAATGGGCCAGATGCAGGAGAGGATCACCTCCACCAAGAACGGCTCAATCACATCCGTCCAGGCCGTATATGTCCCTGCAGACGACCTTACCGACCCTGCCCCTGCGACGACCTTCTCGCATCTTGACGCGACGACAGTGCTCAGCCGAAAGATTACCGAGCTCGGAATCTATCCGGCCGTCGATCCTCTCGAATCAACTTCCAGGATCCTCGACCCGAATATCGTCGGCCAGGCCCATTACGACACGGCCCAGAGGGTTAAGGCCATATTGCAGCGCAACAAGGAGCTGCAGGACATCATCGCCATCCTCGGCATGGACGAGCTCTCGGACGAGGACAAGCTTACCGTCAACCGAGCCAGGAGAGTCCAGCGATTCCTGTCCCAGCCATTCTTCGTGGCCGAGCAGTTTACAGGAGTGCCCGGAGTCATGGTGGACATAGAAGATACGATTAAAGGCTTCAACATGATACTTGACGGAGAGGTGGATTACCTGCCGGAGCAGGCCTTCCTCAATGTCGGTACCATCGAAGATGCAATAAAGAAAGGCGAGGCGATACTCGCCCAGGCCAAATAATGATTAAGCTGGAGATACTTTCGCCCGAAGCGGTACTTGTCACGGAGACGGTCGAAGCCGTCACCTTGCCAGGCGTCGCCGGAAGGTTCCAGGTCCTTAATAACCATGCCCCGCTGATCACTTCCCTTGAAGAAGGGGAGATAAGCTATTCTGCCGGAGGCAAGGAGAATTCGCTTAAGATAAAGTCCGGCTTCGTAGAGGTGCGGGACAATGTAGTTTCAGTCTGCGTTGAGGTATGAGCTTTCTGATTGCCATATTGATGTTTTTCATGCCTGCCGAGGTCAATATCGGAGAAGTCATCTTCGACCATGTCCTCGACTCGTATGAATGGCATTTCTTCGACACCGACAAAGGTGCCGTGGCGATCCATCTGCCCGTCATCGTGCGCGGGGAAGAATCCGGCTGGCATGTCTTCAGCTCGGCCAGACTCGAACACGGGGCCGTCTATGAAGGCTTCATGATCCCGTCCGAAGGCGAATATGCAGGAAAGGTGGTCGAGGTCGTCGGAGGCGAGCAGAGACGTCCGCTGGACATATCCATAACCAAGAATGTGCTTGCCCTTATGATCAGCAGCCTCGTGCTGGCCCTGATAGTGCTGGCTGCGGCCCGCTGGTATCGGAAACATGATGTCGAGAAAGAAGCGCCGTCCGGGATTGCCGCTTTCGTGGAGCCGATAGTGATGATGGTCCATGAGATGGCCAGGGAGAATATCGGAGAAGAGGATTATCGCAGATACTCTCCATACCTCTGCACGGCTTTCTGTTTCATAATACTGAACAATTACCTCGGTATAGTGCCGTTCTTCCCCGGAGGAGCGAACCTTACCGGCAACATAGCGGTCACCCTGGTGCTCGCGCTCTGTACCTTCTTTACCGTCAACCTGACGGCGACAAAGCATTATTACAAAGAGATTTTCTGGCCGGACGTGCCTGCATTCCTCAAACCGATAATGCCTGTCATAGAGGTGTTCAGCGCAATCACCAAACCTATTTCGCTTACAATACGACTTTTTGCCAACATGCTGGCGGGTCATATACTGATCCTCAGTCTCGTGTGCATAATTTTCATAATGTATGAATTCGGACCGGTGATGTTCGGGTCGATGACCTTCATATCTGTCCTGTTCGGATTCTTTATGGACCTGCTGGAGTGCCTCGTGGCCTTCATCCAGGCATATGTGTTTACGATGCTGTCGTCGATCTACATAGGTCTCGCACGCATCAAGGAAGAATAACATAATAAAAACTATAAGATCATGATTGAACTTACTTTAGTCGGAGCTGCAGTCGGTGCAGCCGCAGCTGCCTTCGCAGCAGCAATCGGTATCGGCAAGATCGGACGTGCCATGATGGAGTCCACCGCACGTCAGCCGGAGTCTGCCGGAAACCTTCGTACCGGAATGATCATCTCAGCCGGTATGATCGAGGGCGCCGCCCTCTTTGCAATCATCGTCTGCGCCCTGATAGTCTTCAGATAGTCTAGACGATGAACCTCGTTACTCCTGACGGCGGTCTCCTGTTTTGGATGACCCTGATCTTTCTGTTGCTGTTCTTCGTCCTTGCCCGGTTCGGCTTTCCGGTCATAACCGGGATGGTGGAGAAGAGGAACCGTCATATCGACGAGTCCCTGAAGATGGCGCAGGAGGCAAGGGCCCGCATGGAGAATCTTGCCGCTGAACAGGCTGCCTTGCTTGAAAAGACAAGGCAGGAGCAGGGCGTGATGCTGCGTGAGGCCGCCCAGACAAGGGCTACCATTATCGCCAACGCCCAGAAGGAAGCCGAGGAAAAGGCGGAGAAGATCATCGAGAAGGCGCGCGTGGAGATAGCTGCCGAGAAGGAAAGCGCCTTGCGCGACATCCGCAAGGAGGTGGCGATGCTTTCCGTAGATATCGCCGAGAAGGTCATCCGCAAGGACCTCGAGAATGACGATGCCCAGATGAGGTATCTGGACAAGCTGGTCGGGGAGATGTCCTCAGCCAGGAACAGTAAGAATTAGAGATGAATACAGGGATCATATCTTCCAGATATGCGCGTGCGCTGCTGAAGTTCGTCGACAGTAATGGCGGCGGAGAGACGGTATGTGCCCAGGCGAAGAAACTGGAGGCGGCGATCTCCGCTGTCCCGGAATTCGGCCATATACTGGCCGACACCAGGGCCGTGGAACCGTCCAGAAAGTTCGTGCTGCTGAAGTCGGCTCTCGAACCCGAAGATATGGACCCGGGACTGGAGAAGTTCCTGAAGCTGGTTCTGAAGAATGGCCGTATCCGGGATATACGCCTGATCCTGCATTCGTTCGTGGATATGTATTACCGGTCGAAGGGAATTAAGTTCGCGACTTTGACGACGGCTGTTCCGGCCGGCCCTGAGTTCGGGGAGAAGATCCGCGCCCGGGTGGTGGAGTTGACCGGTGGGGAAGTGCGGCTCGAGGAAAAGACCGATCCCGATATCATAGGCGGGCTTGTGCTGACGGTGGGGGACTATCGCCTCGATGCGAGCGTCCGCGGTCAGCTGGAGACTCTCCGTA
>JAFZTP010000030.1 GCA_017618815.1 Bacteroidales bacterium | reverse complement strand
GCATACTTTCCGTAGAGAACTTCGTCGCCTACCTTGACTTCCATAGGCTCATCCTTCTTGCCGGGACCGGCTGCTACGACGGTACCCTGCTGCGGTTTTTCCTTTGCTGTATCAGGAATGTAAAGTCCCGATGCCGTCTTGGTCTCTGCCTCCTTGGGCTCGATCACGACTCTGTCTGCTAATGGTTTGATCATTTCTTTATAATTTAATTGTTAATTCATGCAAAGCTCCGAAGCCCTCCGGAGCCGCTGCAAAATAATCAATAGCCGTGCCAACTGCCGATACTGACAAAATGGCACACCTCTTGATATCCTTTTATTTATTATGGAAATTTCTTATCTTTGAGATTGAATTTTGAGGATTCAAAAGTGATTCAAAAGTAAACGTCTATGAAAACAGTCAAGTTAGCCACAATCTTACTGGTAATGCTCTCTGCATTATTCTCATGCGCCAGGAAAAGCGCTGTTCCATCAACAGAATTTGCCGAATACGTCAAAGCCTACACGGGCGGTCCCGTGACAGAGGCATCCACAATCAAAGTCCAGCTTGTGCCTGGAATCGAAGCCGCTGCTTCCGAAGACCTGTTCTCGTTCAAGCCGGCGGTGAAAGGTGCCACCGTTGCTGAGGGCAACACTATCGAATTCATCCCTGAGCCGGGACAGCTGAAGGCCGGACAGGTCTACAACTGCAGCTTCAAGCTGGAAAAACTCGTTCCTGGAATCAAGAAGGGCCTGAAGGAATTCAAGTTCTCGTTCATGGTCGCTCCCGCTGTAGAGCCCCAGAAGGGTCAGGAGCAGGCAGAAGAAGACGGCAAGACTGGTTTCAGAGTTGTTTCCGCTACCCTGAACGAAGACTCTGACCCGCATATCTCGATCAAGTTCAGCGAACCTGTCGCCGACATGGACGATTTCAACGGAATCATAACGGTCGACGGAGCCCTGAGATATTATTCTCAAGTCAACGGCGAGACCATAAAAGTATATTATGAAGGACGTCGCGAGGGCGACCTGTCCGTCAAGATTGCCGACGTGCTCCGCAGCGCGTCCGGAGAGACTCTGGGCGAGACCTTCGAAAAAAGCTTCTCCCCTCACGGACTGGCCCCGGCAGTGCAGATCCCGCTTGACGGGACGATTCTCCCGGATTCTTCCCATCTGATCCTTCCTTTCAAGGCTGCCAGCCTGAAGGCCGTAGATGTCAGAATCATCAAGATATACAGCGACAACGTGCTCACCTTCCTTCAGGACAACAGCCTCCAGGGAAGCAATGAGCTCCGTCGTTCCGGACGCCTTATCTACAAGACTACGGTTCGTCTGGACAAGGATCCGTCAAAGGACCTTCGCACGTGGCAGAACTTCTCGATAGACCTTTCCAACCTTCTGAAGAAGGAGCCGGGTGCAATCTACAGGATCAGGCTCTCCTTCAACATGGATTACTCCCTGTACGGCAAGGAATACACGGGTCCGGACGAGATGACTTTCGTGCCGGCCGGAATCACCGAAGCCGACGAGGCCGTATGGGACAAGACGCAGACATACTATTGGGATAACGACTACGACTGGGACAAATACAACTGGGCTGAGCAGGATGATCCTCTCAAGCCATCATATTATATGAAATCGGAGAGATTCCCTGAGTGCAACATCATGACTTCAGACCTGGGAATCATTGTGAAATCTTCCGACACCGGAAAGCTTTGGGTCAATGTCAATGACATCGTATCCGCAAAGCCGGTCTATGGCGCAGAACTGGAGGTGTACAACTTCCAGCTCAGGCCTGTCGGCAGAGGCCGCACCGATGCGGACGGAATGGCCGAGATAGCCGTAAAAGGAAAGCCGTTCGTAATCACGGCCAAGAGAGGCAAGTCAGTCAGCTACCTCAAAATCTCTGACGGAGAAGAGAAGTCGCTCAGCCGCTTCGACGTTGGCGGCCGCAAGGTTGAGAAGGGCCTCAAAGGCTTCGTCTATGGAGAACGCGGAGTATGGAGGCCGGGAGACACTCTCCACGTCACCATGATCCTGAAAGACAAGGACAAGACCCTTCCTGTGGCTCATCCTGCCACCATCGAGGTATTCACCCCACAGGGACAGTTCTTCTACAAGTCTGTAAGCGCCGGAGCCGGTGACGGATTCTATGCATTCGCAATCCCGACATCGACGGATGCTCCTACAGGAGTCTGGAACGCCTACCTCAAAGTCGGAGGCACCACCTTCCACAAGGCGCTTCGTGTCGAGACCATCAAGCCTAACAGGCTGAAGATCAACACCAGCTTCAGCAACAAGGTCCTCTCCGCAGGAGAAAAGACTCTGGTCAGCATCTCATCCAACTGGCTGACCGGTCCTGCAGCAGCCGGCCTTGCCGCCAAGTCAGAAATGACTCTCACCCCTGCAACGAATAGTTTCAAGGGCTTTGAGAAATACATATTCCGCAACCCTGCTTCGACATTTACTAAGTCCGAGTCAACAATCCTCCAGACAAAACTGGACGGACAGGGCAATGCTTCATCAAATGTCGTGATGCCGGCAGCTTCCGTTGCCCCGGGCATGCTTACTGCCACCATCATGACTACTGTCACCGAACCTGGCGGAGATGCAAGCTTCACGGTGCAGACCGTTCCGTATTCTCCGTTCAAGGCATACGTCGGCATCAACCTCCAGCAAGAAGGAGACTATCTCGAGACTGACAAAGACCATCTGTTCAAAGTGGCTGTCGTCGACAAGGACGGCCGCAGGATTACGGGACACAATCTAGAGTACAAGATATTCAAGATCAAATGGAGTTGGTGGTGGGAAAGTCGCTCAGAGCAATTGGATTCATATGTCAATGGTACCGGCGCGACTCCGATCGCTACCGGAATGCTTGTCTCAGGCAACAACGACGCATCCATTCCGTTCCGTATCGACTATCCTGACTGGGGCAGGTTCCTGGTCTATGTCAAGGACCTGGACGGCGGTCATGCCACCGGTGCGGTATTTACCGCAGACTGGCCTGAATACCGCGGACGTTCCGGCAAGACCGATCCGGATGCCCTGACCATGATTACCTTCTCCACCGACAAGAAAGAATACGAGGTGGGACAGACTGCAACGGTATTCGTTCCTGCCGCAGAGAACGGCAAGGCCCTCGTTTCCATAGAGAATGCCTCCGGCGTAGTCTCAAGGGAGTGGGTAAGCACGGCAGCCAAGGATGACACTCCTTACAAGTTCAAGGTGACATCCGCTATGGCTCCTAACTTCTATGTCCACATAACCCTGCTCCAGCCACACAAGAACAGTGCGAACGACCTTCCTATAAGGATGTATGGCGTAGTCCCTGTTTCCGTGACGGACAAGAACTCAAGAATAGAGCCTGTCATCACCATGGTCGACGCAGTACACCCGGAGGAGCAGTTCCAGATCAAGGTCAGCGAGAAGAACGGCAGGAAGATGACATACACCCTCGCAATAGTGGACGAAGGCCTTCTCGACCTGACAGCGTTCAAGACCCCGGATCCATGGAATGCGATGTTTGCCCGCGAAGCTCTCGGAGTCAAGACATGGGATATATATGACAATGTTATCGGAGCATACAGCGGCAGGTTCTCGCCTATGCTCAGCATCGGTGGTGACGAGGATGTCATCGTAGGTCCTAAGAAGGACAACAGATTCAACCCTGTGGTACGTTTCATCGGACCGTTCACCCTCGCCAAGGGCTCACAGACCCATAATATCACCCTGCCTATGTACGTAGGAAGCGTCAAGGTCATGGTCGTGGCAGGCAACGGCGAAGCATTCGGAAATGCCGAGAAAACCGTAGCCGTACGCAGTCCGCTGATGATCCTCCCTACCGTGCCGAGAGTGATCTCTACAGGAGACCGCCTGACAATTCCTGTCAATGTGTTCGCAATGGAAGAGAGCATCCATACTGCTACAGTAAGCATAAAAGTTGAAGGCCCTGTCAAGCTCGTTGGAAGCAATGCCCGCAACCTCAACTTCCCAGCTCCTGGAGACAAGATGACAGGATTCGCCATCGAGGCTGTCGGAGAAGGTGTCGCTAAGATCACGGTTTCCGCAAGCGGGAACGGAAGGAGCACATCAGAGACGATCTCAGTACCAGTCAGGAATCCTAATCCGGTTATCACCACAGCGAAGCATAAATCACTTGCTGCCGGAGAAGAATACACATTCGACTTCAAGGCGTTCAGCAAAGAGAGCGGCAATACCGCGACGATAGAAGTTGCAGGATTCCCTGTAATCGATATCAACGGAGCATTCTGCAGCATGAAGAATTATAACTATTCATGCACGGAGCAGCTCTCGGCAAGAGGCCTCACATTCCTGCATCTGTCAGACATGTTCTGCAGCAGCAATGCCGAAGAGGCTTCGAAGATGATTCCGGAGATGCTCCAGGAACTGTATTCGCGCCAGCTTCCTTCCGGAGGCTTCTCATACTGGCCGGGCCAGAACAAGGTTGCTGGATGGGCATCGTCCATGGCAGGTCAGTTCATGGTAGAAGCCCAGGCCAAGGGATATGTAGTCAACACCGGAGTGCTCTCGGCATGGCTGCAATACCAGCAGAAGAGCGCGCAGGCCTATCGTTATGTATCTTCCGAGTTCCTCAACGACATGGACCAGGCATACAAGCTCTATACTCTCGCCATCGCCGGCAAACCAGACACCGGAGCCATGAACAGGCTGCGCGAGAACGCTTCTACGTCTATGCAGGCTCGCTGGATGCTCGCTTCGGCTTATGCAATCTGCGGTAAAGTCCAGACTGCAGAGGCCATCATCAACAGCATTGACGAAGGATTCACCAAATACTCGGTAAACAACGTCACCTACGGCAGCGAGCTCCGTGACAAAGCCGTTGCAGTAGAGGCCCTGGTTCTTGCCAACCAGACCGGCCGCGCACTCCGCTATGCAAATGAGATTGCATCCGTATTCGGACCGGGATACAGTTCTACCCAGGAAACCGCCTTCTCGGCGATGGCTATGGACAGACTCGCATCCAAGCTCAACAATAATGAAATTGATATAGAGGTCAACGGGGAAAAAGTCAAGTCAGCGAAGTCCGTATATAGCAAGCTCGTGGACGGATCCACCGGAAAGGTGACTGTCAAGAACTCCTCCAAGGGCGAGCTTTATGCGACGCTGGTTACTTCCGGACGCATCCCGGCCGGCATGCAGGTTCCAGCCAAGTCATCAGGCATGAGGATCTCCGTTTCATACACGGCCAACGGCAACGCGATCGACCCTGCATCAATCCCTCAGGGAACAGAGTTCACATCCGTGATCACCGTGACCAACACCAACAGCCTCGAGGACTACACGAACGTGGCCTTGAGTCAGGTAATCCCTTCCGGATGGGAGATCATCAACGAGAGACTCACAGGCGCTGTAGTCGCCAGCCAGAATGCTTTCGACTACAATGATATCAGGGATGACAAGTCCATCTGGTATTTCAACCTTCACAGAGGCACTTCGAAGACCTTCAAGCTCAAGCTTAGGGCCGCATACGAAGGACAGTATACACTTCCGTCCATATCCTGCGAAGCCATGTATGATTCGCTCATCAGCGCAGCCACGGCTTCCGGCAAGGCAGAAGTCACGAAATGACGAAAAAACGGAAAATAGCACTATACGCGGCGGCCATAATGGTCGTCGCGTATATGTTGTGCCTTCCGCGAAACCTGTTCAAAGGAACGGAGTATTCCACGGTCGTAGAAGACCGTAACGGAGAATTGCTGGGAGCCCACATAGCCGCTGACGGCCAATGGAGGTTCCCGCCGGCAGACACTGTCCCGGAGAGATACAGCACCGCCCTCATACAATTCGAGGACCGGTATTTCAGATATCATCCGGGAGTTAATCCCATATCCATGTTCAGGGCCCTCGTGGGCAATGTCAAGGCCGGTCATGTAACCAGCGGAGGAAGCACCATCACCATGCAGGTGATCCGTATGTCCCGGGGAAAGGAAAGGACAGTCTGGCAAAAGCTCGTCGAGTCCATACTCGCCACTCGTCTCGAACTGCGTTGCAGCAAAAAAAAGATACTGGCAATGTATGCAGCACATGCCCCCTTCGGAGGTAATGTCGTCGGTCTTGAAGCTGCCGCGTGGAGATATTTCGGGAGACCTGCGTCCCAGCTCTCATGGGCGGAGGCAGCAACTCTGGCGGTCCTGCCGAACTCCCCTGCCGGGATTCACCCCGGGAAGAACAGGGACAAGCTTCTGCAGAAAAGGAACAGGTTGCTGAAGAAACTTCTGAAGCATGGCGACATCGATGCCGAGACGTGCGCACTGGCATGCGACGAGCCCCTGGTAATGCAGCCGCATCCGCTTCCCAACCTTGCGCCGCACCTGACTTCGGAGTATTATGTATCCTCGCCGGGAAAGACAATCCGTACCGGGATAGACGCTTCGCTACAGAAGCAGGTCAATGATGTTACCAGCCGGTGGTCGCAGGAGTTCGCCATGACAGGAATCGCCGACCTGGCGGCTGTCGTGGTCGATGTCCATAGCGGCGAAGTGGTGGCATATTGCGGAAATGCGGACCCGGACAGGGAAAGGCCAGGCCGGCAGGTTGACATCGCAGCAGCTCCGAGAAGCACCGGAAGCATACTGAAACCGATGCTGTATTGCGCTCTGTTGCAGGAAGGCGAGATGTTGCCGACTACGATCCTGCCCGACATCCCTATAAACATCAACGGATTTTCCCCGCAGAACTTTGACCGTAAATTCTCAGGAGCCGTACATGCGGACGAGGCTCTCGCCCGTTCCCTGAACGTTCCTGCCGTCCATATGCTCAGGAAATATGGAGTACCTAAGTTCCTGGACTTGCTCCGGAACTGCGGCATGATGACGCTGACCCGGACAGCGGCCGATTATGGCCTCTCGCTGATACTCGGAGGCGCGGAGGGCTGCCTGATCGACATAACCAGGATGTATGCCGGCCTCTCCCTTTCATATCAGACGTCCGATTCCACATTTGCGTTGAACGACAAGGCTGCGATCTGGCATACGTTCGAAGCTCTGAAGGAAGTCAATCGTCCGGACGAGATCGACTGGCATCTGATCCGGTCCGTCCGCAGGATAGCCTGGAAGACAGGTACCAGCTTCGGATTCAGGGACGGATGGGCCGTAGGCATGACTCCGGATTATGTAGTTGGAGTATGGGCCGGCAATGCCGGAGGAGAAGGAGTGCCGGGGCTTACGGGAGCCAGGACGGCCGGTCCCGTGATGTTTGACATATTCAACTTGCTGCCGTCCGGTGAATGGTTCGAAGAGCCGCTGCCGTCCGGATATATCCGTGCGGAAATATGTCCAGAATCCGGATATCTGCGCAGCATGAACTGTCCAGAGGCGGAT
>JAFZTP010000150.1 GCA_017618815.1 Bacteroidales bacterium | reverse complement strand
CCACCTGGACGAGCTCCTTGCCGAGGTCCGCACCGCCCAGCCTGGCCTGATAGCGGTGGATCGCACCGCCCGCGGCAGGAACGAGAACTACCAGACTCCTGAGCAGAAGATTCCCGCCACGCAGCTGGATTACCCTTGGGAAAGTTGCGTCACGCTTACCAAGAACTGGGGCTGGGACCCGCATCCCGAGTATAAATCGCCCCGGGCCATCATAGATCTGCTGGCTGAGATCACTGCAAAGGGCGGCTCCCTGCTGCTTGGCGTTGGCCCAAGGCCGGACGGTCTGATTGAAGAGGAAGCGGCCTGTCGCCTGCGGGAAGTGGGAGAATGGCTCGGCCGCTGCGGCAAGGCCATCTATTCCACACGCATCACCCCGTACTACAACGAGGGGAACATGTGGTTCACGGCAGACAAGGACGGAAAGACACTCTATGCGATATATGCGCTGCCTGACGGGGAGGAGCTGCCAGCGACCCTCGAATGGACAGGCAATATCCCCCAGGGCACCGTCACCATACTGAACAACGGTAAAAAGGCCGGATGCTCCGTCAAGGACGGCAAGGTGACAATATCCCTGAAGGGAAAGATGAAGAATGAGCCCGTCGCGCTAATGTTCCAAATTACGCGGACCAAGTAGTCAATCACCAGATATTATTTATTTTATATTTTGATCTTTATGAAACTTCTTTACAAAGCATTGGTGCTTGCAGCATCAATTTTCGCGTTCTCGCAGACAACTTCCGCCCAGGTTTATATCGGAGGTTCCCTTTCGATGGCCAGCGTCAGACAGGACAAAGTGCAAAATGAGAAAACAACTTGCAGCAGTTCGCTTTCCTTTGATCCTGAAGTAGGTTATTTGTACAAGGATAACTGGGCATTTGGTGGCCGTTTGTCTATTGCGTATACCAATTCAGATATCTATTTAGGTCATTCTGTGGACTCTTCAAATAAAAGATATTCATTTTCTCTTGTTCCCTATGCCGCATACAAGGCTCTGACATTCGGAAGTTTTTCAGTATGGACTGAAGGATCGCTTCGCATTGTCCCTTCGCGGAAGTATACCGATGGAGTCATAGGTATTTCTATAGCTCCTGTACTTTCCTATGAATTGGGAGAACACTTCATCCTAAGGACAGGATTGAACTTCGCCGGACTCTCTCTTGCACGCAACTTTGACAGGGGGATTACGAATTTTCGTCTTTTTGCTGGCGGAGAAGATATTCTCAAGGTTGGAGACATCACCATCGGAGCAGTATACCGCTTCTAAAAATGGCGGCTGCTTGACCACATAAAAAAGAATAATCGGCTTCTCGAACATGCGAGGAGCCGATTTTGTATATCCACACAGCCGCCGACTATCGGATGCCGTACTTCCTGAGAATCTTCAGCAGAGGTTTCTCGATGCTCCGGGCCCAGAGATAGTAACCGAAGTCGCCGGGATGCGTACCGTCCGTAGTCGTCTCATGGTCGGGGCAGGAAGCGTCAGACTTGATGAAATAGACATCCTTGTACTTCCTGCATGCTTCCTTCATCAGCTTCTCCGCCATCTTCTCTTTGGCCGACTCCTTCTCGTCCACCTTGACATTGAAGTTGCGGTTTCCGCGGTAGATGCTGCTCATGAATATGATCGGAACGCCCGGATGGGTGCTCTGGATTGTCTCGATGAACGGGAACAGACGTTCCTCTATTGTTGCAGCGTCAGGATTGGAGAAAGCATCGAACACGAAGGCGTCAGCCTTTGCATCCTTGAGGGCCTCGGCAAACTGAGGCTGCATCTTGCAGTCTCCGCTGACGCCGAGACTGTTGAACTGCAGGCCTGTGCTGCGGGTGAGGAAAGCCGGGACCGTCGCGCCGGCACGGGAAGTCGAAGCTCCGTGCATGAAGCTGGATCCATGGATTACGATATCATGCCGGAACGGCCTGTCTCCAGGAATTATGGTCTTGCCAGACTCCACGCCGATCTTTACTGATTTCAGCGCGCTGAACAGCGGAAGATAGAGGAGACACTCCTTGGAGCCTTCGGACATGTTCTCGACAAGCTTGAGCACCGGGGATTTCTCGATGTCGTCCGGGGCATGCTTCACTCCGGCCCACACCCATTTCCCGTCCTTCTTGATGTACAGGTCAAAGCCTCTTGTGGCCCATCCGGAGTTTCCTGTCCGGTCAGCCTTCTCGAGCTCAGCCTTCACCGCTATCACGGGAGAATCCGTCTTGAACGAGATAATTATGCCCGAGGACATGTCGAGCAGGCGTATGTCATTCTTGGTCCATCCTCCATGCTTGGTATAGTCCATGCGCTTATACGGATCGGGAGTGTCCGGAAAGACCTTTCCCAGGACCGTAAGCTCGGACGCCTCCGTGAAGGTGTAGTCGTCCGTCGTCTGTGCTGCGGCCGACAGCGAGATGATCGCGATTGCTAAGGCGGCCAGATACTTTTTCATGCTCATTCTGTATTAAGGCAGATAGTCTTTGCAGGTTTCGTATATCTTGTCAGCCATCTTCTGGAAGCCGTTGGCGTCCGGGTGGCTTCCCTTGCACTTGTCGATGGTGTCGCCGACGAAGTTGACATATGGAAGTCCGAAATGGTTAGCGACCGACTTGTTG
>JAFZTP010000149.1 GCA_017618815.1 Bacteroidales bacterium | reverse complement strand
CGCGTGGCTCTCTGCCGCCTTTTGTTGAGGCAGCCTGACGTGTTGCTTCTGGACGAGCCTACCAACCACCTCGATACCGAGAGTATCCAGTGGCTTGAGGCCCATCTCCAGCAGTACAAGGGTACGGTCATCGCCGTTACCCACGACCGTTACTTCCTCGACAACGTGGCAGGCTGGATTCTCGAGCTTGACCGCGGTGAAGGAATTCCATGGAAGGGGAATTACAGCTCATGGCTCGACCAGAAGACCAAGCGTCTGGCCATGGAGGAGAAACAGGAGAGCAAGCGCCGCAAGACTCTCGAAAGGGAGCTGGAGTGGGTGCGCATGGCCCCGAAAGCTCGTCAGGCCAAGCAGAAGGCCCGTCTCGGCGCATATGAGAAACTGGCTTCAGCCGATACCAAGGAGAAAGAGTCCAATCTCGAGATTTATATCCCTAACGGACCGCATCTCGGCAACAAGGTCATCGAGTTCCATAATGTCAGCAAGTCTTATGGAGACAAGCTTCTTTTCGAGAACCTTGATTTCGTGCTGCCTCCGGCCGGCATAGTCGGTGTCATCGGTCCTAACGGAGCCGGCAAGACCACCTTGTTCCGTCTTATCATGGGACTGGAGAAACCGGATACCGGCACGATCGAGATAGGGGAGACCGTCAAGATATCCTATGTGGACCAGCAGCATCGCAGCATCGATCCTGACCTCACGGTATATGAGACCATAGCCGGCAATTCGGAGTGGATAAGATTAGGCAACAAGGACATCAATGCCCGCTCCTGGGTGTCCAGGTTCAATTTCAGCGGCGCCGACCAGGAAAAGCTCTGCGGAGTGCTTTCCGGTGGCGAGAGAAACCGTCTGCACCTTGCCCTGACGCTCAAGGACGAGGGTAACGTGCTGCTTCTCGACGAGCCTACCAACGATGTGGACGTGAATACCATCCGCGCACTCGAGGAAGGTCTCGACGGGTTTGCCGGCTGCGCCGTCGTTGTCAGCCATGACCGTTGGTTCCTCGACCGTATCGCAACCCACATCCTTGCCTTCGAGGGTGACTCTAAGGTTGTCTTCTTCGACGGTAACTATTCGGAGTATGAGGAGAACAAGAAAATGCGGCTCGGAGATGTCGAACCTAAGCGTTTCAAGTATCGTAAATTGATGGAATAATTCTGGCAATTTAAGTAAAAAATATCATCTTGTCAAGGGAAACATATCATTGTTTCCCTTTATTTTTTCACTTCGCGTAAAGCATTGAATAATAATACGTTACAAGGAAGAAAAATAAGAAAATAATAAGGGTTTTTACTTTGAATTCCGGTGCAATTTTCTTTTATTTGTAAAAAGAATAACAACCGCAATTCAATAAAACTTATGAGTCCCTGTGATCCTTCCAAGATAATTGGAACAGTGCTTCTGATTATCTCATTCTCATTCTTTTCTGCGAAGACAGCTTCGGCCCAGGTATTTGAAGAGCAGCCGGCGCAAAAGAAATGTCTTATTTATTCCAACTTGTTATATGACCTTTCCGGATTGACTCCGAACATCGGTACCCAGCTGTATCTCGGCAGGGGACTGGCCGTGAACGGCAGACTGGACTTCGCCAGCCTGGGCCGGGACAAGGAGATATTCTACTGGCGCATGTTCGCTATGGAGCTTACTGTCAGGAAATACTTCGACAGACCGGATGGAGACGGACTGTTCCGCTATTACAAGGGACATCATGTCGGTGTCTACGGGCAAATCTACTGCTATGACCTCGAAATGGGCTTCAAGGGCTATGTAAGCCACGGCCCCGGGGAGAAGCGTATGAAAACGCCCAACCTCGGGGTCGGAATCGAATATGGATACACCCGTCCTCTGACTGACAAGCTGTTCATGGATTTCAGCTTTGGCCTTGGCTACGCCTGGGGCAAGTACAGAAGGTATGTACCTGACGGAGAAGACTTCGTATGGAGCGCGCTCCGTGACCAGAACGTGTTCGGCCCTACCAGATTTGAGGTATCCCTTTACTATCTGTTCGGACTTTAGAATTTGTCCATCGTAGCGAATATCTTGCTGCGGACATCCTCGATAGAACCGGTGCCGTCAATCTCGGCATATTTGCCGGCTTTGCGGTAGTAACCGATGAGCGGCTCGGTCTTGTCGTGATATGTCTTGATCCTGTTTGCGATCGTAGCGTCATTGGCATCGTCAGCGCGACCTTCGATGGTGGCGCGGTGCTTGATGCGCTCTGTGATCATCTTGTCTGGAATCATGATGGAAACCACGGAGGTGACCTCCTGTGAGTTCTTTGCGAGCATGGCGTCGAGAGCCTCTGCCTGTGCGATGGTGCGTGGGAAACCGTCAAGAAGGAAGCCCTTCACGCCTTTCACGGTCTTGAACTGGTTCTCGATCATGCCCTCGACAACCTCGTCAGGAACGAGAGCTCCTGCATCGATCAGGGCCTTGGCCTTGAGACCGAGTTCGCTTCCGGCAGCGATTTCCTTGCGGAGAAGCTCGCCGGTAGAAATGTGACAAAGGTTGTATTTCTCAACCATAGCTGCGGCCTGGGTGCCTTTACCTGCTCCCGGAGGGCCAAAGAGGATATAATATTTCATCTTTTCGTTAAGTTGTTCTGTAGCGACGGGGTCAAGGACGTAGATGTCCTTGTAGTTTCTTCCAATCTCGTTGTAGTCGAGTCCGAATCCCACGATGAAGGCGTTCGGAATCTCCATTCCGACATAATCGAGCTTGACGTCCTTCTTGTAGACCTCAGGCTTGAGAAGCATCGTACATATGCGGACGTCGGAAGCGCCTTCACCAAGGACTATGTCCATAAGGTCGACGATGGTGTTACCGGTATCTACGATATCTTCCACTACGATCACTCTCTTGCCCTTGACAGAACCGCTGAGGCCCATGACCTGACGGACTTTTCCGGTAGAGCGGACACCGTCATAGGAAGTCAGTTTCATTGAAACAAGCTCGACGTTGAATTTGAGCCTCTTCATCAGCTCGCCGGTAAATACGATCGAGCCGTTAAGCACGCAAAGGAGGACAGGAATGTCCGTACAACCTTCGTAATCTGCATTAATCTTGGCAGCAACACCGTCTATGGCCGAGATGATCTTGTCATAGGAGAGATAAGGCTTGAACACCTTGTCGTGAAGAATAATACTATCATTCATCTTTCTCAGAGATTTTAAGAAGCACAAATATACAAAAAATCATATTTAAATCAATGTGCAAAGTCCATGTGCAAATTATGATT
>JAFZTP010000148.1 GCA_017618815.1 Bacteroidales bacterium | reverse complement strand
GCCTTCCTATACCTTATAATTAAAAAGATGTATCTTTACAAAATGAAATTCAAACTCAGCTCACAATACAAACCTTCAGGCGATCAGCCCGCCGCCATAAAAGGCCTGGTTTCGGCCATACAAGGCGGTGTAGACGCGGTTACGCTGCTTGGAGTGACCGGATCCGGAAAGACCTTCACCATGGCAAACGTGATCCAGCAGCTCCAGCGTCCGGCCCTGATTCTGAGCCACAACAAGACCCTCGCCGCCCAGCTATATGGAGAGTTCAAATCATTCTTTCCGGAGAATGCGGTAGAGTACTTCGTATCATATTACGATTATTATCAGCCGGAGGCATATATTCCTTCGACTGACACCTATATAGAGAAAGACCTGAGCATCAACGACCAGATCGACAAGCTCAGACTGAGCGCCGCTTCCGCCCTGATGGCCGGAAGGAGGGACGTCATCGTCATCTCCAGCGTTTCCTGCCTGTATGGCATCGGCAACCCTAACGACTTCCATTCACAGACCGTCACGGTCCGCAAAGGCGAAGAAAGGAGCATGACAAGGCTGATGTACCATCTGGTCGACGCTCTCTACAGCCGTACCGAGACTGATTTCAAGAGGGGCACGTTCAGGGTAAGGGGCGACACCCTCGACGTATTCCTCGGCGGCGCCGACGAAGCGGTGAGGATAGAGTTCTTCGGGGATGAGGTGGAGAGGATCGCCTTGATAGATCCTGTGACCGGGGCCATAATAGAAGACCTGAACGAGGTGCCCATCTACCCTGCAAAGAACTTCGTCACCACGAAAGAGCAGACAGTCAAGGCAGTCAGCCTCATCCAGGACGACCTGGTAAAGCAGATGGAGTATTTCGAGAGCATAGGCAAGCCGCTTGAGGCAAAGAGACTCAAGCAGAGGGTGGAATATGACCTCGAGATGATCAAGGAGATGGGGTACTGCCCGGGAATCGAGAATTATTCCCGCTATCTTGACGGCCGCTCCGCCGGAGAAAGACCGTTCTGCCTCATCGACTATTTCCCTGATGATTTCATCACATTCATAGACGAGAGCCATGTCACCCTGCCGCAGATCAGGGCGATGTACGGAGGCGACCATTCCAGGAAGTCCGTACTTATAGAGTATGGATTCAGGCTTCCTGCAGCGGCGGACAACAGGCCGCTCACGTTCGAGGAATTCGAAGCCAACACAGGCCAGACCGTCTATGTGAGCGCGACCCCGGGAGACTATGAACTCGAAAAGAGCGAAGGTCTCATGGTCGAACAGGTTGTCCGTCCGACCGGGCTGCTGGACCCTCCTATCGAGGTTCGCCCGACCAAGAACCAGGTAGACGACCTTCTGGAAGAGATCCGCAAGAGAGCCGAGGTGGACGAAAGGACACTCGTGACCACCCTGACAAAGCGCATGGCCGAAGAGCTCGACAGCTATTTCGGAAGGATGGGCGTGCGCTGCCGCTATATCCATTCCGATATCGACACGACCGAAAGGGTCGAGATCATAGAAGATTTCAAGAAAGGCCTGTTCGACGTACTTGTCGGAGTCAACCTGCTCAGGGAGGGCCTGGACATACCTATGGTATCGCTGGTGGCGATCCTTGATGCGGACAAGGAGGGCTTCCTCCGTTCGGGCAGGGCACTTACGCAGACTGCCGGAAGAGCAGCCAGGAACATCCACGGACTGGTCATCATGTACGCCGACACCATCACCCAGTCCATGCAGGAGACCATATACGAGACGGACCGCAGGCGCAGCAAGCAGATGGAATACAACAAGCTGCACGGAATCACCCCACGTCAGGTCGAGACGCGGCAGAACATACTGCTCAGCGAGCTCGGCGGGACGGAGTCCGGCAGGGTCAGCGCTGCGAACTCATACGATGACCCTACATATATTCCGAGTCCGTCAGAACTTGGCAAAGGCCATATCACCGTCGGCCTCGGCCATGATTCCAAGAGAGAGACCAACTCCGCATATGTGGACGGATATCTCCAGGCCGACCTTGCGGCAGTACTGCAGGATCCGGTAGTGAGGGCCATGTCAAGGGAGCAGGTCGAGAAGCTGGTGGAAGAGTCCAAACGCAAGATGCAGAAAGCAGCGGCAGACCTGGAATTCACCGCTGCAGCGCGCTACAGGGATGAGATGTGGGCCCTGCAGGAGTATTTGAAAGTCTGGAAATAATTGCATAATCCTCGGATTTTTCATTATATTTACGGAAAACACGATGATTATGGACTTGACAGCTGAAAAATTTCCCCATTTCGACGAGAATGGAAAAGCCCTCGTAAGGAAGGCTTACGATATCGCTGCCGAGGTCTTGAAAGATGATGTACGCGACAACGGAGCACCGTTTATAGAGCATCCGCTCGGAGTTGCCCTTATCGCGTCTGACGAAATCGGGCTTCCGGCGGCTTGCGTTGCGGCAGTATTCCTGCACGAAGCGACCAGGAAGCATCCTGAAGTCGACATTTCCGGCTCAGATTTTCCGGAAGAAGTGCTCAAGATAGTGGAGGGCCTCAACAAGATCTCCACGATCAAGCCGAAAGACACCCGTCTCGAAGCCGAAAACTACAAGAAACTCATAGTCCAGTATTCCACTGACCCGAGGGTGACAGTGCTCAAGATTGCGGACCGTCTCGAGGTCATGAGGAATCTCGGCATGTTCCCGAAACTCTCCCGCGAAAGGAAGATACTGGAGACCCTGATGCTGTATATCCCTCTCGCCCACCAGCTCGGACTTTACAACATAAAGAGCGAGATGGAGGACATCTATTTCCGCTTCGCCGAGCCTGAGCAGTACAGGGCTATCACCAACAAGCTGAAAGCCACCGAGAAGGACAGGGAGAAACTCACCGCGGAGTTCATCGAGCCGCTCAAGAAAAGGCTCTCGGATGCGGGCATCGTCTATAAGCTGAAGATCAGGACCAAGACCGCCTATTCCATCTTCAAGAAGATGCAGAAGCAGAAGGTTCCGTTCGAAGGCGTCTTCGACGTGTTCGCCATCCGCTTTATAATTGACTGCAACACGGACCATGCGACCGAACTCAAGCTCTGCTGGGACGTATATTCATATGTGACCGAGGAGTATGAATCCGACACATCCCGACTGCGCGACTGGCTCACTCAGCCTAAGCCGAACGGCTACGAATGTCTCCACATCACCGTAAAGAACAAGGAAGGAGCATATGTGGAGGTGCAGATCCGCACCAAGAGGATGGACGACCTCGCCGAGAACGGAGACGCCGCCCACTGGTCATACAAAGGCATACAGCATGTGGCCGCCCT
>JAFZTP010000147.1 GCA_017618815.1 Bacteroidales bacterium | reverse complement strand
CTCGGCAGCCACTGCTATGCGGGCAGCCTCAGCCTCTTTCTCCCTGCGGAGGGCGTCAGAGTTGGCGATGGTGATCTTGGAGTTGTTTTCTCCTTCGACTGCGAGGGCGTTGGCCTCCGCCGTCTTGATACGAGTATCCCTTGAAGTCTCGGCGATACGGATGTCCTTGTCCCTGTCAGCCTCGGCCTTACCGATCTCACCATGACGGTTCTGCTCGGCCACGCTCTTCTTGGCGTCGTTGATAGCCTTTGCTGCAGCTTCCTTACCGAGAGCCTCGATATAGCCGGACTCGTCACGGATATCGGTTACGTTTACGTTGATGAGCTTGAGACCGATCTTGCGGAGCTCAGCCTCCACGTTGGCGCTGACGTTTGCGAGGAACTTGTCACGGTCGGCGTTGATTTCCTCGATGTCCATGGTAGCGATGACCAGACGGAGCTGACCGAAGAGAATATCGGTAGCGATGTTCTGGATGCTGTCGATGGTCAGTCCGAGGAGACGCTCGGCAGCGTTGGTCATGCTGTCAGCCTCGGTGGAGATACCGACTGTGAATCGGCAAGGAACGTCCACGCGGATGTTCTGCTTTGAAAGCGCGTTGGTAAGGTTACACTCGATGGATATAGGAGTGAGGTCGAGGAAAGCGTAGCTCTGGAACACAGGCCATACGAACGAGGCGCCTCCGTGGATACATTTTGCGGAGGAAACGCCGCCGCTCTTGTTCTTTCCGGTCTTACCGTAGATTACGAGGATCTTGTCCGAAGGACAACGTTTGTAGCGGTGCAGTATTGCAGTCAGTGTTACGAACAATACGGCAACAATGAAGAAAATCAATGTTACTTCCATGTTATTATACTATTAATGAGGTTAATTCTTCTACGAGTACGGTGCTGTCGTTGATGGCTTCGACGACCTTGACAGGGGTGCCTGTCTTGATCTCGTCTTCGTCAGTCATCGCATGATATTCGCGGACGGCCCCGTTGATGCTTATCTGGACGATGCCTTCTCCCTTGCGCTCTCCCGGAACCGTGAGATATACGGTTCCCTGGCAGCCGGGAGCGCTCTTGTATATGTCTATGTTCCCGCTCTGCTGCATTCCGCTCAGCCATTTGAAAAGGTACATGACTGCGAGGACGAGGAACATGCCCACGAGGAAGGCTACGAAAAGCAGTACGGCGTTGGACTCTATCTTGTCCTTGAGAAGTATCGTCGTCCAGCCGAAGCCGAGGAAGAAGTTGATGAAGTTTCTGAAGGTCAGGAGGTTCATTCCTGGGTCGATGTCTCCCGGGACATCGGTGTCAAAGTCGGTGTCCACGTCTATGTCAGCCCCGATGAATGTGGCAATCGTCTGAATGATGAATATCAGAGATGCTGCAAGGGTGATTCCCCAGATTACTTTCATTGCCAGGCTCAGCCCGGCCCACCATGCTGTTATCATATCAAGCGTTTATTTGTTTATCGCAAATTTATAAATATTTATCGAAAAACAATATGTTTTTTGATTTTTTTAATTGGTTTTTAATATATATATTTGTGAAATATGTTCTTGAACATCTCATTATCAATTCTTTTCGCACTGCTGATGCTAGGAGTCGTGCTCGTCATCGTGTATGATAATGGCGACAGCGGCAGGAAGCTTGCCTGGCTCATAGTCATAGCCGTGCTGCCAATCCTGGGACTCGTGCTATACCTTCTCATAGGCATAAACTGGAGGTCGCACTACATCTATAACTTCCGCCACAGGCGCACGGCATCCATCATCGAAAAGGAAACCACCCCTGCCCTGGAGGCCTTCCTCAATTCCAAGGCCCCTCTTTCCGGCATCCGTGAAGAATACAGGTCATTCTCCGACCTGCTTTCCCGCAACTACGCCCGACTTACCTCCGGCAACTCTTTCGAGATCATAACCAGCGGACGCAGAAAGCTGGAACTGCTCCTTGAGGACCTGGTCGGAGCCAAGGAATATATCCATATGGAATATTTCCATTTCGGCAACGACGAGGGCAGCCGGGCCATCCGCGAGGTGCTGATGCGCAAGGCCAGGGAAGGAGTCAAGGTCCGCTTCCTGTACGAGAACATAGGCAACTTCCCGATACCGGGACGATACTATTATGCGATGCGCAAGGCCGGAGTGGAGGTAGTCCGCTTCCGCCAGCCTCTGATGCACATCCTCAACTTCATCTCGACAATCAACTCCCGCAATCACCGGAAGATCGTAGTGATCGACGGCCGGATCGGCTATACCGGGGGCATGAACATAAACAATCATTATTTCTTCAAGTGGAGAGATACCCATCTGAGACTGATGGGAGACGCCGTGGCCATGCTGCAGGGCATCTTCCTGGACTCATGGCTGACTTCCGGAGGAGAGATCGACCGGCTGTATCCGGAGTATTTCCCGCAGAGGGAGACCTCCGTGGCGCCTGCGTTCCCGGATGGAGGAAGGGTGTTCTCCGACAAGGCTGTGCAGATTGTCGCGGACGAGCCTGACGGCATATGGCCTATAATCAAGATGAGCTACGAATGGGTATTTACCAATGCCCGCAAGTACATATATCTCCAGACTCCTTATTTCGTGCCGCCGGAACCGGTGCTCGAAGCCATGAAGATGGCAGCCCTCAGCGGGGTGGACGTGCGCCTCATGGTCCCTGCCAAGGTGGACACGATACTGATGGGACCGGCCAACCGTTCCTTCTTCGGAGAATGCCTCGATGCCGGGATCAGGATATATGAGCGCGGAGGCGAGTTCAACCACAGCAAGACCTTCGTCCTGGACGACTACATCTCGCAGATCGGCTCGGCCAACATGGACATGAGGAGCTTCGACATCAACTACGAAGTAAATTCATATATCTTCGACGAGGAGACCGCGATCTACAACAAGGAGATCTTCCTCAAGGAGCTCGATAACTGCCGCGAGGTGACTCCGGAGATATGGTCGAAACGCCATTGGTACAATCTCCTCGCCGAGAAGGTAATGCGTCTTTTCGCTCCGGTACTGTAATTCCAGACTTTTTGCACGATGACAGAATCCCTTGTAAAATATATTGAAGACGAGATCATTCCGCGATATCGGAATTTCGACGGTGCCCATCGGGAGGACCATGCCAGGGTTGTGATCGAGAACAGCCTGGCGCTCGCCAGGAATTATGATGTCGACGAGGACATGGTCTATGCGATCGCAGCCTATCATGATACCGGACTTGCGGTGGACCGCAAGACCCACCATCTGGAATCGGGCCGGATCATAAGGGAGGACCGTCGTCTCCGCGACTGGTTCGACGAGGAGAGTATCGAGGTCATGGCCCAGGCCGCCGAGGACCACAGGGCTTCATCGGACCATGAGCCCCGCAGCATCTATGGCAAGATCGTCGCCGAGGCCGACCGCCAGATAGATCCTGAGACGATAGTCCGCAGGACGGTGCAGTTCGGCCTGTCCCATTATCCGGGACTTGACAAGGAGGAGCACTGGGCACGCACCCTGGAGCATTTGAAGGAGAAATATGATTACGGCGGATATCTGAAGCTGTGGCTCCCGGAGTCGCCTTCTGCCGCCCGTCTTGAGGAGCTACGCCAGAAAATGAAAGACCGCGGATGGATCCGCGGCCTGTTCGAAGAGTCTTATGGTTCCGGTGCCTAGTATCTTGGCAGGAAACCTTTTTCGATGAGCACCTCTGCAATCTGGATCGCATTGGTTGCTGCGCCTTTTCTGATATTGTCTGATACGCACCAGAAGTTGAGACCGTTCTTGACGGAATTGTCTCGACGGAGTCGTCCTACGAACACGTCGTCCTTGCCGAGGGAGTAGAGCGGCATCGGATACTCGTTCTTTGCCGGGTTGTCGATGACGGTCACGCCTGTGGTATGCTCCCAGATGCGACGGATGTCGTCAAGCTCGAACTCTTTCTCAAGCTCGATGTTGACAGACTCGGAGTGGCCTCCGATCACCGGTACGCGGGCCGTGGTGGCAGATACGCCGATCTTGTCGTCGCCGAGGATCTTGTGCGTCTCGTCCATCATCTTGCGCTCTTCCTTGGTGTAGCCGTCCTCGAGGAAAACGTCGATGTGGGGGATGACGTTCTGGTCGATAGGGTAGTTGTAGAAGGCAGGGTACTCACCCCACTTTCCGCCGGCCCTTTCGGCTTCCATCTGGGCTACGGCCTTGTTGCCGGAGCCGGTCACTGACTGGTAAGTCGAAACCACGATGCGCTTGATGCCGTATTTGCGGTGCAGAGGAGCCAGAGGCAGGAGCATCTGGATCGTAGAGCAGTTAGGATTTGCTATGATGTAGTCGTCCGGGGAGAGTACGTCCGGATTGATCTCGGGGATGACCAGTTTCTTGGTCGGATCCATCCTCCAGTAAGAGGAGTTGTCGACTACGCGGCAGCCTACTTCCGCAAACTTAGGGGCGAGATCCCTTGACGGGCCGCCGCCTGCAGAGAAAATGGCGACATCAGGGCGGGCTGCGATCGCAGCCTCTGCACTGATAACGTCATATTCCTTCCCTTTGAATGTTACTTTTCTACCAACAGATCTTTCAGAAGCGACAGGGAAGAATTCGCTTACAGGGAAGTTCCTCTCTTCGATTACTTCCATCATTCTTGTCCCGACCAGGCCGGTGACACCTACTACTGCAACTTTCATCTTAAGTTCGTTTTAATATTCTTTCTACTTTCTGAGTAGTTGCAAAAATAGTAAAATTAGGCAAATAACAATGATTTTCCCAGATAAATGTAGTGTACGATATAGTACATCATCACACCCGAGGCGATAAGCTTGATGCCTGTCCCGAAGATGAATCCGAGAAATGCCCCGAACGCGGACTTGATTGAGTCGGCGGTGCTCTTCTGGGCGAACATCACTTCGGCGAGGAAGGCTCCGAGGAGCGATCCGAGGATAATTCCGAGCGGAGGGATTATCAGTCCGAGCAGCATCCCGGCGATGGCTCCTCTTCCGGCATGCCTGCTGCCGCCGGTGAGTCTGGTGAACCAGATCGGCACTACGTAGTCTATTATGGTCACCAAGGTGGTGATTGCCAGCCAGATGACCAGGAACTTGACGGTGATTGGGGCTCCTGCGAAATATATCAGGAGAAGGCCCAGCCAGCTAAGCGGAGGGCCCGGCAGTCCCGGGAGTATGCTGCCGAGGATTCCGACGATTCCCAGGATTACTGCAAATACGATCAGCAGAGTTGTCATTTTGCCATAGCTTTTTCGACATCGTCCGGCTCGATCGGGAGTCGGCCAGGGCCAAGCCTGCGGGCTCCGTCCTCGGTCACGAGAACGTCATCCTCGAGGCGTATGCCGCCGAAGTCGTAATATTTTTCCAGTGCCTTGAAGTTGACGAACTGGCTGTTTGTCCCTTCTTTCTTCCACAGCTCGATCAGGGCCGGGATGAAGTAGATGCCCGGTTCGTCCGTGATCACATGGCCAGGCCTGAGCCTGCGGGCCATCCTGAGGCTGCCGAGGCCAAGCTGGCTGGATCTTGTCTGGTCCGGATCGTAACCTACCAGGTTCTCTCCGAGATCTTCCATGTCATGTACGTCCATACCCATGTTGTGGCCGAGACCGTGTGGCTGGAACAAGCCGCAGACGCCGGCTGCCGTCATCTCGTCGAGGTCTCCCTTGACAAGACCGAGGGCTGAGAGGCCTTCGAGCATCTTCTTTGCGGCGGCGAGATGGACTTCTCGGTAGGTGATTCCCGGACGTGTGAGGCTGAAGGCGTAGTTGTTGGTGTCGCAGACAATCTGATAGACCTCACGCTGCTTCGTGGTGAACTTTCCTGAGGTAGGATATGTGCGGGTATAGTCGGATGCATAATGCATGTTGTTCTCAGCTCCTGCGTCTATCACCATTAGCTTGCCCGGTTCTATGACCTTGTCGTGGAGGTGGTTGTGCAGGGTCTCTCCGTGCTGGGTAAGAATCGTCGGGAAGGATACGCCCCATCCTTTGGAGAGGGTGACGCCTTCCATCTTGCCGACGATTTCCTGCTCGATGATTCCAGGCACTATGCTGTCCCTGGCAATCGTATGCATCTCCTGGCCGAGGGCGCCGGCGTCGTCGAGCTGCTCTATCTCGCATGGCTCCTTGATGAGCCTCATGGAGATTACGGCCTTGATGAGGGTCTCGGAGGCGGCTGCGTCTCCCAGAAGCTCCTTGAGCATCATTGTGTTGTAGTATCTTGATGGCGGGAGGAAATGGACCTTCCTTCCTGCCGAGATGGCCTTTCCGACGGCTTTGCAGACCTCTGCATACGGGGCGGAATGTGCTACGCCCACGCTTTCGGCCTTGGACCGTATCGAAGGCTGGGGTCCCATCCATATTATGTCTCCGATCTCCACGTCGTCGGCGTAGATGGTCTCTTCCCCGGTCTCGATGTCCATGACTGCCGCAAAGCGGGGATCGTCGAGTCCGAAATAATACAGCCAGGAGCTGTCCTGCCTCCATTTGTAG
>JAFZTP010000146.1 GCA_017618815.1 Bacteroidales bacterium | reverse complement strand
CCCCTCTCCCCGACATCACCGATGTACATTGAAGGTCTCTTGCGGACAGCTTCGAGTCCCTCCAACACCTGGATACTGCTCGCCGAATACTGTTCTTCGGCCTGTTTCATTTCTTCGTTTTCTTTCATTTCGCTTGCGATTTTGTATCAAAAAAAATGTACGTCCTACAGGCGTTTTCGAGTACTGCCTATAAAACGTACAAATATAGCAAAAATCGCCGGAATTCCCAGCAAAAAACTACAGATAAAGCGCGATTCCCCCGATAAGACTCACACCGCTTTCTGCGACGCAAGGATGACGCTGGATTCTGCTGCCCAGAATATTACCAGCCTTGCCCCATACGGACATCTTCGGAGTCAGGATATACTCCGCCGTGAGTCCCAGATCCACGAATCCCGGAATAGGGGAAGCATCATGATTGAAAAGCTTCCGGGCGGAAGCGAATTCCCCATAGACGCCGGAAAAGAAACGGTCGCGATGGTTATATCTGGCACGGAAATTACCCGTCAAGGCAGAAGGAGCATAGCCGCGTTCATCTTTGTCGGCCTTGAACGAACTCAGCCTTACTGCACCATCTATCTGCAAAGGTTTCTTGTCCCAGATCAGCTTGGCATCTACAAATGATTCATTATAATCCGAATATCCGAGCATCGGGAATAAATAATACGAGTAAGTAGTTAAAGCCAGCATATGGCCATCAGACAGAACGTTCTTCAAAATTCTGTAACCGGCTGAAATATCGAACCTGAAGGCCGGAACTATGTTTCCACGGACTCCGGCAGTGGCAGAAATTCTCTCTACGGTATTCTCAAGAAAGGCTACCGGACCAAAAAAATCACCGTATTCCAGAGTAAAGAACTTGTTCCATTCTTTCAGGTCAGAATAGTTGGACATATGATTTCCTCCGGTAACGTCAGCATAGATATTCAGATTTTCCGGAACAATAGTATAGGCGAGATGCACTTCAGGATAGAATCCCTGTCCCTTGGTATCCCCGATATAATCGTCGTCTCCTCCGTAAACACATGTACCGGCACGGACTCCGAGCAGATATGACAGGCCTTTATATACTCCAGAAACAGAAGGGATTATCTCGATGAACCCAGATGAAGCATCGACAACTTTACCGCCATATGTATTGTATCCCCCTTCAAATCCGATTGTCAACTTACCGTACCTGCCGACAGAAGGGCCGAACGACCCCGAAAACTTCGATTCGACAAGAATGAGATTCTGGTACGGGCCGGAATCTCCGTTACGATATCGGTCAGAACCTGCACGGACAGAAATATTCGCGTCATAGGTCATTTTTGTTCCGCTAGACGCAATTCCGGCAGAAAGATCGACAGTGTTCATTGAGGACTTCTGTTCAGTCCATGCATACCTGCTCTTAGTTGCAAGGCCAAAGTATCCGACATTGAAATCCAGGGCGCCTTTTCCATAAAGATATCTGCCAGACATTCCGACGACCGATCTGGAATCATATCCGGAAAACGAATCGATCTTGTCACTGAAATCAGGATTGTATTCAGGAACATTAAGTTCCGGATTTTCGAGAGGTTCATAAGGATACCACGGCTTGATATTATCTACAGAACGTGGTTTTCCCATCTGGTCATACTTACCGAAAAACGACCTGTGGGTACCGTAGATATCCAGACTAAGTTTTCCCTTCAGAGCCGGATCATATACAAAATCCACTTCCGGACGGAACACATAACCTGCACCCGCCCTGAGGAAAAGCGAGCCTTTCCTGGCAGCCTCAGCCTCAGGCTTGAGGTCCACCAGATACGGATTAAATTCATATCCTCCCTTGTACGGAGTATCGTTCACGGTATAGTTGAAATCAAGGTCGAACCTCATGAGCGAATCCGGGACAGCCATCTCGAGACGCGGCTTACCCGCATCGATGAGCTTTCCGAGATACGCATTCTGCACCTCTACGGTCGGATTGAGATTCTGGGCGGCCACAGGCAGCGCTGCAGCGAGAGCCAATATCGATATATACTTTTTCATGTTATTCATTCTCCATTTCAGTTAGTTTGCGGAGGCGCATGTTCACGCTGTCCGTCACGTCATCACCGGCGCCCTTTGACTTATACCCGTCACGCACGCTTTCAAACGTAGCGCGAGCCTGGCGATAATCCTCGAGGTCGGCATAAGAATCACCGAGTACGATGAATGACTTGGCAAGCCAGTAATTCTCACCAGTACCGGAATCGGCAAGGGCGAACACCCTCTTCTTGACATCATTGAAATCACCCCTGTCATATGCATCCTGAATCATCAGATAAGCGCTCTCGGCGCCCTCAGGAGACTTGGTGGCAGAAGATAGCTTGGAGAAGATTCCATAAGCCTCTTCCCTGTGGCTCGTAGCCAGAAGGGACTTGGCCTTCAGGAACTCGGCAACCCTCTTTTCATCCGCAGTGACAGTCCTGTCTGCGATTACGGCGTCGGCATATCTGGCCGCAGACTCATAATCCTTTGCCCCATATGCAGCAAGCGTGCTTCCGATGTGGGCAGTGTGGATCCTGGCCTCATCCTTGGACTCGGAAGCCAGGCGGAGATATCCTTCGAGGGCATCCCCAAAATGGTCCATCGCATAGGAAAGGGTCGCATACTGAAGAGCAGCGTCCTCCAGGACTTTGCCGGTCCCCTTGTCAAGGACCTTCCTGTACCAGTCGCAGGCTTTTTCCTTGTTGCCTAGCATCCTGTTGCTCTCTGCCGCATAATACATGGCCTTGAGCATGTCCGCACCTTCCGGATAGCGTTCCATGTATGCGGAAAGCGAATTGAGAGCCTTGTCATAGTTCTCAGAATAGAACACCTGCTCGGCACCGCTGAAGAGCATCTTCTCCTTGTCAGAATCAGACTTGTCAAGACGTGACACGCTCTCGATGTATGCAAGATAGCCTTCAGGCTCCTGCTTTGACTGGTATATGGATTCGATGGCAAGAAGGGCATCCTCTGAATACTCGCTTCCGGGCATCTTCTCCACCACCTGCTTGTAGTAGCCAAGAGCCTCGTCATAGCGGGTATTGTTCCTCGCATTCATTCCAAGGCCGATGAGGGCCCTGGCGATATATGTGGTATCCCTGGATGCTCCGATAATGTCCCTGTAGCACTCGTCAGCAGCAGCGTCATCCTTAGCTGCCACATAGGCCCTTCCGAGCTCATACATGGACTCAGACCAGAACGGCTGCGTCGCGGACGCCTTGCGGGCACGGGAAAGCATCGCTATCTTGTCCGAATTCTTCCCTGCCAGGCCATATGCTATACCGGACTGATATACCGGATAGAGAGACGAAGGATCGGCCTCCACGGCCGCTGAATATGCATTTATCGCATCAGCATATTTCCTGGTCATGAAAAGGCAGTCGCCCTTCCTGACGGAAGCATCAGTACGATACTGCTTGTCGCCGGATCCGAGATAGTTGCTGAACCATCTCGCAGCCTGGTCATAATTGTCTTCCTTGAAATACGTGTATGCTATTCCGTATGGCAGAGACTTGCCTTCCTGGCGGCTGTCCAGGGCAGAAGCATTGTACAGGCTGGTGAAAATCTCCCTGGCCTGAGGATACTGACCGTCGCGGAAGTATGATTCAGCAAGCCAGTAACGGCAGAGCTGGTCGAACTTCGACTGGCGCTCGGCATAGTATGAAGCCGCCCTGAGGCATGGAATGGCATCTCTCCATGCACCGGCCTTGATGAGCTGGTTGGCACGGAGATAATTGGCCTTCATGTAGTTTCCTGACTGGTCGGCGTCGAGATTCTCGATCTTGTCGTATGCTGCGACAGCTCCTGCATAATCATGGTTATACAGGGCTGCAAGAGCCTGATAGCTATAGATAAGCTCACCGCGGCCAGAGTCAGGATATTCTTTCAGGTATTTCTCGAATACCGAAGAGTCATTGTTGAGGTCGAATGAGAGTTTCGCATAATTGAAATATGCATCCTCCCTTATTGAAGGGTCGAACTTGGCAGCGGCGGCATCGGAGAAAGCCTTCATCGCGGCGACTTTATTCTTCGTCTGGATGTAGCTGTAGCCAAGCTGATAATTTGCAATCTGGCCAATGCTGTCGGTCCTGTCTGTCATCTTCGTATAGTTCTCCACGGCGCCCTTGAAATCCTTGGTGGCGAAAAGCAGAGAACCGGCGTAGAAATAATCGCCACGGTCCATGTTACCACCCTCCCGGGCATCCTCGAAGTATGTACGTGCCTTGGCGGCATCGCCTTTTATGAGGTATGACTCGGAAATGATCCGGGCAAGATGAGGCCTGCGGTCTTCAGGGACTGCAGCATAAGCATCATCCGCATTGTCGATCACATAGTCATAGTCGCCAAGCATGTATTTGGCGTCCATGATGTAATATCGTGAGATCTCGCCGAAACGAGGGTCGGACGAGCTTTTGCCAAACCATTCGACAGCATCCTTGAACTGCTCTCGCTCATAATAGATCGAGCCGGCAGTATATCTCGCAGGAGCAGCGAAATCAGAGTAGGCCATCTTGTCCACTCTCTTCAGTTCAGGAAGGGCTGCATCATAGCGGCGGCTCTTATAGAGCGAGAATGCTTTCTTGAACACGAGCTCCGCAAGGTCGTCACCGGCTATTCCGGATTCATTGACGGCCAGGAACATGGCGGCAGCCTCAGGATACTGTCCGGCATCGAAGAGGTTGAGTCCATGTCTGAACCTGATCTCGGGCATGAGCCCCGAATAATTATATTTCTGCGTGTATTCCTCAAGCAGCCGAGGATAGTCGGCAGTTTTCAGCCTTATGGCGCACAGGAGGGCATATCCCGAATTAATGGGATCCTCCGGAAGATTCTCGAACACAGTACGCGAATGAGTGTATTGTCCTTTCTCGTAGAGCTCCAGGGCATAACGATACCCGTCGTCCTGGGCAGATGCCTCTGACGGGATCAGGGCCTGTGAAGCAATGAGAGAAACCGCAAGCGCGGCCATCATTCTTTTCATTTTCATATTAGCCTTTTATTTTTACAAATTTACAAAATAAATCCGTTATATTTGTAGGATAGGAACTATAATTTGTCATGGAAGAAAACACACAGACAACAGCGCCGAAAAAGGAACCGGTAATCATTTTCCAAAACGCCGACATCATCAACGGTGAAGCTCCCGTGATCTACGACCTCAACATGGAAGTCTACCCCGGAGACTTCGTCTACATTGTCGGAAAGGTCGGTACCGGTAAGACATCCATAATTCGTACCATGATT
>JAFZTP010000145.1 GCA_017618815.1 Bacteroidales bacterium | reverse complement strand
GCTCGCCAACGCCATCCACCAGTTCTCAAAGAGGCAGATGTCATGGTTCCGCGGCATGGAGCGCCGAGGCACGGTAATCCACTGGGTAAAGCCTTAGAGTACGTTGAATGTCTTTCGCGGGGCCTCGACCGAGCGCCAGTAATCCGCATCAAATTCAGGATAGACATAAGGTCCCTCCTTGTCAATGACAAAGGAGAGGTAGGTAATCTTGAGACCCTGTTTCAGGAACATGCTCTCGTAATATGTCTGGACCTCATAGAGGGAGGCCAGACGGTCCCTGTTGTAGATTTCCTCATTGGCGGCAAGGGTCTCCGGAGCAGTCGCATACAGGTCCTCGGTGCAGGCAAGTATCTTGAGTCCGTTCTGCTCGGCCATGGCCTTGCTGTACTGGTGCAGGAACATGCTGTCGGTCTTGAGGTGCACTATTCCTCCCGGGGCCATGAAGGCGCGGTATCTTTCGAGGAAGCGCGGGGAGGTAAGGCGGCTGTTCTCGCTCTTCATCTGAGGGTCGGAGAATGTCAGCCATATCTCGGATACTTCACCCGGAGCAAAGAAGGCTCCTATGAATTCAATCCTGGTGCGCAGGAAAGCGACGTTCGGAAGATTGTGCTCGGTGGCGTATTTGGCGCCCTTCCAGAGCCTCGCGCCCTTGATATCTACTCCGATATAGTTGAATTCCGGATTGCGCAGGGCCATGTCGATGGTGTATTCTCCCTTGCCGCAGCCGAGTTCGAGGACGATTGGCTGCTCGCGGGCGAACATCTCACGGTTCCAGTTGCCGCGGATCGGGTGGTCTTTCAGCGAGAACCCTTCCACAGACTTGTCGAGAACTTCCGAGGAAGCCGGCTGGAGCAGGCATCCGAATGTCTCATTTTCCTTGAATCTCTTTAATTTCCCGTGTCCCATCTTTTTATTCTCTGATAAGGCGTATCCCGACTCCAGTCACATTATAATTGTCAATCTGCGTCTCCGGGATACCGACACGCATCTTCCATTTTCCATATTTCACAGGCACCAGAGAGCGCCTGTAGGCAGCTTCAATCGTCTTGCTGAAATAAGAACTTTCCTTGACGTCAGACGCGCTCACCCACACGGTCTCCCTATGTATATCATCGTCGGGAGAAATCCAGTCTATGGTAAGCGGAAGAGTGGTGAATTCCTCCCACTTCTTGTCGTCGCAGCCCATGCATATTATAAGGTCAACTCCGTACTTCACCGTCGAGTCCGCCATGTCCAGATGGTAGCCGTAACGGCCGCGTATGTCCCTGTCCTCGGATTTCATGAAAAACTCTTCCGAAGAGGGGCGGCTGCAGGCTGCCATGAGCAGCATCGACAATACTAGGAGGACGTCTCTCATTTGCGGCCCCGTTCTTTGTCCGGCCGTCTCTGCTGGCCGCGGTTCTGGCCATTGGACTGGCCATGATTCTGGCCGTTTCCGTTATTCTGGCCATTGCTGCGGCCGCGGGCGTTGCGGTCTCCATGACCATTGCCCTGACCGTTCTGGTTACCGTTACCGTTGCCGTTGCCATTTCCGTTGCCTTTGCCGGACTGTCTGCGTCTGCGGCTCTTCTTAGGAGCGTCGAACCTGGTAATGCTGTCATCGCCCACGGCGGTCACGAACTCAGGAAGGGCCGGCTCCGGCTCAAGCTTGAGCGACTCCGGCTTCTGGCCGTTGCGGTTCAGGCGGATGATTTCCTTGACCTCAGCGGCATCCAGAGGATATATGTCAGTAAGGGAGTTCTTCTCATATGAGAAGTACATGATCTCCCTGAGGATGTCAGTCTTGACCAGATATGCGAGTCCGTCCTCGAACTCAAGCGGCTCGAGCACCTTCGGCAGGCGGGACTGGGCCTCCATGTAAGCCGCGACCTCGTAGTTGAGACAGCATTTGAGCTTGCCGCACTGTCCTGCGAGTTTCTGCGGATTGAGGGAAAGGTCCTGACTCCTCGCAGCAGCCGTGGTGATGGACTTGAAACTGGTGATATAGTTGGCGCAGCAGAGCTCTCTTCCGCAGACGCCGATACCTCCGATAAGGCCGGCCTCCTGCCTTGCTCCGATCTGCTTCATCTCGATCCTGATGCGGAACTCCTCGGCGAATACCTTGATAAGCTGGCGGAAGTCCACGCGGCCGTCGGCGATGTAGTAGAAGATGGCCTTGGTGCCGTCTCCCTGGAACTCCACGTCCCCGATCTTCATCTCCAGGCCGAGCTCGACGGCAATCTGGCGGGCGCGGATCATGGTCGCCTGCTCCCTGGCTATCGCCTCTTGCCATTTCTCGATGTCGAAAGCCTTGGCTTTGCGATAGATTTTCTTGAACTCATAGGAGTTCATGTCGATGCCGCGGCATTTCATCTGGCGGCCTACGACCGGGCCTTCGAGGGTCACGATTCCGAGATCATGGCCAGTCTGGGCCTCCACGATCACGAGGTCGCCGATCTTGATGCTCTGGCCAGATTCATTGCGGTAGATACCTTTCCTGGTATTCTTAAAGCGAACCTCGAAGTAGTCCCTATACTGCTCCTGAGGCACGCCTTTGAGCCAGTTGTAGGCTTCGAGCTTGCAGCAGCCCTGCCGATAGGTACAGGTAAGTTCGTCTTCCGGTCCCCTCGTCACAGTACAGCCTCGGCTGCAATCATATTTGATGTTTTCGTTCTCGTTCATACGATACATTTATACATGCGGCTCACCAGGTTGCAGAACAATATTTTCTGTGCTACGTTCCTTTCAAGCAATAGTGAGGTCCTGTTGATCATTTCAATGGCCCTGCGGCAGAATGTCTTGCTGCAGCGGCCGGCTGCGTTGCGGTAGAACGCCTCCGATGCCGGAGGAATCCCGGCGATTTCATCCATGCCCTGCTGGATCATGAATATCTTTCTGAGGCTGTCCCCGACAAAGGTACAAAAAGCTTTCTGTTTTTCACGTGATTCCATCGCGGCAAGTGCCTCGCCTACTTCGAGGGTCCCGAGATAATCCCTTGAGATCATATTTTCAAAAAGGTCCTCGACAAGTCCCTGCATCTCAGCGACTGACTCGCTTTCGGCCCTCTCCCTCTCGACAGGGATTATCCTTATCGGGAGACAGCGGGAAGAAATGGTCTGGAGGACCGCTTCCGGCTGATGGGTGATGAGTATGAAGACAGTCTTTCCGGCAGGTTCTTCGATGGATTTCAGCAGCATGTTGGCGGTCTGCTGGTTCATTTTTTCCGGGAGCCAGATCACGATGCACCTGTATCCGTCGGTGACGGACGAGAGGGAAAGCTTCTGCATTATGGCCTTGCCTTCGGCCACGGCTATGACTCCGGATTTTTTCTCTATCCCGAGGGCTGAGGAGAGCTCGCTCTCGAGGAAATATGGGTTTGCGAGGACAAGCTCCTTCCAGTAAGGGGCGTAATCGTCGCAGGTAAGGTTCTTGACTTCGCCGGACACCTTGGATCCGGAAGTGATCGGGAAGGTGAAGCGGACGTCCGGGAAGATAAGCTTCGAGTTCTGGTTGCAGTGGGCGCACTGTCCGCATGAGTCCCCGTCATGCCGTTCGCGGCAGTTGAGATAGCTGATGAAAGCGAGGGCGATAGGAAGCGCCCCGCCGCCATCGTTCTCATACATCATTATAGCATGCGGAACATGGCCGCTGTCAGCCATACCGACAAGGGCCTTGACTACATTCTCATTGCCTGTGATGTCCGCAAATCTCATGACTCTCTTTCGGAAACGAAATCTGTAAGTTTTAAGAGACGGTCTTTCTCCGGGCTATCCGGAAGCACTGCGATGGCTTCGCGGGCCTCGTTCAGGAAGTCCTCAAGCCTGGACTGGGCATACTCGAGACCGCCGTTGCCCTTGACGAACTCAACCACGAGCGGCTGGTTCTCCGGATGGGCCGGAAGGGCTGATACCATGCGCCTGATAAGGGCTGCCTGAGTCGCCGGCACGTTTGCGAGGGCGCCGAGAAGCGGAATCGTGATCTTGCGTTCATGGAGATCCTGTCCGGAAGGCTTGCCGATTGCGGCGTTCTCCTGGTAGTCGAAAATGTCGTCCTTGATCTGGAACGCAAGTCCGAGAGCCTTGGCGTAGGTGCTCACGGCTTCGATGTGCTGTCCGTCCGCATGGACTGAAATCGCTGCTGAGCGAGCGGCTGCGACGAACAGAGAGGCTGTCTTGTTGTATATGATCCTCAGATAATCTTTTTCGTCGGTATCACAGGAGGACGCTTTCTGCAGCTGGAGCATTTCTCCCTCGGCCAGGTCGGAAAGAGTCCTGGCGAAGAGCCTGATCACGACTCCGGGTTCATAGTCGGCCTCCAGGATGCGGTCAACGGCTTTCACCAGCCAGAAGTCGCCAAGAAGCACGGACGCCCTGGATCCCAGGAGGGACATGGTCGTAGGAGCTCCACGCCGGGTAGGGCTGTTGTCGGCCACGTCGTCATGGAGCAGGGTCGCATTGTGCAGGAGTTCGGTCGCGGCTGCGAACCTGTAAGTATCTTCGGTAGGAACACCGCATGCCTTCGCGACAAGCAGCACAAGAATAGGCCTGAGCTGCTTTCCCGAATTCTGCATTATAGCTTCATTCGTCTTTTCAAGCAGCCCGATATCGCTGGCGAGCGATTCCTTCATCAAGGCCGACACCTTTGCAAGGTCGGCGGCAAGGTATTCCTTCAATGACAGTTTATCCATTATCCTCAATCATTCCCAGGAGCTCTTCAACGCTCTCCGGGAACTTTATAAGCCCGACATCCTCGGTGGCGGTCATGCCTGTCTCCACATAGTGCGAGAGCAATGACTTGAGCGGATCATAGAAACCACCCAGGTTCAGGGCATAAATCTTTCCGTCATACTGGCCGAGTTTGGCGAGCACGTGGGTTTCGATCAATTCATCCAAAGTGCCGATACCGCCCGGAAGGGCCACTGCCGCACAGGTATCCCTGCGCATTTCTTCCTTCCTCTGGGACATGGTGTCGGTCCAGACAAGTTCGCTAAGGCCCGGGTAAAGATACTGTCCCATGAAACGGGGAAGCACGCCTTTGTGCCAGCCTCCGCATTTTGCGGCCTCGTCAGAGACAACCCCCATGGTGCCCTTGACGGCCCCGCCTGAGACAATTCCGTATCCCTTCCCACAGAGGCCGCGGACTGCCTGTCGCGCGGCCTCGTTGTAAGTAGGGTCTATCGTATAGCTCGATGAGCAGAAAACTACGATCTTCCGCATCGGCTAAAAGAAATAAGCAAGGCTGACTGAGATACCGTTAAACGACTTCTTGCTCTTGAATGCTTCTGTCATGCTCTTAGTGATGTCCTGAGCATTAGGGACCTCGTTCTCCTCTGCGAGGGAACCGAAGTTCCAGAAGTATTTTGCAGAAAGCTGCAGGCTTCCGAGGTCAACTCCGGCACCGAGGCCAAGACCGTATTCAAAGCGGTTGAAGTTGGACTCCTTGAAGTCGTGCTTGATGTCCTTGGCTGCCTGGATCGCTCCCTTGAGGCCATGTGCATCATTGTCGATATTGACTGCATAGCCGACGAAAGGCTCTGCGAAGATGTATGGGCGGAGGAGGAGCAGGTCGAGTCCGTACTGCAACTGTACAGGAAGCTCGAGATAGCCGACCTTTGTCTCAATCTTGGTAAGGCCGATTGCCTCAGCAATCGGAAGTTTTTCATAATTCTCCATGTTGGTACCCTTCATCTGGTAAAGGAGAGAAGGCTGGATAGCCATAGGGCCGAACTTGGCCTGCATGGTAAATCCGACATGGTAAAGAGAAATGGACTTGGAATCAATCTTTGATACCTTTGTGCTGGAAGATGTGAATCCTCCCATCGCGCCGAAACGCACCTGTGCGCCGGCGTTCAATCCGAAGACCGCCAAAGCGACGACTGCGGAGATAATGAACTTCTTCATGACTTTTCTTTTAGATTAATTTGTCAAGGATGTCGGTGATCTCCTTTCTGGTCACCGCGCCGACGGTCCTGTCGACCTCGACGCCATCCTTGAAGTAAAGAAGGGTCGGAATACCCCTCACGCCATAGTTGACAGCCACATCCTGGCAGTCATCTACGTTGCATTTTACAACTTCCACCTTACCGGCATAAAGCTGTTCTATTTCGTCAACAGTAGGAGAAAGCATGCGGCACGGACCGCACCACTCCGCCCAGAGATCTACGAGTACAACCTTGTTGTTCCTGATGATATCTGAGAAATTGTTTGTTGTTGCTATTGTTGCCATAATTCAAAAAATAATATTCCTGCTACAAATTTATAAAATTTATAGCAGGAATACAAAACGTCAGGATTACTCGCTAGTAATACTGTTCTATGTTCATCACGTAGGCTCTCAGGCCGAGATCCTTATGGGCTTCGTCGGTTGCGCGCAGGTCAGACATGATCACGGAGACCACTTCGTCAGGCACTGCGGTATAGATCGCGTGGTTCAGGGTAGGCCAGGCGTGGCTGCCCAGATGCGGTTCGCCGTCGTATGTGCCACGGCCTCCGATGTCCTCCCACTTGGTGTATCCGCGCTGACCGCGCTTCTCGAGGATGTCAACGATTTCTTCGTTGTATGCCTGGTTGAATGCTATGAATATCGCTTTCATTATCTTCCCTGTTTTAAGTAACGTGAATTCTTCCTTCTCGCACGGAACTCGGTGAGGCCGCAATACATCGTAGGGATAATCACGAGGGTCACGAGAGTAGAGATCGAGAGACCCCATACGACCGTCATGCCGAGAGAGTTCCAGATTTCGGCGCCTTCTCCGCGGCCGAGGGCCATTGGAAGCATACCGAGCACGGTGGTAAGGGTAGTCATGAGGATAGGACGGAGACGGCTTCTGGCTGCAGTGACTGAAGCATCACGCACATCCATTCCCCTCTCCTGACAGAGAATCGTATAGTCGATAAGTACGATACCGTTCTTCACCACTATACCGAGCAGGATTATGACTCCGACCATCGCCATCATTCCGAGGGCTGTATTCGTTGCCCAGAGGCCGAGGACCACGCCGACGAAGGCGAACGGGATGGAGAACATGATCACGAACGGACCGAGGAACGACTCGAACTGGGAAGCCATCACCATATATACCAGAAGGATGATAAGTATGATGAGGAGACCCATGTCGCGGAACATGTCCTGCTGGTCCTCGTAGCTACCTCCGATATAGGTACCGAGGTTGGCAGGAAGGTCGGCCTTGTCGATGATCATCCTGGACTGCTCCACGGCCTCGCTGAGAGCATGGCCACGGGCCACGACTCCGGAAACTGTGATCATCCTGTCTCGGTTCTTCCTCTCGATTGAAGGAGGCACCTGGGACTCGACCACGGTACCGAGGTCCTTGATCTTGATGGACTGGCCCATAGGATTCGTGACGACTACGTTGCCGATGTCTTCCTTGCTTCTGCGGAATTCAGGGGCATAGCGCACGCGGATGTTGTACTCCTCTCCGTCCTCGCGGTACAATGAAGCCACCGTTCCGCTCATGGCGGCGCTGAATGCAGCCGCAGCGGTAGAAGAAGTCAGTCCGTTGAGGGCAAGCTTATGCCTGTCGAAATCTACGATATATTCAGGAGTATATTGGTCACGGCTGAGGTTCACCTGGGCGAAATAACCGCATTCCTGCATACCCTTCTGGATAAGCTGCGCAGCCATTCCGGTCTCTTCGAAGTCATACCCGTAGATCTCGATCTGGACGTCGGACGCTCCGCCGATGCCACCGCCCATGCCTTCGGTCACGATGGCCTTGGTAAGCTCAGGGAAGAGCCTGAGGTCCTGACGGATAATGTCGGCGATTTCTGAAGAAGAGCGTTTCCTTTCTTCCTTGGAGCCCACATTAACGTTCATGGAGATTATATGGGTACCATTGCTCATAAGGTTGGCGAAAGCGTTGTCGCTGTCGGCCTGGCCATAACGGTAGCTGAGCACCTTGACCTCCGGAACGTCTTCCTTGATCTTGTCATAGATACGGGATGCAACATCCGCCGTGACTTCCTGGGCCGTACCCACAGGCAACTCCAGGGAAACGGTAAGACGGCCCTGGTCCATGTTAGGGAAATATTCTGTCTTGAGTCCAGGGCCGAGGAACATCACGACGACCACGAATGACGCAACTGCTGCGGCAAGCACGATCTTCTTGTGGCTCATGCACCATGAGATAAGACGGCCGTATGCGGATGATATCTTGTCGAGGCCCTTGTTGATAGGGTTGAATATCGCAACATGGATCTTGCCTGTCTTCGGTCCTGCCTTGAGGAACTTGGAGCAGAGCATAGGAACGAGGGTGAGCGCTGCGACAGTGGAAACTATCATGATGATGCTGACGATGAATCCGAGCTGGCGGAAGAGGATTCCGGCCATGCCTGAGATCATGGTCAGAGGCAGGAACACGCAGAGCATCGTAAGAGTGGATGCGATTACGGAAATACCCACCTCGGAAGTAGCATGCACTGCAGCCTCCTTAGGTTTCTCTCCCCTCTCCAGGTGCGTCGATATGTTCTCCAGCACCACTATCGCATCATCCACGACCATACCTATCGCAATGGACAGAGAGGACATCGAGATGATGTTGAGAGAGCTTCCGATTCCGAACAAGTACATCAGGGATGCAAGCAACGCGATCGGAATGGAGAGTATGATGATGAAAGTAGCCCTCCATCTTCCGAGGAAGATGTAGACGACGAGCATTACGACCAGGAAGGTGATCAGGATGGTCTCCTTCAGGGAGTTGATCGTATTGACGATGTTCTCGGAGCTGTCGACGACCTCGGTGAACTCGATATCCGAAGGGAGGTTCTTCTTGATATCCACCATGGCCTTCTTGACAGATTTCACGACATTGACGGTGTTGGCTCCGGACTGTTTCTGGATGATGATCTGGGCGCCACGGACACCGTTGGTGAAGGACTCCTGAGAACGTTCCTCGAGGGAGTCGCTTATCCTGGCGACGTCCCTGAGATATACGGTCCTGCCTCCGGAATAGCCGACCACGAGGTCCTTGAGCTCGGACGGGTCGTCGAATTCCTTCTCCACACGTAGGGTATATGTCTCGGAACCGACGTCGAGGTTACCGCTAGGGATGTTGCGGTTCTCGGCGGCGATTATGCCGGAAATCGTGCTGATTGTCAGGTTGTATGCCTGTAGCTTGACAGGATCGACATACACCTGGATCTCGCGCTTAGGAGCGCCGGCTACGGATACCGTACCGACACCCTTGACCCTCGCGAGCGGGGTCGCCAGCCTTTCGTCCAGGATCTTCTCGAGTGCATCCACGCTCTGGTCGGCTGTAGCGGCCATGATGTAGATAGGCATGTCGGAGGCGCTGAACTTGAGGATGGTAGGGTTCGAAGAACCGTCCGGAAGGGAGGATTTCACCATGTCCAGCTTGTCCCGGACATCATTGGTGGCTACGTCCAGATCGGTTCCGTAGTTGAATTCCAGAGTAAGGAATGATATGTTCTCCCTTGACTGGGATGAGAGGTCTTTGAGGTCGGAGACGCCATTGAGGGAGTTCTCCAGCAATTTGGTAAGGTTATTCTCGACGTCCTCGGCACTGGCACCCGGATAGGACGACATGACCATCAGGACATTCGACTCGATGTCCGGAAAGTTGTCGATCGGGAGCTGAACCAGCGAGAACACACCGAGAATCGCGAACGCCATGAATATCAGGAACGTCGTGACCGGTTTGTTGACCGCAGATCTGTATATACTCATAATCAGATTCTAGTTTAGAGGACATTAACCTTTATGCCGTCCTTGAGCGACGACTGGCCTTTCACTACGACAGTAGCATTCTCGTCGATACCTTCGAGCACCTCATATTCCTTTCCGACATGCCTTCCGAGGGTGACCGGAACGAATGACACGGTGTTGTCGCCTTTGAGTACATATACATACTTCTGGCCGGTTCCTTCGAGCTTCACAACAGCGGTATCAGGGATGATCACGCTATTGACATTGCCGAAGTTCACAACGACCCTGGCGAACATTCCCGGGCGGAGGACACGGTCGTTATTGGCGACCACTACTTCAGCGATGAAGGTATGGGTCATGGCATCGATGGTAGGATAGAGCCTTTCCACGCGGCCGGTAAAGCTGCGGCCAGGAAGAGCATCGACGGTAAGGCTGACCTTGTCACCCTTGTGCACCTTCGAATACTCAGACTCGGAGATTCCGACCTTGAGCTTGACAGGGACAACCTGCTGTACAGTGAATATAGGCATGGACATGGCGTACATGTCATTGACGTCATAGTTCCTTGCAGTGATGTAGCCTGTCACCGGTGAACGGAGGACAGTGTTCTCGAGGAGGTTGGCATATGTGGACTTGCGCACGTTGTAGCCGAGTTCCATGGCTTCGAGGTCGGACTTTGCGACGCCGCCCTCTTCATAGAGGCTGCGGATCCTTGCAAGCTCTGTGCTGTCATTCCTGAGTTGGAGACGGGTCTGTTCGAGCTGGAGACGGTCCATCTCAGCTACGACCTGTCCTTTTGACACATAGTCCCCTACCTCAACGTTGATCTTGCGGATACGGCCGGCAGACTGGGATACTATATTGTTGGTGGCATATGCCTCGATGGAAGCAGAGTATGAGCTCTCCTGAGGAACGACTCTGGAGATGGCGGCTGCAACAGCTACGGAAGGCACCGCATTCTCCTCTGGGCCTGCCATTTTCTTGCCGCTCTTTCCGGCACATCCCGCGGCCACTGCGGCGATTCCGGCAAAAACTAAGATTTTTACAAACTGTTTCATATGTGTTTTTCTGTATTTTACTTGTTGTCTTCGATGAAGTCCTTGCCAATCATCTGTTCAAGGCTGGCCTTGGCAACCATGAAATTATATACGGCCTGGCTCTGGGCAAGCATGGCCTGAGTAAGCTGGAGCTGGGCGTCATTCAGGTCGGTCAGAGTGCTCTTGCCGACGCTGTATGACTTGGCGGTGATATCATATGCCTTGCGGGCAAGCTTCACTGCCTCTTCCGAAGAAGAATAACTCTTCATGTTGGTCTCCATGGTGTTGAGATTCTGGCGTATGGCTATCTTGAGCTGCCTTTCGGTATTGATCCTCTGCTGGTCGAGCTCGGCGAGCTGGATCTTTGACTGCTTGATGTCATAATGACGCTTTCCGCCGGAGAAGATAGGAATGGACAGGCTCAGGCCCACGAATGAATATGGAGTCCATTTATATTCGCTGAAGCGGAAATTGTTGGTCATGGCGTTCATGCTGTAGCTGAAAGTCGCCGAGAGAGTCGGCAGATAGGCATATTTCTGAAGCCTGATCGTACTTGCGAGCTGCTCTGCCTGGATAGCCAGCTGGCGCATGGTGCTGTTGTAGTCGAGAGTGACTTCCTCGCCTTCGCGGATGTCACGGAACATAGTGTCGGCGTAGTCCCCGAGGGAGCCCACGATGTCTATGTCCATATCAAGGTCGACGCCCATGATGGCCTTGAGCTGCCAGAGAGCGAGTATCACCGAACCTTCGGCGTTATATACATTAGGGATTGCATTTGCCACGGCTGTCTTGGCCCTGGTATATTCGAGCTCGGAAGCTTTCTGCACCTTGTAACGGCTCTCCGTCTTGTTGAAGTTCTCCACCGCGTTGTCATACACGCTGCCATATACGTCGAGAGCTTCCTTGGCAAGAAGGGCTGAGTAGAAGGCCTGCTTGACCTGGGTGACCATCTCCAGCCTTGAAGAACGCGCCTTCTCGACTGCGAGGTCCACTGACTGTCCGGAAATCTTGAGGCTCTGCCAGAGCTGGGCATTTACGATAGGCATCGAAGCCGAAACTCCGAAATTATAGGTATTCACTCGTCCGACGGCGATTCCGTCATCCGAAGAACCGCTCTGTTCAACAACCGGCGGGACATAAGGAGGAATGACTACGCCTGTCTGCTGCATGATTCCGTTGATATAATAGTAGATCGGATCGAAGATGCTGGCAAACATGCCTGCCATGCCGCCACCGCCTTCTTCGTCATCGCCACCACCCATGTACATCACCTGCTTCTTGATAGTCCTCTGGTATGAACCTGAAGCGTTTATCTGTGGAAAGAGAGAGGAATATGTTCCTTTCTTGGCATATTCGGAACGTTCTATCTCCATATCTGCAACCTTGACGGACACATTCTCGCTGAGCGCTATCTTAAGCGCATCTTCCAAGGTAAGTTTTACAGTCTTTTCCTGCGCGTCTGCGCTATAAGACATAAGTACCGAGCAAACGGCCAACAGGCTCGGAATGAACTTTTTCATGTTTCAATAATTCTAAATTAACTCTTTTTTTGACTGAGTCGGTTTCTGCAAATAGCATACCCTCATATTGTCCTTTAGGAGAATTTTATTTTCCTTTGGTCGCTTTATCGATTTATCAGGCCAAAATGTTCAAGGGCAGTCACGACTCCGTCATTATCAACGCTATCAGTTATGTAATCTGCAGCAGTTTTCAGGCTCTCGTTGCCATTGCCCATGGCGACTCCGATTCCGGCCATCTGGATCATCGTGAGGTCATTGCCGCCGTCTCCGAAGGCCATGATCTCGTCGCGTCCCAGTCCGAGAGCCTCCGCTATCTTGCACATGGCATCTCCTTTCGACGCCTTCGGCGACATGATGTCGAGGAACTGCGGATGCCAGCGCTCCCAGTTGAGCTTGTCTGCCATATCGGCAAAATACTTCATCCTGGTCGCCTCATCCATGAATATCGTGTATTCATACACATCCCTGACCCTGGCATTCTCCACAATGTCAAGCAACGGGAACGGAGGGAGATGGATCAGTCCGAAGACCATCCTGGAGATCTCGTCCTCATGGTTGATACCTACGCCGTCGGCGCAGAAGACGGTGGAAGAAATCCCGCTTTCCTCGATCCTCCGGGCAAGCTCGACGGAGAGCTGTCTTTCGATCGGCACGGAGCATATGACCCTGTCCCCGATGGTGGCAAGGCCTCCGTTCATGGTTATGTATCCGTCGAACGGATAGTCGCGAAGGTTTGATATTATGAAACGCGAACGGCCGCTTGCCACGAAAACCTTGATGCCGGCTGCGTGCAAACGGTCGAATGCTTCAACCAAAGACGGACGCATCTGCTTCTCTCCGATAGCGACCATCGTCCCGTCTATGTCAAGAAAAACTGCTTTGATCATTTTTTGTTTCCGGTTACCGGTCTGGCTGCGGCAGGAATCTTTTTGCGCCATGCATATACCAGGAAACCGATTCCCAGAAGGATGAACGGTATGCTCAGAAGCTGTCCCATGTCATAGGTCATGTTCTGCTCGAACTCGACCTGAGGCTCCTTGATGAACTCGATCAGGAAGCGGGAGCCGAAACAGCCTATCAGGAAGACTCCGATAAAGAAGCCTCTGCAGATTTTGTCGAGACGGCGGTTATAGAGCGCCAGGAGTATGATTCCGAGAATCAGATATGCTCCTGCTTCATATAGCTGTGTCGGGTGTTTCGGTTCGGTCTCTCCGTTGCGTTCGAAGATGAATCCCCAAGGAAGGGTCGTCACATCTCCGTAGATTTCGGAATTGAACAGGTTTCCCAGTCTTATGAGAGTTGCCACGAATGCCACGGCGATGGCAAGATGGTCCATAAGCCAGACAAAGTCGAAACCATTCTTCGGTCCATAATGACGGGCATACCAGATGATCGCGATTATTATGGCAATCGCGCCTCCGTGGCTTGCCAGACCTCCCTTCCAAGGCATGAAAATCTCCAGGAACCCGTTCCAGCTGCCAAGATAGTAGTCCGGCTGATAGAAAAGGCAGTGCCCCAGCCTTGCCCCGACGATAGTGGCAAGCACGAGGGTATAGAGGAGACTGTCAAGTAACTCGGTCTTGATTCCTTCGCGGACAAAGAACCTCTTGAAGAGATAGTAGCCGAAGGTGAAGCCGATGACGAACATCAGCGAATACCACCTGATCGCGACAGGGCCGAGCTGCAGAAGCACAGGGTCTGCATTCCAATGGACGAAAAGCATTTCAACCATATTTTTTCACTTTATATCATGCAAATATACTGTTTATACCTCAAAAATAAAACAGCCCGACGGTCAAAGTCCGTCGGGCCGATATAGCTACCCGGAAAAACCGGGCGTCAGTTTTCAAGGATTAGTCCTGGATTGCTGCGATGCCAGGGAGTGTCTTGCCCTCGATTGCCTCGAGCATTGCACCGCCACCGGTAGATACGTAGCTTACCTTGTCAGCATAACCCATCTGGGTAACGGCTGCAACTGAGTCACCGCCGCCTACGAGGGTGTATGCGCCGAGTTTGGTAGCCTCTGCGAGGTCCTCAGCGATCTGGAGGGTACCCTTTGCGAAGTTAGGAAGCTCGAACACGCCTACAGGACCGTTCCAGAGGATGGTCTTTGAAGCGAGGATGATCTTCTTCCAGTTCTCGAGGGTTGCAGGAGCTGCGTCCATGCCTTCCCAGTCCTCACCGATGTTGTTGGTGTCGAAGATCTGGCGAGGAGTATCGTTGTCGAATGACTGGCCGGCGATGGTCTGGACAGAAAGGCTTACGTTTACGCCCTTTGCCTTAGCCTCTTCGAGAATTGCGAGTGCATCCGGCATGAGGTCGTCCTCATGGAGGGACTTGCCGATCTTGCCGCCCTGGGCCTTGATGAAGGTATAACCCATACCGCCGCCGATGATGAGATTGTCGACCTTGCCTACGAGGTTCTTGAGGACTGCGAGCTTGGAAGAAACCTTTGAGCCGCCGATGATAGCGGTGAGAGGGCGCTCAGCGTTCTTGAGTACATTGTCGATAGCCTTGATCTCAGCTTCCATGAGATAACCGAACATCTTGTCGTTCGGGAAGTACTCTGCGATGAGAGCGGTGGAAGCGTGGGCGCGGTGAGCTGTACCGAATGCGTCGTTGATATAGCAGTCAGCGTAAGAAGCGAGCTTCTTGACGAACTCCTTCTGGCTGTCTTTGACAACCTTCTTTGCTGCTTTCTTCTCTTCTTCTGAAGCATCCTCTGCAAGGCCTCTCGGCTTGCCTTCTTCCTCAGCGTAGTAGCGGAGGTTCTCGAGGAGGAGCACTTCACCCGGCTTGAGGGCTGCAGCCTGCGCGTCAGCCTTCATGCAGTCGTCAGCGAACTGTACAGGAACGCCGAGACACTCGGATACGCGAGCCACGATATGCTTGAGGGAGAATTTCGGATCAACTTTTTTCGGACGTCCGAGGTGGGACATGATGATAAGGGATCCGCCCTTCTCAAGAACGGTCTTGAGGGTAGGGATTGCCTTGCGGATACGGGTGTCGTCTGTAATTTCAAAGTTCTCATTGAGAGGAACGTTGAAGTCAACTCTTACAATGGCCTTCTTGCCAGTGAAGTCATAAGAATCAATGTGCTGTTGCATGATGATATAATGTAAATTAATTGTTTTCTAACCAGCCCACAAATTTAGGAATTTTTTTACATATATTTGCATCATGAAATTTGAGTACCCTGACAAATCTTGGAAAGACTACGAACTTATTGACTCCGGAAACTTCGAAAAACTCGAGAGATTCGGGGGTTACGTCATGGCGAGACCTGAGCCTAAGGCATTGTGGGATAAAACATTGAGCAGCACCGAATGGGACAGGATGATCCACACCCGCTTCACTCCCGGAGCCGGATTCGGCAAGGCCGGAAAAGAAGACAGCGGCACGTGGAGCAGGCAAAAGAAAATGGATGACCAGTGGTATATCCGATACAGCGGAGCCCAGAAGGGACTCGATTTCAGCCTGAGACTGGGACTGACATCATTCAAGCATGTCGGCGTCTTCCCGGAGCAGGCCCCCAACTGGGAGTACATCTATTCACGGACCAAAGAGCTCGTCGCCAAGGCTAAGGCCGAAGGCGCCCCTGTGCCGAAAGTCCTCAACATGTTCGCATATACCGGAGCCGCTTCCCTCGCCGCAAAGGCTGCAGGAGCTGACGTGACGCATCTCGACTCGGTGCGGCAGGTAGTCACATGGGCCCGCGGGAACATGGAGAACAGCCGCATGGACGGCATCCGGTGGATCATCGAAGATGCCCTGAAGTTTGCCCGCAGGGAGGCCCGCAGAGGCAACACCTATCAGGGAATCATTCTCGACCCTCCAGCCTATGGGCATGGCCCCGACGGAGAGAAATGGAAACTCGACGAGTGTCTCTATGAGATGCTGAAATGCGTGTCGGCCATTCTCGCCCCGAAGGACAGTTTCATGGTCCTCAACCTCTATTCAAACGGATACTCCGCCATGCTCGGAGAGACTCTGGTCAAGCAGGCTGTCGCCGGCGCGGCAGACTCCGAAATAGAAAGCGGAGAACTTTGCCTGTCCGACCGGACCGGAAAAGTTCTCCCGCTTAGCATATTCGTGCGCCTGAAGCGCTAACTGTTTTCCTTTACAGAATCTTCCTCCTTGCCGAACGCGATGGAAAGCATGGCGTTGATCGTCTTTGTGAGCTTCTCCGCCATTTCTTTGTCGCCTCCTGCCATGAAGGTGTCCGCAAGCCTTTCCGCAACGTCTATCGAGAGCTGGAGCTCCCTGATGGCAACTCCGGAATACTCGATGTAGAAGCCGATCGTATGAAGGAGGGCCTCCGAGAGATTCGCTCCGAGACGGCGGGCCTTGTCAGGAGCCCCGAGCAGATAGTACTGCGAGATGATGTTCACCACCTGGAGGTCATTCATGGTGAATCCAAGGCAGATGCTCTCGAGAGGCAGGACGTCCTCAGGAACGCACTCCATGCACTTGTCAAGCACCTTTTCAGCTTTCTCGAACTCCCCTGCCATGATGAGGGCATCGGAGACTTTCGCGAAGAGCTCCCTCTGCGGGAACACACCGAGGAAGGTATATAGGTTCTGGTAATCCACATAGTAGTCTTTCCTCTTGATGGAATCCCAGGTATAGACATTCATGATCTTGTCGTAGAGATCATCCAGGTCGGCCTTTCCGATGGACTGGCTGACGATCCTGTTCTCCAGCGGAACAAGCTTGGAAGAGAAGCCTTCGTACATCAGATACTTGTCCTGGCCCAGCTTGATCTCCCCGCCCATGTTGAGCATGTTGATCGGCCTGTCCCACTGATATCCTGCAAGAAGGTCGAGGAAGAAGAGCTCCTGCTTGCTGAGGAAGTTCTTGTCCTTAGGCACTTCGAGGATTATCTCGTCGAGTATCTGGTCGGCATATTTCTCAGGAACGATGCCGGACTTGAGGGCGTTCTCCTTGTTGACCGGAACGCTTATCTTGCGGGACATAATATAGTCGATCCTGCGGCCGTCCTGGAGAGCGATCTTGGCGTCGTTGTGCTTGAACACCCTCATCACGTCAGCGATAGGGATGACCTGGTTCCTGTTGTCATTGAGATATACCACGTCATTGGTACCATACAGATACTGGACAGGCTCGACGGTCAGAGGAAGCGGAGCGGAATTGTTGATCGCATACTTCATCTGGTCGATGTACCAGTCCGTACCGAGCAGGGATGTGTTCAGAAGCCTTACGTCCTGACGCACGTTCTCCACCTCCTGGGCATACCAGAGAGGGAAGGTATCGTTGTCGCCATGGGTGATTATGAATCCGTTCGGTCCGACAGAGTTGAGATAGTTCCTGGCCATCTCGACCGCAGTGTAACGGTTGCTTCTGTCATGGTCATCCCAGTTCTGCGCAGCCATGAGCCCAGGCACGAGAAGACAGGCGACTGTCACTGCCGCAGAAGCGACGACTGAATCACCGGACTTCAGCAGTTTCTTGGCCATGTCATACAGGGCGATCACGGAGAAGCCTATCCACATCGAGAACATATAGAACGAGCCGGCGTAGGCATAGTCACGCTCGCGCACCTGGTAAGGCGGCTGGTTCAGATAGATCACGATGGCGATGCCGGTCATGAAGAACATGAGGAACACCAGCCATGAACCGCGCTTGTCCTTCTCGAACTGGAAGAACAGGCCGATCAGGCCGAGAAGCAGCGGAAGCATGTAATAATGGTTCTTGCCCTTGTTCTCCGAAAGCGGTGCCGGAGCGGCCGACTGGTCGCCCAGACGGATGCTGTCGATAAACCCGATTCCGCTTTCCCAGTTGCCATAGAAAAGGTTTCCAGGGGCAGGACTGTGTATGTCATTCTGGCGACCGGCGAAATTCCACATGAAATAGCGCCAGTACATCCAGTTGAGCTGGTAATCGAAGAAGTATGAAAGGTTGGCCCCGAAAGTAGGCTTCCTGGTATTGGAGCCAGGGACGAGGGAGCCTTTGCCCTTCGTGTAGACATCGTAGAAATCCTCGTAGCGTCCGTCTGAGGAGTAGCTCCACATACGAGGGAAGAGCATCTTGCCCGAGGACTTGTACTTCGGAGAGACAGGGCCGTCAGCCTTGATATACTTGTCCCCCACGCGGGCCCAGTATTTAGGCACGTAAGTATCGTACGGAGCGTCATAGTACTGGCCATAGATCAGCGGGGACGAACCATACTGCTCGCGGGAGAGATATCTCACGAGGGAGAAGGCATTGTCCGGCTGGTTCTCGTTGGTAGGAGTCTTGACGCTTGCGCGGATGATTATGATGCTGAATATCGAGAAGCCGATGACGATGGTGGTGAAGCAGAGCAGGACAGTGTTCCAGAATACTTTGCCGAGGTCATAGGTCTTGAAGAGGCCCCAGAAGCACAGGGCGATGACAGCCAGCATGAAGAAGGCTGCTCCGCTGTTCATCGGAAGGCCGAGAGAATTCACGAAGAAGAGGTCCACATAAGCCGCGGTCTTCGGGAGATAAGGGATTATCAGGAAGAGAAGCAGGCCGAGGATCACTACCGATATCATGAAGATGCCGAGACACTCCTTGAAGGAGAACGGCTTGTCCTCGCGCTTGCGGTAGTAGTAAATGAAGACGATTGCCGGAATTGCCAGCAGATTCAGCAGGTGGACGCCGATGGAGAGGCCCATGAGGAACGAGATGAGCACGATCCAGCGGGAGGAGCCTGGCCTGTCGGCCTGCTCGTACCACTTGGTCATGGCCCAGAATACCGCTGCGGTAAACAGGGATGACATCGCGTACACCTCACCTTCGACTGCCGAGAACCAGAATGTATCCGAGAAGCAATATGCGAGGGCTCCTACGGCTCCGCTGCCCAGAATGGCTACAGCCTCCCCGAGGGAGTAATCCTCCTTGCTTCCTGCGAGCTTCTTGGCGAAGAAGACAATTGTCAGGTAAAGGAAATAGATAGTCAGCGCAGAGCAGACGGCGCTCATCGCATTGACGGCCACGGCCGCTCCGGACGCACCGGTAAACATGGTGAAGAAGCGGGCGATAAGCTGGAAAACAGGGTTTCCTGGCGGGTGGCCTACCTCAAGCTTGTATGACGAAGCGATGAACTCGCCGCAGTCCCAGAAGGACGCAGTCGGCTCTATGGTGGACAAATAGGTCACTGCAGCGACTGCGAGCACAGCCAGAGAAGTGATCATGTTCCACAAACTGAACTTTTTCTTATCCATAGAATGATATAGTTATCAAAAGACTGAACTACAAATATACTACAAGATTCTCACCAAATGAAGAAAACGGGACTACTTTTCTCCGATATACATCCTGCAGATACCAAAAGTAAAGGCTTTGTGAGTGACGTTGCGGAAGCCGCATTCCCTCATGGTAGCCATGAACGTCCTGTGGTCAGGGAATCCGACGACCGATGCCGGCAGATACCTGTATGCGCCCTTATCCCCGGAAATCATGCCTCCTATCCATGGAAGGATATGCAGGAAATAGAGCTTGTAGAGCCACCTGACCGGCGGGAATTCCGGCATGGACAGCTCCAGTATGACCAGTTTTCCGCCAGGAGCCAGCACCCTGAGCATCTCCCTCAGGCCGGCTGGCCTGTCCTCGAAGTTGCGGATGCCGAATGCGATGGAGACATCGCTGAACTTCCCGTCTTCGAACGGAAGGGACTCCCCGTCTCCGACGGACATGGATATCATGTCCCCGAGACCCTCCGCATCCACTTTCTTTTTCATGACTTCGAGCATTCCTTCCGAGAGATCGACCCCGGTGACCTTGCCGCCGCCGTCTCCCATGGCCTTTGCAAGGGCTATGGAGAAGTCGCCGGTGCCGCAGGCGAGATCCAGGACATCATGGGCCCGGCCGTCCGCGAGTATTGCCTTGATGGCCTTGCGCCTCCAGCTTTTGTCCACGTCGAGGGACATTATATGATTCAGCATGTCGTAATCTCCGGCAATGCTGTCAAACATCTTCCTTATGTATTCTTTCTTCGGCATATTACGGAACAGGGTCATATCCGCTTCCTCCCCACGGATGGCAGCGGAGTATCCTGCGGACTGACAGATAAAGCCCCTTTATCGGACCATGCTTCCTGAACGCTTCGAGAGCATACTGGGAACATGTAGGGGTGAACCGGCAGGATGGCGGTTTCAACGGTGATATGCAATATCTATAAAACAGGATAAGCCCCACGAATGGGGCTATCATTATCTTCTTGAGTATTTCAGACAGTCTGCGCATCGGAAGAAACCTTGGTTTTCAGTTCTTCGGCGATCTCGCCGACCAGCGCATAGATTTCCCTGGATTCCAGTATCTCCTTCGTATTGTACACGAACATGATGTCCAGACCGGAAGGGAACGCGTCTTTCTGGAGACGGTAGCTTTCGCGGAGGCGGCGCTTGAGGAGATTCCTCTTGACGGCCCTCTTGAAAAAGCGCTTGGACACGGACACCATCATCCGGGATTCTTCTTCCCCATTAGGGTAAAGCCAGCAATATTTCAGTGCTCCGTGATATCCGTAACGGCCCTTGGCAAGAAGCCTTGAAACAGCCTGCGTGCCATGTATTCTCTCCTTCTTTGGAAGCGTGAACATTACTTCGCAGCCCCGAGATAGAGCTCGAGGGCTTTGGCGACAGAAGGAGCCTCCGGAGTAGGAGCCTTGATCTCCACAGGAAGGCCGGCTTCCTCCATGGAAGCGACAATCTGCCTGCCGAATGTCACGAAACGGGTATCCGTCGGCTTGTACTCAGGGAAGTTCTCATAAAGGGACTTGACGTCGGCAGGATTGTAGAATACAATCACGTTGTAGTTGTCAATCTTGACGTCCTTCAGGTCCTGGGAAACTGGCTTGACAAAGGCCGCGGTAGTATAGTCGAGGCCGGCTGCATCGAAGAGCTTGGTCATGGAATCGCTGCTGCCGGAACCGGAAGCGGTGATAAGGAACTTCTCTCCCTTGTGCTTAGGGCCGATGAGGTCAAGCACGGACTGCGGAGTGCCCGTACCGTAGAATATCTTGCGCTTTCTGAAGACGATGTGCTTCTGAAGATACATTGCGACCTGTTCGGTCGTGCAAAAGTACTTCATTGTCTCAGGGACCTTGACCCTGAGTTCCTCACAAAGCTGGAAGAATGCATCGATCGTATGCCTTGCAGAGAAGACAATAGCCGTATAGTCGAGAATGTTTATCCTCTGGGTCCTGAACTCCCTTGAAGAAAGGGGTTCAATGAGAAAGAACGGACGAAACTCGATATCAACACCGAACTTATCCTTCAGAACATCGTAGGGAGCGGCATTCATCGGAGCCGCCTGCGAAATCAATATTTTTTTTACGGTCATATTACTCACAATAATATAGCCACAGCTGCAATCGCGCCGGCAGGTACTATTTCAAGGGCGCAAAGATACAAAAATGCTGCGAATAGATTGCAAGAGTTTGTCAAAATCTGCAATTTTCTGGTCAGAAAGACCAAATAGACGATGCACAGAGAGGCCATCGCGACCTTCCTGACAATCAATACGGTATCCGGAAACAGGGAAGAAACCGCTATCAGGAGCAGGAAGATTAACGACTGGACTATGAAAAAATCATAGGCAAACCGGAAGACTATCCTGAAGATGTCCGGATTGACATTGTCCGGATTGATGATATATCTCATCATCGCACGGAGCATAAGGAATGCCACCAGGCACACGAAAATCACGGCGACGTTGAATCCGGCCGGGACTCTTTCCATGAAGGCCGGGCGGAAGATCCTGAAATAGTCGACGCCTATGCAGAACGGGAGCAGCATGGCCACGGCAGCCACGTTCCTGATATGGGACAGGTTCATGCTCATGCCCACGGTCATTATCTGCTTGGTGCTGAAGAAACTTTTGACCGCTCTCGGGACTGCCTGGAGCAGGGAACCCATAAGCATCACGGCCACGACCACGGCTCCGAGTATGTAATATTCATTCCCCGGACAGTCAGCCCACGAATGAGAGACCTGGGCAACATAGCCAGGATCCTCCGTAGGCAGCAGGAGCTGTCCGCTCAGGAATGCGTCAGTTACCTCTTTTAGCCTTGACATAGCCCATATCTTTTAGGAGTGCAGTCACTTTGTCCCTGAGGTCACCCTGTATGGTGATTTCTCCGTCCTTGGCAGAGCCGCCCACGCCGCAGCGCACCTTCAGAGTCTTTCCGAGCTCCTTGAGGTCGTCGGCGCTCCCCACGAAGCCGGTCACCAGAGTAACCTGCTTTCCTCCCCTGTTGCGGCGGTCAAGGGAAACGATAAGTTTCTGCTTGTCAGGAGACAGGGTCTCTTCCTCCGCGGAGGATTCTTCTTCATAAGCAAAGTCGGGGTTGGTCGAGAAAACCACGCCGAGCCTTTTTTTCCAATCATTGTCAGCCATGTCAGAAAAGGTAGATTATGTAGCCCAGACCCATGGCGAGGGCTGTGAGGAATGTGACTATAACATGCATCGGCAAAGCCTTGTCGAGTTCCTTGCCGGTCCTGGTCCATACCATGGAAAGCACAGGAACATATAACGGGATCAGCAGCACGAAAAGGTAATGCCATATATCGAAGAACCTGAAGGCGCAGTAGGCCAGCAGGCAGGTGCATCCGAGAACGGTGAGTATGGTCTGGTAGATTCTGGCTCCCCTGAGACCGAGCCTGAGCGTCACGGTCTTCCTGTTGGCTGCGTCAGTTTCCATGTCCCTGATATTGTTGATGTTCAGCACACCCACGCTGAGCAGTCCGATGCCGGAGGCCGGCAGCAGAAGTATCCATGAGGAGATGGTGTGGGCGGCCACGAAATATGAGCCCAGAACCGACACGATGCCGAAGAACAGGAATACATAGATGTCTCCCAGGCCTCTGTATCCATATGGATTCCGGCCGAGAGTATATTTCATCGCGGCGCTTATGGCGGCGACGCCGAGCATCATCAGGCAGACCGGCTCAAGGGCGAGCAGCGTTCCGTATGATTGCCATATCATGAGTCCGCCGAAGACCAGGCAGGCCACGACGGCCCCTGCGATGAGTCCTTTCATGAACCCGATGCTGAGAGCTCCGGAATTGAGTCCGTAGCTCGGTCCCACCCTTTCGGCAGTGTCGGTGCCGTGGAGCACGTCACCCAGCTCGTTGCTGAGGTTGGACAATATCTGCAGGCTGACGCAGGTCAGCATGACCAGCAGGGCCACTTTCCAGTCCACGCGATAGTCAGCGTAGGCCAGCAATATTCCCAGGACCACTCCGGAGAGGGACAGCGGCAATGTGCGAAGTCTCATGGACTTCAAGGCTGCATTGAATTTACCCATTTATCTTCGTTTTGGAAACAGTACTTTGAACATCAGCGAGAGCCCGTGCCCTATCGCGTAGAAAGCTCCGTTGAGCCGGCTGTCGAAAAGGAACTGCTCTCTCGGCGGCCTTCCTTTCGGGCTGGTAAGGAACCTGAACCTGTCCTTAAGGCACAGCGACGAGTCCCTCCATTCTGGGATTCCCGGGTTGCGGTCGCATTCAGCGAGGATTCCCGGAGCTACTACTCTCGGAATCCCGGCCTTGACAGCGCGCACTCCGTAGTCATAATCTCCGAAGGTGTGCTGATACTTCGGCTCAAGCGAGCCGAGCACCTCGTATACGGCCTTCGGCACCAGCACAAGGTTGCCGTTGAACATATGGCATGGCTCCGGTATGGCCGGATCCGGATTGATCAGTCTGTTGGAACGGGTGCGGCCTCCGTAGGACAGTTCCCCTGCCTGGTTCACGCATGTCCCGGCGATGATCGCCTTATGTTTCAGGAAGACGGATGTCTCCATCAGGATCCCGAGGGCGCCTTCCTTCATCAAGGTGTCGTCATTCAGCCAGAGATAGAAGTCATAGTCTTTCTCTGCCGCCTTCTCCCAGGCCAGACGCATCCCCCTGTTCCAGTAGAGCCCGCCGTTTCCGCGGATCAGCACGGTCTGGGGATATTTTCCGCGGACTGCCTCGGAAGTGCCGTCGGTGCTTCCGTCGTCCACCAGATAGACGGTGAAATCATATTCGCCCGCCGCCTTCATGCCATCGATCTGGCGATAGCAATTGTCGAGGCACGCGAGGGTCTTCTCGCGGCGGTTGAAAACGGTAAGCAATACAGCGACTCCAAGCATGGCTAATCAAGTTTAAGAACGGCCATGAAAGCACTCTGAGGCACCTGGACGGTACCAATCTGGCGCATCCTTTTCTTTCCTTCCTTCTGTTTCTCGAGCAGCTTGCGCTTACGCGTGATATCACCGCCGTAGCACTTTGCGGTCACGTCCTTTCGAACCTGGCGCACGGTTTCCCTGGCGATGATCTTGGCGCCGATAGCCGCCTGGATGGCGATGTCGAACTGCTGTCTCGGGATGAGGTCCTTGAGCTTCAGGCAGATCTTCCTGCCGAAGTCGTAGGCATGGTCCTCATGGATGAGCGACGACAAGGCGTCGGCCGGGTCACCATTCAGAAGGATGTCGAGCTTGACGAGCCTTGCCTGACGGTAGCCCATCACATGGTAGTCGAACGAAGCATATCCCTTGGAGATGGACTTCAGCTTGTCATAGAAGTCGAACACGATCTCCGAGAGCGGCATTTCGTATGTGAGCTCGACACGGTTGGACGTTATGTAATGCTCTCCGGTAAGCACTCCGCGCTTGTCCATGCAGAGTTTCATTACCGGGCCGTAGAATTCTGTGTTGGTGATGATCTGGGCGCGGATGTACGGCTCCTCGATGTGCTCGATGAGGGTCGGCGCCGGGAGGCCGGACGGGTTATGCACGTCGATGACCTCTCCCCTGGTCGTATAGACTTTGTAGGACACGTTAGGGACGGTGGTGATCACGTCCATGGAGAACTCCCTGAAGAGCCTCTCCTGCACGATCTCCAGGTGCAGCAGTCCCAGGAAGCCACAGCGGAAGCCGAAGCCCAGTGCCAGAGACGACTCCGGCTCATACACGAACGAGGCGTCGTTGAGCTGGAATTTCTCGAGGGTAGAGCGGAGGTCTTCGTAACGGTCAGCCTGGACCGGGTACATACCTGCGAAGAGCATAGGCTTCACTTCTTCGAAACCGGCGATGGCTTCCTTGCACGGATTCTCCACGTGGGTGATGGTATCTCCCACCTTGACCTCGGCGGCGGCCTTGATGCCGGAGATGATGTAGCCCACGTCTCCGCATGACACTTCGTCCGTCGGCTTGAGCTGCATCTTGAGCACTCCGATCTCGTCGGCGTCATATTCCTTGCCAGTATTGAAGAACTTGACTTTCTCCCCCTTGCGGATGCTTCCGTTCACTACCTTGAAGTAGGCTATGATGCCCCTGAAGGAGTTGAACACGGAGTCGAAGATAAGGGCCTGCAGAGGAGCCTCCGGGTCGCCCTTCGGCGCAGGTATCTTTTCGATGATCGCATCCAGCAGCGGAGCCACTCCTTCGCCGGTGCGGGCGGAGACTTTATAGACATCCTCCGGGTCGCAGCCGAGCAGGTCGCAGACTTCGTCGGTGACCACTTCGACCATGGCTGAGTCCATGTCAATCTTGTTCAGCACCGGGATGATCTCGAGACCATGGTCGATCGCCTGGTAGAGGTTGGAGATTGTCTGGGCCTGGACGCCCTGGGATGCGTCCACTACGAGCAGGGCTCCTTCGCATGAGGCGATGGAGCGTGAGACTTCATATGAGAAATCGACATGTCCCGGAGTGTCGATGAGATTGAGCGTATATTTTTCGCCTTTGTACGTATAGTCCATCTGGATCGCGTGGCTCTTGATCGTGATTCCCTTCTCCTTCTCCAGATCCATGTCGTCAAGAACCTGATTTTCCATATCGCGGTCGGCAAGAGTCTTGGTCAGCTCGAGCAGACGGTCGGCGAGAGTACTCTTGCCGTGGTCGATATGTGCGATTATGCAGAAATTGCGTATATGTTTCATTCTTATAATTTTCTTTGACTGCAAATATAACTCAAATTGGAAAAAATATTGCTATCTTTGAAAGTTCGAAAACATATATCGTATAAAAATATGGCTACTATTGAAGAAATGAAGAAAGTCGCCTCTCAGGTTAGGAGAGACATCATCAGGATGGTCTGCATGGCCAAGTCCGGCCACCCGGGCGGATCGCTCAGCAGCACCGACATCCTGACAACACTCTATTTCGGCGTCATGAAGCAGGATCCTGCGACATGGACCCGCGAAGGCAAGGGTCAGGATATGTTCATCCTTTCCGCAGGCCACCTCGCACCGGTTTATTACGCCGTCCTCGCTCGCGCAGGTTACTATCCGGCAAGCGAACTTGCAACACTCAGACAGTATGGTTCAAGGATCCAGGGTCATCCTTCAGTGGAGCATGACCTTCCTGGCGTTTCCCAGTGCTCAGGTTCCCTCGGACAGGGTCTTTCAGTCGCTGCAGGCCTCGCTCTCGGAAAGAAGATGTCAGGCGAAGACAGCTATGCCTATGTACTCTGCGGCGACGGCGAGACAGAAGAGGGTCAGTTCTGGGAGGCTGCGATGTTTGCGGCCCACCACAATCTCGACAACCTGATTGCGATGACCGACTGGAACGGCCAGCAGATCGACGGTCCTGTGGACGAGGTTTCCGGTCAGGGAGACCTTGAGGCAAAGTGGAAAGCTTTCGGATGGAACACCATCGTGGCTGACGGTCATGACATCGAGGCCATCCTCAACGCATACAACGAGGCCAAGAAGATCAACAAGAGCAACGGTAAGCCTTGCATGATTCTTTTCCGCACCGAAATGGGCCACGGAGTAGATTTCATGGCAGGAACACATAAGTGGCACGGCAAGGCCCCTTCAGAGGAGCAGTGCGCCGAGGCCATGAAGCAGCTCGAAGAGACATTGGGTGATTTTTAATTTGAAAGAGTTATGAAGAAATATATCGATACAGGAAAGAAAGATACCCGCAGCGGATTCGGCGTAGGCCTCCTCGAGGCAGGAAAGGCTGATCCGAGAGTCGTTGCGCTCACCGCTGACCTGAAAGGTTCGCTCAAGATGGACGCTTTCGCAGCAGAGTTCCCTGACAGATTCGTTCAGTGCGGCATCGCCGAGGCTAACATGGTAGGCGTTGCGTCAGGTCTCGCCATCACCGGCAAGATTCCTTTCGCAGGTTCATTTGCCGAGTTTATCACCGGACGCGTCTATGACCAGATCCGCCAGGAGGTTGCCTATGGCCATACCAATGTCAAGCTTGCTTCATCCCACGCCGGAATCACTCTCGGCGAGGACGGCGCTACGCACCAGACAATGGAGGATATCGCACTCATGCGCGCTCTTCCGGGAATGGTCGTCATCAACCCTTGCGACTTCAACCAGACAAAGAATGCGACTATCGCCGCAGCTAAATATGACGGTCCGGTCTATCTCCGTTTCGGCCGTCCTTCAGTTCCTAACTTCACTCCTGAGGATGAGCCTTTCGAGATCGGCAAGGCTTATGTCATGAATGAAGGAAAGGATGTCACCATCATCGCTACGGGCCACCTTGTATGGGAGGCTCTCCAGGCTGCCGAGGCTCTCGAGTCCGAAGGCATCTGCGCTGAGGTGATCAATGTCGCTACCATCAAGCCTCTCGACGAGGCTACGATCGTGGCTTCCGCACTCAAGACCAAGGGCGTAGTCGTTGCCGAGGAGCACAACAGCGCAGGCGGTCTCGGAGAGCTCGTAGCCGGCGTTCTCGCCCGCAGGGCCCCTACCCCGATGGAGATGGTCAACGGTGGAGACCGTTTCGGCCAGTCAGGTACTCCTAAGGAGCTCATGGCTGCCTACGGACTTGACGCCGCACACATCGCTAAGGCTGCAAAGAAAGTAATGAACCGATAAATGTCCGACAAGGAGATCATCGGTCTCTGGAACAGCGGCCAGCACGAAAGAGCTTTCAACGAGATAGTCTCAGGCTACAGTGAAAGACTCTACTGGCACGTCCGCAGGTTTACCTGCTGCCACGAAGACACCGACGATCTTCTCCAGGAGATATTTGTCAAGATATGGGCTGCACTTCCATCCTTCAGGGGGGAAGCGCAGCTTTTTACATGGATATACCGCATCGCCACGAACGAGACGCTGAACTTCCTCAGGAAGAAAAGCCTCCGCAGTCTGCTTTCTTCAGGGAGCCTTACCGCGGAATTGGAAAGGCTGGTGGAGGATGACCCTTATTTCAACGGAGACGAGGCTGAGCGCCTGCTTCTGAAAGCGATCCAGAAGCTTCCGACAAAGCAGAGGATGGTCTTTACGATGAGGTATTTTGATGATATGAAATATGAAGATATTTCCGAGATACTGGGATCTTCTGTCAGTTCTCTAAAGGCGTCCTACCATTTCGCGCATGAAAAAATAAAAGGGTTGCTGAAAGAAAATTTTTAACCTTTGCCCTGTTTTTGTGTCTAAAGAACCGGATATGGAAAGGAAAATCTATCATAATGTCCCGGAAGGGTATTTCGAGAACCTTAAGACAAGGCTCTCGGCCATTCCGCAGGAAGAGGCTGTCTCCGGATGGAGCAGGATGAGGCCATATGCGGCCCTGGTCGCAGCGTTTGTCGCAATAGTGACCGTCGGGTCCGCCATTCTCACCCTTTCTTCAAGGAGCATCCTCAGCGGAGAACATTCAGAGGAGTTCGGCATCGCCGAGCTGATCCCGTCCATAGATTCATATCTGTATTACTCGGAAAGTGACGATACGACAGAAGTGTCCTCCGAGGACGACATTCTGGAGTATCTCATTCAGACACATACTTCAGTTGAACAAATTGCTTATTTAGGAAATGAAAACTGAACTGACATTTATCGCATTTATCATGGCCGCGCTCCTGTCTTTCGACATGATGGCCCATACCCAGAAACACTCTGACTGGAAAGAGAAAGTAAAGAGCGAACGCATTGCCTTCATCACCACGGAGATAGACCTTACTCCATCGGAGGCCGCCAAGTTCTGGCCTCTCTACAATGAGGCTGACAATGCCAGGGCCAAGTGCTTTGAAAAGATGATGAAGTCGTACAAGAGACTGGAGAAGGCCATTCAGGAATCAGCTTCCGAAGAGGAACTGGACCTCAGGCTGCAGGCTTACCTGAAAGCGGTCAACGCTTCACGCGAGATCGATGTGCAATATCTGGAAAAATACCGCAAGGTCATTCCGGTAGATAAAGTTGCCAAGCTGATCGTTGCGGAAGAGAAGTTCCGCCGCCAGCAGATAGGCCGTCTTCGCGAAAAGCGGGAAAGGCACCCGGAAGACTAGGCCCAGAGGTAGAAATCCCTTACAAGGTCGGTGTACCGCTCGGTATACCGGCCTTTTTCTTGTATCACGACTTCTTCCTCCTCCATTTCCCTCCTGCCCTGACGCAGCTCGACCACGAAGCGCATCGGTTCCTTATGAGGCACAGTACGTATTCGCAGAATCCTTGCCGGGTAGAATCCGTTCATCCTTGCGTAGCGGAGAAGGTCGCGCTCCCTGTCGGACGGGAGGATCATTGACAGGCTGCCCTCTTCGTCCAAATGTTCCACGGCATAGTCAATAAGCGTCCTGTAGGACATGGTCCCGGTATGTCTGGCAAGTGTCTTTCCAGGATCCGGGTTCTCCAGCGAACTGTCGAAATATGGAGGATTCGAGACTATCAGGTCAAATTGTCCCTCAGTCTCCTGGAGGGATTGAAGCCTGGCTTCGAGCCTGTCCTTCCAAGGGGAGTTGCTGAAGTTCATCGAAGCTTCTGCGGCCGCGCCGGCATCGATGTCGATGCCTATGACCATGGCGTTCTCACACCTCTGCGCAATCATCAGGGCGACGACTCCCGTGCCTGTACCCGCGTCCAGGACTCTGGTGGCAGCGGCTGCCTTTTCGGTCACCGGCAAAGTCACTGCCGCGCCGAGTATGACTCCGTCAGTCCCGACCTTCATGGCGGAACGCTCGTTGATGACTTCGAATTTTTTGAACCTGAAGACTCCCATGATTCCGGATAAGGCAGTATCGCCTTTATGGATTGATGGTCCGAGCTGCCGGGTTGCCGGTCTGGTTTTCGAACAGTCCGTCGCGCATGAAAAACGTGCGGTCGCACATCTCAGCGAGTCCGGGATCATGAGTCACTATGACTATAGTCTGGCCCAGACGGTCGCGCAGTTCGAAGAAAAGTTTGTGAAGATCGGCCTTGGTAGCGCTGTCGAGATTACCTGAAGGCTCGTCGGCAAAGAGTACCGCCGGCTTGTTGATGAGGGCTCTGGCGATTGCAACGCGCTGCTGTTCGCCTCCGGACAGTTCGGACGGCTTATGGTCCATCCTCTCGGCAAGCCCGAGGGTTTCCAGAAGGGCGATGGCTTCCTTGCGGATTTCCTTGTCAGGACGGCCTGCAATGAACCCTGGGATCATCACGTTCTCAAGGGAATTGAATTCCGGGAGAAGGTGGTGGAACTGGAAGACGAAGCCGATTTTCTTGTTCCTGAAGGCTGAAAGGGCTTTCGATCCGAGAGAGAGCACGTCGGTGCCGTCGATCAGAAGGGATCCGGCATCCGGAGTGGAGAGGGTTCCGAGAATCTGGAGGAGAGTTGACTTGCCGGCTCCACTGGCGCCCATTATGGAAACGACCTCGGACTTCTTCACCTCGAAATCAATTCCCTTGAGTACTTTCAGCGTTCCGAAACTCTTTTCTATCCCTTTAGCCTGTATTATCATAATGCGATGCTTTGGGACAAATATACAAAAACGAATCGCGATTTTTCACAAAATCTCCAAGAAAATTTGTTTTTTTGAAAAAAGTCAGTACCTTTGCAATCCCAATCGGAACAGAAGTTTGCGATGGGACCTGAGGGGCGAACCCGAAGGGATGTTATCGGGGTGTGGCGCAGTTGGCTAGCGCATCTGGTTTGGGACCAGAGGGTCCTGTGTTCGAGTCACAGTACCCCGACACGATTCAAAGGATGATCTTTCAAAGGTCATCCTTTTTTCGTTATACCCCGGTAAAGCTTCCAATTTCCAGGGTCCAAGTTCAATGCTGAATCCTTATCTCCCTGTCCGGCCGGCAATTTTCAGTAGACTACCAGCGGATTTGTGCGACCGGGAGGCGGAAACACCGGAGGCATTGAGAAAAGCGGAGAGCGAGGGAGTGGCCGTCGTCGCTATGAAGAACGGCGGGTGTCCTCTGGTCGCGGCGAGCGTGGCCACCCTCGGCCACGTTAGAGGGAGGGGCCCGATGGATACGAGTTCTGCGAAGCAGGACGAAGTAGACATTGGGAGGGATGGAGCCGACGGAGTCGGCGGAACAGAGCCGAGACCACGAGGATCCCGCCGCTGACGACAGCGGAAGGCGGGAGAAGAGGATACAAAAAAGGGATGGACCTTCCGGTCCGTCCCTTTTTATGTTGACAGTCAGAGACTGATTACTCTGCTTTTGGAGCCTCTTCTGCAGCAGCTGGTGCCTCAGCAGCCTCGGCCTTAGGAGCCTCAGCCTTCTTTGCACGGCTACGACGGGTAGTCTTCTTAGCCTCTTCCTTCTTAGGAGCAGCGCTTGCAAGAGCAGCCTCGTTGAAATCAACGAACTCGATAAGAGCCATCTCGGCAGCATCGCCCTGACGGAAACCGGTGTGGAGGATACGGAGGTATCCGCCCGGACGGTCAGCGATCTTCGGAGCGATAGTGCGGAAGAGCTCAGTTACAGCGTATTTGTCCTTAAGGTAGCTGAAGACAACTCGGCGAGAGTGAGTAGAGTCATCCTTAGACTTGGTGATGAGCGGCTCGACATACATCTTAAGAGCCTTAGCCTTGGCAACGGTGGTTTTGATTCTCTTGTGGAGGATCAGGGATGAAGCCATGTTGGCGAGGAGGGCCTTGCGGTGTCCGCTTTTACGTCCAAGGTGATTGATTGCTTTATTGTGCCTCATGATTATACGTTCTTTTTCTTAGGTTCAATATTATACTTTCTGACATCCATACCGAATGAGAGCTTCATCTTCTCCACGAGGATATCGATCTCGTTGAGCGACTTCCTACCGAAGTTGCGGAACTTCATGAGCTCTGCCCTTGAGTAAGAAACGAGGTCAGCGAATGTGTCGATGTCAGCAGCCTTCAGACAGTTGTAAGCCCTTACAGAAAGGCCCATGTCAGAAAGCTTGGTGAGAAGGAGATGTCTCATGCGGAGTGACTCCTCATCAAGCTCCTTGGAGTCGGTCTCAACCGTGCTCTCGAGAGTCATCTTCTTGTCGTCAGTGAACAACTTGAAGTGATAGATGAGGATGTTGGCTGCATCCTGAAGAGCTGCGTTAGGAGAGATGGAACCATCGGTAACAATCTCCAGGTTCAGCTTTTCGTAGTCGGTCTTCTGCTCGACACGCCAGTTCTCGACAGTCCAGTTCACCTTGCGGATAGGAGTGTAGATAGCATCTACCGGAATAGTTCCGATAGGTGTGTTCTCATCCCTCTCCTCATCAGCAGGAACGAAACCACGTCCCTTGGTGATGGTGATGGAAATCTCGAATTTAACTGATGGCTCGAGCGTGCAGATATGCAGCTCAGGATTCAGCACCTTGAAAGAAGACAATCCTTTGGAAATATCCTCTGCGGTAAACTCCTGTTTGCCGCTTATAGTAATGTTTGCCACTTCGGAGTCAACAGAATCAACCATTCTCTTGAATCTAACCTGCTTGAGGTTGAGAATGATGTCCTGCATTCCCTCGATTACGCCAGGGATGGTAGCGAACTCCTGGTCCACTCCCGTGATCTTGATGGCGCTGATGGCAAAGCCTTCCAGTGAAGATAACAGGATGCGGCGAAGGGCGTTACCTATAGTCTGTCCGTATCCAGGTTCAAGAGGCCTGAACTCGAAACGACCTACGGTATCGGTGCTTTCGAGCATTATTACCTTGTCTGGTTTCTGAAATGCTAAGATTGCCATAATTTTTCTTTTTAGGTGTTTATTTATTACTTGGAGTAAAGGTCGACGATCAGCTGCTCGTTGATGTTCTCAGGAATGTCCTCTCTTGCAGGGACATTGAGGTACTTACCAGTGAGAGTCTTGGCGTCGAACTCGATCCATGAGAACTTAGTTGCGGCAGCAACGCTGTTCGTGATCACCTCGAGGCTCTTTGACCTCTCTCTTACTGCGATTACGTCACCTGGCTTAACCTGTGCAGAAGGAATGTTGCAGACTGCACCGTTAAGAGTGATATGACGGTGAAGAACGAGCTGACGTGCAGCTGCCCTTGTAGGAGCGATACCGAAACGGTATACGAGGTTGTCAAGCCTTGACTCAAGGAGGAAGAGAAGGTTCTCACCAGGCTGGCCAGGAAGACGTGACGCTTTCTCGTAAGTGTTGCGGAACTGACGCTCGAGAACACCGTACATATATTTTACTTTCTGTTTTTCTTTAAGCTGGTTACCATACTCGGTAGCCTTTCTTGCACGCTTGCGTGCGGCGCCGTGCTGTCCAGGAGGATAGTTCCTTTTCTCAAAGTACTTATCTGCTCCATAGATAGGCTCGCCGAATTTGCGGGCGATCTTGGTACTAGGTCCAGTATATCTTGCCATAGTAATTGAATCTTAAATAATGTTAAACTTTACGACGGCCTTTTGGACGGCATCCGTTGTGAGGCATTGGGGTCACGTCGATGATCTCGGTAACCTCGATACCCGCATTGTTGATAGTCCTGATTGCAGACTCACGTCCGGCGCCAGGGCCCTTTACATAGCACTTCACCTTGCGAAGACCAGCATCGAATGCGCTCTTGGCAGCATCCTCAGCAGCCATCTGGGCAGCGTACGGAGTGTTCTTCTTAGAACCCCTGAAACCGCACTTACCTGCTGAAGACCAGCTGATAACCTGGCCTACAGTATTGGTGAGGGATACGATAACGTTATTGAAGGTTGATGAAATATGAGCTTCACCAACGGCTTCAACCTTAACGACTCTCTTTTTTGCTGTTGTTGTTTTCTTTGCCATAATTCATCGATTATTTAGGTGCTTTCTTCTTGTGTGCAACAGTCGACTTCTTACCCTTCCGTGTACGGGCCTTGTTCTTGGTGCTCTGTCCACGGACAGGAAGGCCTCCACGGTGACGGATGCCTCTGTAGCAACCGATGTCCATGAGACGCTTGATGTTCATCTGGACAGTAGAGCGGAGCTCACCTTCGATCTTGTACTCTTCGTTGATCTCGGTACGGATCTTGGCAATCTGATCGTCGTTCCAGTCACCCACTTTGATGGTTCTATCGATACCGCACTTGTCCAGGATCTTCCTGGCGGAGCTGCGGCCGATACCGAAGATATAGG
>JAFZTP010000144.1 GCA_017618815.1 Bacteroidales bacterium | reverse complement strand
CCTTCAAACGCCAAGGAGCTCTTCGCACAGCCTGACATCGACGGTGGTCTTATCGGTGGCGCAGCCCTCAAGGCTGACGACTTCATCCAGATCGCCCTTTCTTTCTAGTCAATAAGCTGGATACATAAGGCTATTTCGCTCTTCGAGCACCATAGCCATACTTTACCGGAGTCATCTTTCTTGACAACCTTGAACTTCAGGGATTTGTTGGAAGAGACTCCGGTTCCTTTCGTATATACCAGGTCAGCATTGATGTATTCACCCTCTTTCTTCGGGGCGCTCTTCATCATTACGTTGAAATAGTCCGAAGCGTTGTCAGTAAAGCAGCGGAATGTCCTGTAATCAGGGTTGTAGCTGTACTGGCATGTCAGAGGATCATATTTGAACACGTATCTTCCCTTGACGCGTATGTTTATCTCCGTTTCGTCGAGATATGGGCTGTCTATCTGCTTCTCTTTGTGGCAGCTGCATGAAGGGCATAGCAATGCGAATATGGCGACAATGCTTATGATGATTCTGTACTTCATGTTATTTCACCGTTATTTTCTTGATGATAAACTCTTTGGTGCCGTCCTTGTAGAACACGCAGGCTTTCAAGGTACCTGACTTGTCCAGACGGTAATACCCGTTGCCTCCGGCGGTTATTTTCTTCCCATCGAAGTACCATTCCACGGATTCCGCATTCAGCAGGTTGTAAACCCTGAGTGGAATCTCGGTCCCGGAACTGAATGAGCCGTCGTCAGCCCTCTTTACGTTGAGGAAGTGGATGAAAGGATAGCTTCCCTCGATCGTGTTCTTGGTCGTGAAGTTGGCCTCTCCCGCTTTTCCGGAGACATTGTCTTTCGTGAATATGATATTGACCTTGTAGGCTTTCCTAGGAACGAGGCCTTCTATGGTCACTGAATATTTGCCCGGTTCATAAGGCAGGACGGACACTTCATTGGCAGAGGAATTCGAGCTTGGTCCCCAGCGTACCGTCGCAGGGCCATCGTATGATCCCTTGGTGGACGACCACTGAATGATTGCCGCATCCTGGAAGATGTCGCTCGTGACGTCTTTTACGTCAGGCACGAGGGCTTCTTCTCTTTCATCGATGACAGTGAATGTCACATTCTCCCCGTTCATCGAGATGTTGGTCAGGGATATAGGAGACATGACGAACTCGGTGTGGCCTATCTGGGGGTAGAACGCCCGGCCAGCGTTTTCCATCGAGATCCCAAGGTCGTCTTTCGCCCTGATGCCCGGAGTGGCTGAGCATATGTGGCCGCATTCATTGTCGGGCCGGCAGTTGATTTCGTTCAGAAGCCATCTGTCCTGTGCAGACAATACTCTTTTGAACTGGTCGGACATTCCGGTCTGGGTCCGTCCCTTGTTTATATGATATATGGCCAGTCCCTTTCCTCCGATATATTTGTCCCAGCCGTTGGTGCTCCTGCATTCGAACAGATAATACTCTCCTTCAGTCTCCGTCTCCATCTTGAGGAAACGGCGGTTCTTGGAAATCGGCTCGAGGGTATAGTCTCCGGCTTTCAGCGTCTCGCAGTTTCCGATTCCGAGGTCGTCATAATCCACGGCATTGTAGTGGGGAGGCATTTTTCCGTCGTCATTGTAGTTTCCTCCATCCATCAGAGCGGTCGATACGAACATGCCGTTTCCGTAACCGCCGCTTGCCTCGTAGTCCGTGTCGTAATAGTCCATCAGTCCCATCATGTGGCTGAACTCATGGCACAATGTGCCTATGCTGGCGAAATCATAGCTTTCCCGCACTCCTTCAAGGATCAGGCTCATCTCAGTCGTGATGAGGTAATGGTTGATCTTGACCCCGTCTAGGCTCAGGCTGATCCCGGCTTCGTCCAAGCTCCACTGGTGGGACCACACGCAGTCTTCGCCACCGCCCTGGGCTTCGTCCTTTCCTGCGCAGAATACTATGATGTTGTTTACTTCGTTGTTCTCGTCGGCGAATTCGCTGAAGTTGATTCCCTTCTGATGGACCTTAATGCAGGCCTCCCTGACGGCGTCCGCAGGCCTTATGTCTTCATCCTTCTGGTTGTTCGCGAAGTAGTACGCCCGCTCATGGGAAAGCCGTACCGTGTCTGCGACCACGAACTCGAATCCGCAGTCATTCCTGTACATTTCTTCGAGATATTGCCTGGCGCTGCCATGCGCTCCATGGTACGAATACCCTTTCTTGTTTATCATATCGTCAAACAGGGCACGGTCATGGCTTTCGCTCATGGATACGTCTGCCATGTCGATCAGCAGCACGAGGCTCTTTACCACGGGCTTGTCGCCCTTGGTCGCCTGAGTGTGAAGAATCTTCCTGTTGCTTTCCGCATATGAAGAAATGGTCCTGCGTCTTTCAGCCGCTCTCATGGAAAGGGCGGTCTGCGGGATGTACGTGCTGGCTGAAAGGATGTGGCCCGGGGCTTTTTCTCCGGCGAGAAAGCCGGAGCTGTATTTGGTGCCGTCGGAGTTGTAGAGAGCGTAGCAGTAGAATCCGTCTTCGTTCCTGGTTAGGACATGACCTTCCAGGTCGGTCATTATTCTGAAGTGCTCGTCTCCGCTAATTATGACCTTGATCTCAGTGCCGTCCGGCTGCGTCAGGGTGTAAACCATCCTCCTTGCCGGTATTCCATACGCCTGCAGGCATAAAAGGAGGATAACGGCCAGGGTGGTTGCTATTTTGGTTTTCATATACGTCTCAGCATTATCGAGAGCAATATACGGATTTTATGCGATTTTTCATAGGAGGAGGCCCGAGAAAAAACTTGAACAGGCGGCACGAAATCACTTCATACCACCTGTTCGAGACGTGTACTAAAACCTAAACCTGCATTATAGATGCACTTGCGCACTAAAACGTTGCACGGATTGTGAAAAAATCTTAAATTTTTTATAAAAGAATTGGGACCGCTCCCAAAGGAACAGTCCCAGCAGATTTCTTTAGTAGTCCAGAAATTATTTAGCTGCCTCTACCGAAGCTTTTCTGAACTCTTTGAAGTCCTTCATGAGTTCCAAAGCGGCCTTACGTGCGCGTGCGCCAGCTGCTTTGTTTCCCTTCTCAACCTGAGCGTCAGCGTTGACAACGAAGAGCTCATACTCTGCCTTGATTTTCTCGACAAGTGCTTTCATGATTTTAGTGTAATTAAAATAGTTCGTTAAACATAAATATTCAAAACTGACTGCAAGATAGAAAATCGGTTTTACAAATGCAAGAAAAACGTTTAAAAAACTTTATTTTGCATTAAAAGAATTCATTGTCCTATCCGCGCCAACGGTCGAAAATGACTTTGCTCCCTCGATGACCTTGTCGCAAATTGCCGGCATCATTTCGGCCTGCTCTCCGCTGATCTCTCCGAGGACGAAGTCGATCTGTCCGCCCTGTGAAAATTCATTGCCAATTCCTATTCTTATACGCGCGTATTCCTGGGTGCCGATCATCTCCTGGATGTTCTTCAGGCCGTTGTGGCCTCCGTCGCTGCCTTTCTTGCGCATCCTGACCGTTCCGAACGGCAGGTTAAGGTCGTCGCAGATCACAAGCAGGTTCTCCGCAGGGATTGATTCCTTGTTCATCCAGTACCTCACAGCGTTTCCGCTGAGGTTCATGTAAGTGGAAGGCTTGAGAAGAATAAGTTTCCTTCCTTTGAAGGATATTTCGGTTACATCGCCGTACCGGACGGTACGGAAAACAGCATTGGATGCCTGAGCCCAGGCATCCAACACCATAAATCCCATATTGTGTCTTGTGCGGGCGTACTCCGCGCCTATATTACCCAAGCCGACAATAAGGTACTTCATACTAGCGATTCTGTGCTGACTGACGAGTAGCCTTGACGCCGCAGATGATAGTTGATTTCGGGCTGAGGATAGTCACGTTGTCATAGTGGAGGTCACCTGCAACGATGTTCTGTCCGATGCCGAGCTCGGTGATGTCAACGTCAAGCTGGTCAGGAAGATTCTTCATGAGAGCGCTGATACGAAGCTCACGCTGGTTCTTTACGAACTTACCACCAGCCTGAACACCGGCAGCATGTCCTGTGATGTTGAGAGGAACCTTGATTGCGATTGGCTTCTCCTCGTTTACTGCGAGGAAATCAACGTGAAGGCATACGTCCTCTACTGGGTGGAACTGGAGCTCGTGTACGACAGCGGTGTACTTCTTGCCCTCGTCGAGAATGATGTCAACGATGTAAGATGCCGGATTGTGGGTAAGACCCTTGAGATCCTTTGCTGTTACGGTGAAAAGAACGTTGTCGATTCCGCATCCATAGAGGTTGCATGGAACGAGTCCCTGGCTGCGAAGAGCCTTGATGACTGCCTTGTTGCCGGTCTCGCGAACCTGGCCTTTCAGTTCAAAATGTTTCATTGTCTTGTCTTTAAAATGTGTTACTCAGTCTGCTGTGGCAGACCCCATTGCACCAAAAGCTTAGCTTTTCAAAAAAATGCGCGCAAATATACGGATTATTTTCTTATTTCACAAGTCCGGCGGCCGTATTCCACTCAAACTCTTTATAATAGCTGTCCAGGAAAGCCGTCCCCGCAGCTGGCAGGTATGAGCTCAGTCCTGAATAAGTGTCTATGTCAAATTCGCCCAGGAAGCTAGGCGTGGCGTTTTTGTAGATGACGCATTTGTCCAGGGCTGCCTGCAGTTTCGCCAGCTCTGATTCTGTGGCTCCAGCTTCCCTGACCATGTCATACAGGTCGAAGAAATATCTCTTGTTCTTACGGTAGTAACCCTGGACATTGGTATAATCGACATCATGCATGTCGTATTTGGCAAAGAGACTCCGGCATGTCGCTGCCAGCTCCTCCATTGACGAGCAGTTGATCAGGGAAATGGTTGCGGACCTGGATGAGCCGCTCATATTGTCATATCTCTTGAAATAGTCGTCGCATACGGCCCATGCGTCCGGGCTGCCTTTCAGCAGATGCTCGCCCATTGTCGTATAGTCGAATCCGTATTGGAGTATTTCGGCAGGGGAGAAACCTATCAGGCCTACAGTGTTGCGAAGCGCATATGCAGTCTCGACTCCGCCCATGAGGCATGCATCGATCAGAAGATAGTCGAGCTTCATAGGAATCGCTGGCGCAAGGTCCATGATTTCCATTTCAGTTGACGTAGCTCCGCTTCCGGTGACCTCTTGTCCGAGGGACTTGACACCCGGAAGTCCCGGCTCCTGTTCCGGCTCGACATATGGGATGACAAGCCGTGGGCGGCGGCCCGAATGCCTGCCCGAGAATGACGAGCCTCCGCCGTTCTCATAAAGCGAAGGGTTGTTGTAATAGCCTGCTGGCAGCCAGCCGGTGCCATGTGAAGAGTATATCATTCCGTAGCTCTTGGCATGGAAGCGTTTGTCGATTGATCCCAGGATAGTGCGCATGGTCTCGGCTTCGGCCATCACGGTGCCTCTTGGAAGGGCCTGGATGGTGTCCATCACCACCTTGCCGTTTTGCCTGTATATCCAGATAATGTACGGGGAGGTCTGCAGGGCATAGCTTCCTTCGGTGCTTTTGACGGCGACTACAAGGGCCTTGCTGCTCTTCTTGGAAGGGACATAGCCTTTGGTCAGCTCACGTATATTGGTGTTGAGGTCCTGGCTCAGGTTGTTGAAGCCGGCGGAATACAGGATCGCCACATGCTCCATCTCGATGTTGACGACGTCATCCTTAATGTGGCAGGATACCGCGGAAACAAGGACCGCGGCAGCAAGAAAGAATCTGTATATCGTATGTTTCATATCTAATGCGTATCACGCAAAGATAAGATATATTCTGGGATTTTGTTATATTTGCACGATATAATGATCGCGAAAAAAACGCAAAAAAACAGATATGAGAATTACATTGAAAATGCTTGCAACCATTGCTTCTGTAGCTGCCGCCGTTTCTTGCGGCCAGAAAGAGCCTGAAACATTCAAGTACACTGTCGACGAGTTTGCCGACCTGAAAATAATGAGATATCAGATTCCGGGATGGAACGAGCTCAGCCTCCGCCAGAAGGCCTATGCTTACCATCTTTCGGAAGCTGCGAAATATGGAAGGGACATTACCTGGGACCAGTATTGCTCATGGAACCTTCCGGTCCGCCATCTTCTCGAAAACATCCTCGAGAACTACAAGGGAGACCGCAATTCCGACTCATGGAGGGAATTCGAGGTCTATGCCAAGAGGGTATTCTTCAGCAACGGCGTACATCACCATTATGCCGAGGACAAGTTCGTGCCTTCATGCGGCAAGGACTATTTCCTTTCTCTGATGGAGGCAGTAGGCGAGGACAACGCCGCCCTTCTGGACTTTATCTATGACAAGGACGCTCTCTACCAGCGCCGTTCCACTTCCAAGACCGGAGACATCGTGGCTCTGTCTGCCGTCAACTTCTATGACAACGTCACCAGGGAGGAAGTCGATTCATTCTACGCCCGCATGGCCGATCCTAAAGATCCTCAGCCGATTTCATATGGTCTCAACTCCAAGGTCGTGAAGGATTCCGACGGAGTGGTCCGCGAGCATAAGTGGATGGTCGGCGGCATCTATGGCCCGGCAATCGAAAAGATCTGCGAAGAACTTCTCAAGGCCAGGGAATATGCCGAGAATGACATTCAGAAACGTGCCATCGACCTTCTCGTGGAATACTACCATACCGGCGACCTCCGCACATGGGACGCCTTTAATATAGAGTGGGTGAAGGATACTCTCGGACAGGTAGATTTCATCAACGGATTCATCGAGGACTACGACGACCCTCTCGGCCGCAAGGCTACATGGGAAGGCTGCGTGCAGATCAAGGATTCTGCCGCATCTGCCCGCACGGCTCTGCTCAGCGCCAACGCGCAGTGGTTCGAGGACAATTCTCCTGTCGATCCGCGCTTCCGCAAGAAAAGCGTACGCGGCATCTCCGCGAGGGTAGTCAATACCGTAGTGCTTGCAGGTGCCCAGTATCCGGCAACCCCTATCGGAATCAACCTGCCTAACGCCGACTGGATCCGCAAGGAGCATGGATCGAAGTCCGTGACAATCGCAAACATCACCCACACATACGATTATTCTGCCGCAGAGTCTCCGAAGAGCGTGCTCAGCGAGTTCGCATGGTCCGAAGAGGAAATCGCCGCCGACAAGAAATATTCTTCATACGCCGATGAGGTTCATACCGACCTCCACGAGTGTCTCGGACACGCATCCGGCCAGCTTCTCCCGGGAACGTCATCGACTGCTCTCGGCGAGTATCAGTCTGCACTCGAAGAGGCCAGGGCCGATCTTTTCGGTCTCTATTACATAGCTGACCCTAAGATGGTGGAGCTCGGCATCATGCCGGATTCAGAGGCTTACAAGGCTCACTATACAAGCTATATCCGCAACGGATTGTTCACCCAGTTCACCCGCGTGGAGCTTGGCAGGCCGAATACCGAGGCCCATATGCAGAACCGCAAGCTCATCGCGGAGTGGTGCTTCGAGAAGGGCGCGGACAAGAATGTTATCGAGAAGAAAGAACGTGACGGCAAGACATATTTCGTAGTGAACGACTTCGAGACGCTCCGCGACCTGTTCGCCGAGCTGCTTGCCGAGATCCAGAGGATCAAGTCGGAGGGTGACTATGAGGCCGGAAAGGCTCTCATAGAGACGTATGCCGTCGATATCGATCCGGAACTTCACAAAGAGGTCCTTGACCGTTACAAGGCCCTTAACCTCAAGCCTTATGGAGGATTCATCAACCCTGAGATAGTTCCGGTTGAGAACGAGGCCGGGGAAATCGTCGACTACAAGGTCGAGTATGCTTCAGACTTCCTCCAGCAGCAGCTTGATTACGCCCACAAGTACAGTACTCTCTAATCTGGTACTGTCCGGTTTAATCTGGATGTTGTCCGAAAAGCAGACTGCTAAGCCTTGAGACTACGCGCCTTTGGCGCTATCCTTCCCAGCCTGTGGCTGGGCCCCTCCCGCTCACGATGGCCGCGGGCGGCCACGGTCTCCAGGCCTGACAGTCTGCTTTTTGGAAAAAAGAAAGACGGAAAAAAGACAATAGAAGAAAGTCGAAAGAGAAAATATGACGACCGACGAGTATCGATATTATCTGAAGGTGGAAAGGGGCATGTCTCCGAATACGGTGGCGTCCTACTGCACTGATGTCAGGGCTTTCCTTGACGAGACGGGTGTTTCCGGCAAGGATGCATCCGCCGGGGACATCATCGGATACATATCCTCGAAGGAAATGTCCAAGCGTACCCAGGCCCGGCTTCTGAGCGCCTTGCGTTCATATTTCAACTGGCTTGTACTGGAAAAGGAAAGGGAGGACAACCCGTGTGACGGGGTGGACTTCCCGAAGCTCGGCCGCTATATTCCTGACGTTCTTTCCAGGGAAGAGGTCTTTGCGATCCTGGATTCGGTCGATACTTCCACATGGAACGGACTCAGGGACAAGGCTCTCCTGGAGACCCTGTACGGATGCGGGTTAAGAGTCTCGGAAGCCGTCGGACTGAACATCTCCGACATCTTTTCCGAAGAAGGTTTCGTCCGTGTGATCGGAAAAGGCAACAAGCAGAGGATAGTCCCGCTCGGGGAAGTGGCCCGCGATGCCATAAAGGCATATCTGGATGCCAGACCGTTTGATGTCGACACTCTCTTCGTAAACGGCAGGGGAGGCCGCCTCAGCAGGGTGTCCGCCTTTAATCTCGTAAAGAAACAGACGATAATTGCCGGAATCCACAAGGAGATTTCTCCTCATACATTCCGGCATTCATTCGCTACTCATCTGGTGGAGAACGGGGCCGATCTCAGGGTGGTCCAGGAGATGCTCGGACATGAGAGCATACTTACCACGGAGATTTATACACACATAGATACCAAGACCTGGCAGAAGTCAGTCCTTGACCATCATCCCAGACGTTAATCCTGCTCTTTGTCTTCAAGCATGGCCTTGTTGTAGCACTCGCGGCACAAAGGCTCATATATGTCTTTTTCTCCGAGGACCACGAGCTTCTTGCTCTGTGAGAGACGGTGGGAGTGGTTCGCGAGGTTTCCGCATCTTACGCAGATCGCATGGACTTTCTGTACGTCCTCGGCGATAGCCATGAGCCCCGGCATCGGGCCGAAAGGCTTTCCGAGATAGTCGGTGTCGAGTCCGGCGATGATCACCCTTCTTCCGCTGTTCGCAAGCGTCTGGGCGACTTCGATGACGCTCTCGTCGAAGAACTGCGCCTCGTCGATTCCAACTACCTGCACGTCATCGTCTATCTGCAGCATCCTTGAAGGAGACTTGATAGGAGTGCAGGAAATGCTGTGCTCGTCGTGGGACACGACGTCGAGTTCGGAGTATCTCTTGTCAATTGTCGGCTTGAACGTAGCTATCTTCTGTTTGGCGAACTGGGCCCTTTTCAGTCTTCTGATAAGTTCTTCTGTCTTGCCTGAAAACATTGAGCCGCAGATTACTTCAATGTATCCTGATTTTTTTAATCTTTCCGGAAGCATACTTAATGAAAATTATTAATTTTGTGCTGTTAGAACAAAGATAGTCATAATTGCTCATTATGGAGAACAAAGGAACAGAAAATTTGAAGGAACTTTTCAACAGGCTGGAAGAGGTCAAGAAAGAGATCGCTGAAATCGAGGCCAGGCTGCAGATGCTCGCTTCCGAGCCGGCAGAGACTGTTTCCGAACCTGATAATTCCGGACCTATCGACATATCTCTGGATATCGATGAACCGGCTTCCGTCGCAGCGGAGCCTGTCGTCGAAGAGGCATCAGCCGTCGAGGATGTCCCGGTTGTCGAAGACATGCCTGTAGCCGAGGATGTTCCTGTAGTTGAAGATGTTCCTGCAGTGGAAGACCTTCCGGAGGACCTGTTCGGCGCTCCTGCCGCAGCCAAGCCTGCGGCCCATGTCCATAAGAGCAAAGGAAAAGCTCCGTTGGTGCTTGACGCCATGGCCGGAGATGCAGCCTGGAGGACGGACATCCCGGGACCGGAGGTGAAGTCCCTGCGCAGCGCCATTGCCCTCGGCGATCAGGTGGTGTTCATAAACCGTCTGTTCCGCAAGGATTCAGCCCTTTATCAGGATACCGTCGACAGGCTGAATGCCATGGGCTCTCTTTCGGAGGCTATCAGCTATCTAAGCGGGACATTCCCGGAGTGGGATCTCAATTCTGACGATGTATACAGATTCATGATGGCCGTAAGGCGCAGAATACGCAAGTGATGGCGGGAAAGCTTTACATAGTGCCAACTCCTGTAGGAAACATGGAGGACATGACTTTCAGGGCCGTAAGGGTGCTGAAGGAGGCGGACCTCATCCTGGCTGAGGATACCAGGACAAGTTCGGTCCTTCTCCAGAAATATGACATTCACAGGCCTCTGCAGTCCCATCACAAGTTCAATGAGCACAAGACTGTGGAGATAGTGAAAGAGAAGATCCTTGCAGGTCTGGATGTGGCGCTCATAAGTGACGCCGGCACTCCGGGCATCTCGGATCCGGGCTTCCTGCTTGCCAGGACTTGCGCCGCAGAAGGCATCCAGGTCGAGACTCTTCCCGGCCCTACCGCCTGCATCCCGGCGATAGTATCTTCCGGCCTGCCATGCGACCGTTTCTGCTTCGAGGGATTCCTTCCGGTCAAGAAAGGCCGCCAGACTTTGCTTACGGCGCTTTCTAGGGAGACCAGGACCATGGTGTTCTATGAGTCTCCATATCGTCTTGTGAAGACCCTCGAGCAATTTGCCGAGTTCTTCGGTCCGGACCGTGAGTGCTCGGTCGCCAGGGAGATATCCAAGCTTCACGAAGAGCATCGCAGGGGGACTCTTGCGGATGTGGCTGCGTGGTACCGCGAGCATGAGCCAAAGGGCGAGATAGTGATCGTGGTGGCCGGCGCTGACAGACATGAATTGAAGGAAGAGGAAAGAGGCGCGAGAAAATATGGATCAGAAAAAGGAGGGCGGGAATAAGCTTTCCGCATCATTCGTCATCGGGGCCATAGCCCTTGTTTTCCTTGCAATAGGTTACCAGACAGCTCTGTTCATGCACAGGGCGGCTGT
>JAFZTP010000029.1 GCA_017618815.1 Bacteroidales bacterium | reverse complement strand
TAGGCCATCGTCAGGAATGTGGTTACGCCCGCCAGTATCTCGGTACGGACGGTGTGCTTCTGGCTGTCGAAGCCGAAGGCTTTTTCAAGGAATTTACTCATATAGCATTAATTAAACCTTAATGATCGAGGTCACCTCCACACCCTCAGGAAGGACCTTCCTCCCCTTCAGGTCTTCAATCTCTATGATGAAATTGATATAGGTCTTCGCCGGATGGAACTTCTCGACCAGTTTGGAAGCCGCGAGGGCGGAACCTCCGGTTGCGAGAAGGTCATCATGGATCAGCACGACATCATCGGGGCTTATAGCGTCAGTATGGATTTCGATGGTGTCCTTGCCATATTCCTTGTCGTAAGTCACGCTCAGAGTATCGGCCGGCAGCTTTCCCTTCTTCCTGGCAAGCACGAAACCGGCCCCGAGCTTGACTGCGAGGGCTGCGCCCATCACGAATCCCCTGGATTCGATGCCGACGACTTTGGTAATGCCTTTGTCCTTGTAAAGATCGTAAAGAATGTCTTCGAGCTCCCTGATGCAAGCCGCGTTCTTATACAACGTGGTCACATCCCAGAACAGAATTCCCTTGATAGGAAAATCCGGAATAGTCCTGATGTTTGATTTTAGTGTTTCTACGCTCATATGGAAATAATGAGCACGAATTTAGTCATTTTTATCCTTATTCCTATGCATTTTCCAATTCTTTATCAACAAGAAATGCACAACCCGCGAAACGCTGCTATTTCGAAAATAATTCATATATTTGGATTTAAAGATTCCCCAACATGTTTGAAAGAATAGTCTCGACCGTCAACGGCATCGTCTGGAGCCCCCTCCTTGTAGCATTGCTCATCTTTGCAGGCATTTATTTCTCCATCAGGACCGGCTTCGTCCAGGTGCGCCGCTTCCCTCTCCTTATCAAATCCCTATTCGCAGGTAGAAGCAGCGGCAAGGCCGACAGGAAGGGCATGTCGTCATTCGAGGCATTCTGCGTGGCGCTCTCCGGAAGAGTCGGCACCGGCAACATCGTCGGCGTGGCTACAGCCATCGCCCTCGGCGGACCGGGCGCAATATTCTGGATGTGGCTCATAGCTTTCTTCGGGGCATCCACCGCCTTCGTCGAATCCACGCTGGCGCAGATCTACAAGTTCAGGCATTCGACCGGCTTCCGCGGAGGCCCGGCCAGCTATATCGAACACGGAATCGGAAAACGATGGATGGGAATACTCTTCGCGATAGTCACCATCGTCGGATACGGCCTGTTCCTCACGACTGTCCAGGCAAACGGACTCAGCACCGCCCTGGGCAACTCCTACGGACTCTCCCACCTCACCTCAGGCATTCTTCTCGCAGTCGTCCTGGCCCTGGTAATCATCGGAGGAGTAAGGAGCATAGCCAGAGTAGCATCCCTCGTCACTCCGTTCATGGCCCTAGGCTATGTAGTCATCTCATTGATAATAATCGGCATCAACATAGACAAGGTTCCGGGAGTATTCGCAGCGATAATCGACGGTGCTTTCGGTATAAAACCGGTTGCCGGAGGAATACTCGGCTCGACGATCATGATGGGAGTCAAGAGAGGTATCTTCTCCAATGAGGCCGGACAGGGAGGCGGAGCAATAGTATCCGCAGCCGCAGAAGTGCCGCATCCGGCAAGGCAGGGATTCGCCCAGTCATTCTCCGTCTATGTGGACACCCTTCTGGTCTGTACGGCCACGGCTTTGATGATCCTGTGCTCAGGCACATACAACATCCTGGACGCCAAGACCGGCGAGATGCTTGTCTCCAACGCTCCCGAGCTGGCCGACAACTATGTCAACTATACCCAGGCCGCCGTGGATTCGGTATTCGCGGGATTCGGCAACCAGTTCATAAGCATTGCCCTGTTCTTCTTCGTATTCACTACGGTGATGGCATATTACTTCTACTCCGAATCCAGCATAATGTATATCTTCAACCTCAGCGGAAAGAAAGGAAAGAAGTTCGAAAAGGTTGCGGTATGGGCGTTCCGGTTCGGCCTCCTCGGTACGGCAGTATTCGGTGCCGTCAGGGAGACGAACGTGATATGGCAGCTCGGCGACATAGGCGTCGGACTGCTTGCATGGATCAATGTGATAGCCCTGCTGATCCTGTGTCCGAAGGCCATCCGTGCCCTGAAAGACTATGAACGCAGGCTCAAGGCCGGAGAGAAGAATCCTTCCTACCGGCCGTCGGAACTGGATATAGACCCGGGCGTCTGGGAATAATCAGCATCAGAAAAGTTTATCTACCAGCTTCTCACATTTGCGGCGGTCCTTGTCGGACAGCTCGGGATGCATCTGCGTGCCTCCCCTTTCTATCGTGCCGACCAGCTTGATTCCGGCATATCCCAGAATCTCCTTCAGCGCACGGATTGCCCCGTGAGTCTGGTTGAACAGGCGGTTGAACGGATAAGGAGTCGTACTGGTGCTTATCAGAATCGCACGCTTTCCTTTCATCAGAGGCTCCGGGAAACGAGGAGTATCCCTCATCATTCCATAGACCATACGGTCAAAGAGCAGCTTGAGCTGGCCGGGAATATTGCCCCAATAGCACGGAGCGCCGACAATCACTGCATCGGCGTCCTGAAGCAGCTTCAGGACTCTCTGGGAATCATCTTCGGGCAGAACGCACTTTGCGCTCTTGCGGCAAGACATGCAGCCGGTGCACGGCTTCACTGCCAGGTCGTTGGCCCTTACAAATTCGACATTGCACCCTTTCTCCTCGATCCTTGCCCGCATGATGCCGAGCATATTGGAGATAAGCCCATTTTTTCGTGGACTTGCATTGATAATCAGAATGTTCATCAGTTATTTATTTTTCATCAGACCCCTCGGCTGCCTTGATGGTTTCCTCAAGGCTCATAGCCATTCCAGGAGACACGGATACGGCAAGAAACCTGTCCTCATCGTTGAAATAGACTTCCGCAAGGACATATTTGCCATCCTTCTTGTAGCTGAAGCCGACTCCCGGCTCGGAGAAATCCGTCATTTCCACAAGACGGTCGAGCGTAAGCTCGGAATCAGCCACGGATTTATTGTCACTTCTTTCAAATCCATATATACACTTGTTCCCGTCAGCGACAGCCTTGCAGGCTTCATAGACCTTACGCACATAAGCTTCCTTGTCTTCTTCGGTAATCTCGTCGGCCTTGACGAAACGTATCGCAGAATAACGGCTCACTCCGTAATAATCGATCTCGGAATGAGGCTTCAGACCATCGACATCCGGAATGATATCGGATATCTTGAGTCCGGCAATCCTGCAAGAATAGAAATCGACAGCCTCACGACTACGGGCGTCACCGACGAAAATGTCAGACGAGCAATCGAATTCCGTCGGCTCCATCCCCGTAACCTTCTTCTGGTTGCGGTTGACGCAAGACGACAGAAATGCAATAGAAGACACCAGTACCAGTGCAAGAACTAAGCGTTTCATCTTTTTCATTTTTACGCCGAAAAATAATGTTTTTTTTTCACTTCAACAAACTTTAAGGTGAACAGATATTTTTTTTGTTAAATTTGTGGGAGTTATAATTAATAGCATGAGACATTTCGCCCTTTCAGTCATAGGTTTCTTCCTGATGGCGGCACATCTTACGGCATCCCCCGCGACAGAAGACTCAGGCAAGCTTATGTTCCGCAGCCTGACGACAGCGGACGGACTCTCCAGCAACAGCATTTCTGCCCTTCTCCATGATTCCCGTGGATATCTCTGGGTCGGCACCACCTACGGCCTCAACCGATATGATGCCTACACAGTACAGAAATACTACGCTGCGGACTATGGGAGCTCCCGTGACGAAATCACCGGGCTGGCAGAAGACACCGAAGGAAACATCTGGATCCATACCAAATCCGGGATGACAGTTTACGATTACGAAACGGGCGTCTTCTCTACAGAGGTCCCGAATTATCTGAAAGAGCGTTTCGGAATCACATCCGAAATATTCCGGGTAGGGTCCGGGGACCACAGGCGCTATTTCTGGGCCATATCCCGGGATTTTCTCTGGGTATATGACAAGAATTTGGGTTCCGCCTCCAAGATCCACATTTCGGGAGGAATGATCAGCGACGTCACTGTCAAGGATGCCGGCACCTGGATACTCTTCACCGACGGAAGGCTCTCCTTCATCAACCCTGAAGACAAGACCCGCAGCCAGATATCGATCCCGGACGAATTCAGGAAAACCCTCGAAGGGTCTTTCCCGCACCTGTTCATCGACAAAGACTTCAACCTCTGGCTCTATTGCGACATGAGCCCAGCTATCTACAAGATGGACTCCGGCACTGGATCATGGGACAAGATCGGCATACCGGACGACTCGGGCGGATTCAACAGGATCACCGCTATCCGCCAGTCTCCGGACGGCAGGATATGGATCACGACCACCAACACAGCCGGTTTCATATATGACCCGGAAAGCGGAGACATCACCTCGTTCAGCCACAGCCAGAGCTATGCCAATTCGGTCGCCAGCAACAACCTCAACTCGCTCGACATCGGAGACGACGGCACTGTCTGGATAGGCACATACAAGAACGGAGTATCCTACTGGTCGGACTCTCCGCAGTCCTTCATCAACCACACATTCCCGGAGCAGTACGACATGCTGTCCATCTGCGAAGAAGGCGGCGACCTCTGGATCGGAACCGACGGCTCGGGCCTGCTCAAGCTTTCCAAAGGGACCGACAGGATAGAAAAGGTCCATACAGGAGTGAACATCATCAGGAAAGTCATCTCCGACGGGAAGGGCACCCTGTGGCTCGGTACATACAGGAACGGCCTGCTGTCGCTCAGCAACGGCCGGATACGCAGATACGACACGGCCAACAGCGAAATTGCATCCAGCGACATATACGCCCTGGTCATGGATTCCGACGGAGACATCATACTCGGCACTCTAAACGGTTTCATACAGAAACTCTCAGTAAAGACCGGCAAATTCGCGACCATCTATCGTTCCACAGGAGATAACATAAGGGACATGCTGATCAGCCGCGACGGCCAGTACCTTTACTCGGCGACCTCCGGAGGCCTCATCAGGACCGAACTCAGGACCTGGGGCTCAGAGCTCATCCAGGCCATCAGGAAAAGCCATCTCTACTCCGTGCTGGAAGACAGCGACGGTCGCATCTGGGCGGCCGGAGTAGCCGGATTATTCTGCTATGAACCGGATTCAGGAAAAGGGTCTCAGCTCGCCTCGGCCGCAAACGGCAAATCCGTGATGACCACTAGCCTGGTGGAAGACCGCTACCACAGAATCTGGGCGGGCACAGTCGACGGCCTGGTCAGGATCGACCCCGGCACGGACCCAATCATCACGGTAAGATACAAAGAGACCGACGGCCTTCCTACCGCCACCGTCAATGAGGGAGCCCTGCTCAACTCTTCAGACGGTACCATCTACATGGGCACTTCGACCGGCATCACGGAAATCATCCCGGAGCCGGAAAGAATAGGTACATACGCCCCCACGATCCATCTTTCATACGTCTATCCTGATTCAAAGAATGACGTCGCCCTCGACGGCAAGAGCCCGGAATGCGCCAGCACGATATTCCTGAAAGAAGGCTTCCGTTCCCAGATACTCGCCTTCTCCACCCTTGACTACACCGACAGCGATGCAACATTCTCCTACAGGATAAAGGGTCAGGGAGACTGGACAGACGTCCAGAGGAACATAGTGCTTCTCGGAATGCTCCCTGCCGGACGATATGACCTCGAAGTCAGGGTAAGGAACTCCGGCAACGTCTATTCTCCAAACATAAAGAAGCTTTCTGTCAGGGTCCTGCCTCCATGGAACCGGACCTGGTGGGCAAAACTGATATTCATACTCATACCGCTGGCCATCCTGGGCCTCGCAGCCTGGTTCGAGCTTAAGCGAAGGCGCAAGGAAGAGGCAAGGAAGAAGGAGACCGAGGAAATCCAGAGAGCCAAGGAACTTGCAGACATGAAGGTGCAGTTCTTCGCCAATGTGAGCCATGAGCTCAGGACTCCCCTCACCCTCATAATAAACCCGCTTGAGGAGTTCATGTCCAAGAAACCGGAATACGGCAATTCGCTTCTGGCCACGGTAAGGAACAATGCCCAGTATCTGCTGGAGCTGATCAACCAGCTGCTGGACTTCAGGAAGCTGGATGCCGGCGGAGAGACCATGAACTACATCCACGGCGACATTGTCGCAGTAGTCCGCGACCAGATGGCCTCGTTCGAGCCCGTAGCCACAAAGCGCGGGATTGACTTCCGTCTTGTGTCAAAGGCGACTTCCATGATGATGGACTTCGACTATAACAAGATCCGAAAGGTCATAATGAACATTATCGCCAATGCTTTCAAGTTCACTCCTGACAACGGAACCATCTCCGTTTCCGTCGAGCACAAGGCCGGAAACATATACATGGTCTTCAAGGACAATGGCTGCGGCATCAAGGAGGAAGACAGGGAAAAGGTGTTCAAATACATGTATCAGAGCGACAACCAGAGCAAGTCGGCGCGGGGAGGCACCGGAATCGGACTGTTCCTGGTTGCGGAGTATGTCAAGATGCACGACGGAACGGTGGAGATAACCGGAAACAAGCCGAACGGGACTGTCATCACGGTATGTCTGCCTGCGACCGCAAGCGGAGCCAGCCTGCCTGACTCGCCTGCCCCGGAGAACGAGGCCCCGGAAGAGCAGGAGGACACACGCTCCGGCTACACCATACTTCTGGTGGACGACAACGCAGACTTCCGCAATTTCCTGGCATACAGCTTGTCAGCCACATACAACATCCTTCAGGCCGGCAACGGAAGAGAGGCTCTCAAGGTCATGGAGACCGAGAACCCGGACCTGGTAATCAGCGACGTCATGATGCCGCAGATGGACGGACTGGAGCTCTGCACTGCAGTCAAGACGGACATACGTTTCTCGCACATCCCTGTAATTCTGCTCACGGCAAAGGCCGGGGAGCAGTTCCAGCTGGAAGGTCTTGAGCATGGAGCGGATGACTACATATCCAAGCCGTTCAGCATGGACATACTCAAGATCCGGATAGAAAAGATCATTTCCGATGCCATGAAGCGCAGGGGGTATTTCAAGGAAGACATCCGGATCGAGCCGGAGAAGATAACCATCACCCCTCTCGACAAACAGTTCATCCAGAGGGCCATCAGCGTGATCGAGGACCACATGGAAGGCGGGGACATCTCCGTGGAAACCCTTGCAAGCGAACTGAATATCTCGCGCGGCTACCTTTACAAGAAACTGGTGACGATCACCGGAAAGGTACCTATCAGCTTCATCAGGGAGGTCAGAATGAAAAGAGCCCTGCAGTGGGTCATGGAATCCCAGCTGCAGGTCTCTGAAATTGCGTATAAGATGGGTTATAACTCACCTAAGGTATTCACGAGGCATTTCAAGGATATATTTGGAATGACTCCTACCGAATACCAGAAGAAGCATTAGAATACCCACTTGGCGCCAAGGCAAGGCCTTGCGAAGAACTTGGTCGCGCCAGCGAAGTAGTAAGAGAGTTCGACCTCGCCGCCGAGATTGAGGTTGTCGCAGCCGAAGTGACGGCCGACGTTATACCAAATCTGTGGCTCAGAAATGAATATCATATGGTTCTCCCACCAGAAATCGGCGAATCCTGAGAATCTCAGGCCCTCGACTCCGAAGATATCCTGCATTCCCCAAACGCCAGTAAACTGCATTGGGACCTTCTGGTGAACATCTACTATGTATTTGCCAAGAACTTTGATATTGAAAGTATTCTTGAAGTCTTTACTGTGGAGGAAATAGTCAACACCTGCCAGGAAAGCGTTGTTGATATAATAGCCGTTGTAAGCGCCACCATTATACTCAACCTGGAGACTGAACGGAGCGATCTTGGTATCCTGCCAGAAATTGAGGCAGCGTGCGATCTCCATGTAAGTTCCGCTTGGAGCGATTTTCTTGCCTTCTACATTCTTGCCGTTGAAATCGTAGTCAATGAAGAAGAAGGTATTACCCCACTTGTCACCATAGAATCCCTCGAGGGTAGTGGTTACATGATCGCGGCCTTCGCCGAAATCATAGAGGACCTGAAGATTAGTCTGGGCCTTCGCAGCCTGTGGCAGGAGGGCAGCTGCAACTACTGCAGCGAAAATAAGTTTTTTAGACATAGTTATTTTTTGTTAAAAGTGTTCCCGAAACTTACCGATGTGTCTCCCTGCTCATTGCTTCCGAACTCATAGTCCTTTCCAGGAAGCACTGCATTGAGGAAGATGCCGGCAAGGGCTGCGATTGCAAGTCCGCTCAGCGAAGTGAAGCCGATTGAAATCGCATCGTTTGCGCCGTACTTGATACCGATGGCAAGCACAAGTATCAGGGCAGCTATAATCACATTCCTTGAAGCCGTGAAGTCCACCTGGTTCTCTACCACGTTGCGGACGCCGACAGCTGAGATCATACCGTAGAGCACGAGGCTGACGCCGCCGATGGCGGCTACCGGCATGGTGTTGATCAAGGCTGCGAATTTAGGGCAGAACGACAGCAGGACGGCGATGCATGCAGCAATCCTGATGACGCGAGGGTCATATACGCGGGTGAGGTTAAGCACGCCCGTATTTTCTCCGTAAGTAGTGTTGGCCGGAGCTCCGAAGAGCGAAGCCAGTGCAGTAGCGAGACCGTCACCCATGAGGGTCCTGTGAAGTCCCGGATTCTCAAGATAGTTGATTCCCGTTGTCGAGGAGATGGCGCACATGTCTCCGATATGCTCTACCATGGTGGCGAGAGAGATCGGGAGGATGGCAATGATCGCGGCTACCATGAGTCCCCAGTCAGGATCGATCATGACTGAAAGCGCGGTATTCTCGAAATGGAACGGAAGGCCGATCCAAGCTGCGTCCTTGACAGCCGAGAAGTCCACGAGTCCCGCGATTGCCGCTACCGTGTATGAAACCGCAACGCCGAGAAGAATCGGTATGATCTTTATCATTCCCTTTCCCCAGATGTTGCAGACGATGATGACTACAATGGCGCAGAGAGCGATCCACCAGTTGCTTGAGCAGTTGGTGATAGCCGAGCCGCTCAGAGAGAGACCGATGGCGATGATGATCGGGCCTGTTACGATCGGAGGAAAGAAACGCATCACCCTCTTCGGTCCGTAGGCGGCGAAAAGGCCTGCGAGCACGAAGTACATGAGTCCGGCGAAGAATACTCCTATGCAAGCATAAGGAAGGCTCTGGGCAAGGGTCATGCCCTTGGCCATGCCCATTTCTCCGATGGCCACGTATCCGCCGATGAATGCGAATGATGAGCCGAGGAAGGCCGGAACTTTGAATTTGGTGAGCAGATGGAAGATAAGAGTGCCGAGACCGGCGAAAAGAAGGGTTGCGGACACGGAAAGTCCGGTAAGGACGGGCACAAGGACTGTAGCCCCAAACATTGCGAACATGTGCTGAGCGCCGAGAACTCCCATTTTGCCTAAGCCTAGGGTTCTGGCGTCATACACCGCCCCGTTACTGATTTTTTGAGCCATATGTGATTAAGATTGGTGTTCCAAAAAATAGTATCCGGGATGCAAAGTTAGAAAATTAATAGTTAAATTTGCACGGTGGAACAGAGAAGATATTAACAGTTTCTGAACATCTGGAATGGAAGAACAAATCCTTATACGAATAACAGGAAAAGACCGCCGTGGCCTGACAGCCTCGGTGATGAGCATATTGGCCAAATACGACGCGCAGATCCTGGACATGGGCCAGGCTGACATCCACAGTTCCCTGTCCCTGGGAATCCTCATCCGCACTTCGGACGAGCATTCCGGACAGGTGATGAAGGAACTGCTTTTCAAGGCCACCGAACTCGGAGTGAACATAGGATTCGAGCCCATCAGCGACGAAGCCTATGAAGAATGGGTACGGGGCCAGGGCAAGAACCGATACATCCTCACTCTCATCGGCCGCAGTCTTTCCGCAAGACAGATAGGCGCTGCCGCAAAGGTATTCACGGCCCAGGGGCTGAACATTGACTCGATAAAGAGACTTACCGGACGCGTGAGCCTCCAGCACCCGGAGAAGAATGTCCGCGCATGCATAGAGTTTTCCCTCAGAGGTACGCCTCAGGACAGGGAAAAGATGCAGGCCGAGCTCATGAAGCTGTCCGCAGAAATGGAGATGGACTTCTCTTTCCAGAAGGACGACATGTACCGCAGGATGAGGAGGCTGATCTGTTTCGATATGGACTCCACACTTATCCAGACCGAATGCATCGACGAGCTCGCCAAGAGAGCCGGCGTCGGAGACCAGGTCGCAGCCATTACCGAGCAGGCGATGCGCGGAGAGATTGATTTCAAGGAGAGCTTCACCCGCAGGGTCGCCCTTCTGAAGGGTCTCGACTCTTCGGTAATGAAGGAAATAGCGGAGAACCTGCCTGTCACAGAAGGCACCGAGCGCCTCATGACAGTCCTGAAGACTTATGGATATAAGATAGCCATCCTCAGCGGAGGATTCACTTATTTCGGCGAATATCTGCAGAGACGTTTCGGAATCGACTATGTATATGCCAACGAGCTCGAGATCGGGGAAGACGGCAAGCTCACGGGACGCTTCGTGGGCGAGATAGTGGACGGCCACCGCAAGGCTGACCTGCTCAAGCTGATCGCCCAGATGGAGAAAGTGAACCTCGCCCAGACAATCGCCGTGGGTGACGGAGCCAATGACCTGCCGATGATCTCGGAGGCCGGCCTCGGCATCGCGTTCCACGCCAAGCCTCGCGTGGTGGCAAACGCAAAGCAGTCGATCAACACTCTTGGTCTCGACGGAGTTCTTTATTTCCTGGGATTCAAGGACAGTTATATCAGCGACTAAGCTTCAAGCTCATAGACTTTTTCACGGACATAGGACGCCCAGTCCATGTCCTTTTTTTCGTCAGTGAAGGTCTGCCAAGGAATCGGCTTGCCAATCCTGAGCACATACTCCCTGTTCCTGCCCCGGTACAACTCGTCCGGAAGGAAGAACATGGCGATGTTTGTCTTGATGCCGAGTTTCCTGCAGAGTCCGTCGATGAGGTAGAACCTGCGGGAATTGCGGCCTGAAAACCACATCGGGACGATATCCCTGTGGAACTCCTTGCTCTTTGTAAGGAAGGTCTTCTTCCATTTCATGTCCTGGACCTTGCCGTCCACCTTGCGGGAGCACATTCCGGCAGGGAATATGAGCACCTGCCTGTCGGAAGAGAAGGCCTCGTCCAGTTTCTCCCCGAGCTGACGGCTCTGGCCGCCCATCTTGTTGATAGGGACTATGTATTCATCCAGCTGCTTGAGAGAAGCAAGGAAGTCATTTGCAGGAATGTACATGTCACCCTCATATTTGCGGCCCACGAACGCGATCTCGCTGATGGCGTCGATGCCGCCGAGCGGATGGTTGGACACGAAGGTGAAACGGCCCTCCGCCGGGATGTTCTCCTCCCCTTCCACGCGCAGCCTGACGCCGAGATATTCGACTGCTCCCTCGGCGAATTCTACGCCCACCTTACCCTGGGAAAAATAGTAGTTCAGAAAGTCCTGATGGACAATTCTCTTGATTAGGGAAAGAAGCCAGCGGGGAATTTTCTTACCGGGAAACTTGGATGCGGCAATCGCATCTATATCAATGGTGACAGGTCTGTTCTGAGGCATACACGTATTGTTTTAGCAGCACAAAGTAAGTAAAAAAAATTTGCAGAATCCAGACTTCGTGAGTAATTTTGTATCCCGTAATCTTTCAAAGACATCTAACATGAAGTACGGGTTCGACAACGAAAAATATCTCAAAATCCAATCAGAGCACATCAAGGAACGCATCGCCCATTTCGGCGACAAACTGTACATGGAATTCGGAGGCAAGCTCTTCGACGACAATCATGCCAGCAGGGTACTTCCCGGCTTTGAGCCAGACAGTAAGCTGAAGATGCTCATGCAGCTCCGCGACGATGCAGAGATAATAATAGTCATCAGCGCTGTCGATATCGAGAAGAACAAAGTGCGCAGCGACCTCGGAATCACCTATGACGTCGATGTATTGCGTCTCAGGGACGAGTTCATCAGCCGCGGGCTCTCAGTCAACTCGGTAGTGATCACCCACTTCAACGGCCAGGCCAGCGCCGACGCATACCGCAACCGCCTCGAAAGGATGGGCATCAAGGTCTATTACCACCATACGATCGAAGGCTACCCTGAGAACGTTTCCCTGATCGACTCCGAGGAAGGTTTCGGAAAGAATGACTACGTAGAGACCACCAAGCCTCTGGTAGTCGTAACCGCTCCGGGACCGGGAAGCGGCAAGATGGCCGTCTGCCTCAGCCAGCTCTATCAGGAAAGCAAGCGCGGAATCAAGGCAGGATATGCCAAGTTCGAGACTTTCCCTGTCTGGAACCTTCCTTTGAACCACCCTGTCAACATAGCCTACGAGGCAGCCACCGCTGACCTGAACGACGTCAACATGATCGACCCGTTCCACCTCGAAGCCTATGGCAAGACAGCCATCAACTACAACAGGGACATCGAGATCTTCCCTGTACTCAACGCCCTCTTCGAAGGCATCTACGGATACAACCCGTACAAGTCCCCTACCGACATGGGCGTGAACATGGTCGGAAACTGCATCTGCGATGACAGCGTCTGCTGCGAGGCTTCCCTACAGGAGATCATCCGCCGTTACTACGACGCCCTCTGCAATCTCGCCAATGGAAAATGTAACGACAGCGAAGTCAGCAAGCTTTCCCTCCTTATGAAGAAGGCCGGAATCACCACTGACTACCGCAAGGCTACCATAGCCGCAAAGCAGCGCAAGGAGAAGTCTGGCGTTGCTTCAGCAGCCATCGAGCTCGCGGACGGCACTATGATCAGCGCCGAGACCAGCCCTCTGCTCGGTCCGAGCGCAGCCCTGATCCTCAACGCAACGAAACACCTCGCAAACATAGACCACAGCATAAAGCTCATCCCTCAGAACATGATCGAGCCGATCCAGAAGACCAAGGTAAACTATCTCCATGGCCACAACCCTCGCCTTCACTCTGACGAAGTCCTGGTTGCCATCTCGATGCTGAGCCTCTTCGACGAGACCTGCCGCAAGGCCCTCTCGAAGCTCCCTGAGCTGAACGGCTGCCAGATGCATTCCACCGTCATGCTGAGCGAAGTTGACCGCAAGATCTTCAAGAAACTCGGAGTGGGTCTAACCTGCGATCCTGTCAAGAAAAATTAGTTTTCTTCGGAAAATAGCTATATTTGCACCTCAGAAATGAGAAAATTCAGTGCACACGGTATAGGTAAGGCATTGTCCATCTTGATGGCAGTGCTTGTATTTTCGTCCTTCGCGGCGAAAAGCCTGCACTGTTTCCAGCACGACAATCTCATCAGCACTGTCTCCTCCATTGACGGGGAAAACGTTGACACGATAAGCGCGGACTGTTACCTCTGCGACTTCTCATTCTGCCAGGTCGTACCGACCAGCATCCCTGCAATCCTTTTCTATACCGGGCTCCTGCTTACGATCACTCCGCAGGTCATCGTTCCGGTATCAAATAAGAAGGAGACACGTGCAAGCCTCAGAGCGCCGCCTGTCCTGTGACATCTTATCAGGAATATTTGTTTTCAACAGAAAAAAGGCTAAACAGTTCTAAATGAAAAGGATTATTGTATCTGCACTATTGCTGTGCGGATCCTTGTCCCTTCTGTATGCCCAGACGGATACCCTGCAGCTCGAAGCTACGACCATAGTTGCACATGCCGAGGACAGACAGATCAAAAGCACTTCTCTGGTGGCCGACGTAGTGACGACGGACTTCCTCGAGAAGCACTTCACGGGCAACATCATACAAAGCATAGGGAAACTCCCCGGAATCCAGTCCATGGATATCGGGTCGGGATTCTCGAAGCCTATGATCCGGGGAATGGGATTCAACCGCATAGCAGTAGCGGAGTCCGGAATAAAGCAGGAAGGTCAGCAATGGGGCGCGGACCATGGTCTCGAAATTGACGCGTTCAACGTCGAGGGCATACGCGTGCTCAAAGGTCCGGCTTCCCTGCTCTATGGCAGCGATGCCATGGGCGGAGTCATAGAGATACAGCCTGTCACCTTCAAGCAGGAGAATTGCCGTTACGCCGAGGTCTCCATGCTAGGCAAATCAGTGAATGCCGGCTTCGGGCTGTCGTTGATGGCCGGAACGAGCGGCAAGCGCTGGATGTTCCAGGCAAGATTCTCGGAGCAGCATTTCGGAGACTACAGGGTACCGACGGACAGCATCGTCTATCTTACCCAAAGGCTTCCGATTCATGGTCGCATGCTCAAGAACACAGCGGGATTCGACCGCAGCGGCAGCATCACGGCCGGATTCCGCGCCGGAATATACAAAGGCTTCGTCACCATAAGCGACGCCTTTGAGAAAACCGGATTCTTCGAAGGCGCACATGGCGTCCCGGATATAACCAGACTCGCAGACGACGGCGACAGCCGCAACATAGGACTCCCCTTCAGCAAAGTCAACCATCTGAAGGTTTCGACACGCCAGGTCATCAGCGCCGGCAAGTCGATAATCACGATGGACCTGGGCTACCAGAACAACGACAGGTCTGAATGGAGTTCATTCCATACGCACTACGGCACCCAGCCCAAGCCGGAGAAAGATCCCGACAAGGAACACGCATTCATGCTGCATACGCTCTCAGGCTCCGCTTCCTGGAGGATCATGCATTCAGCCAGGTTCGAAGAGACATTCGGCCTAAGCGGCGCATGGCAGCACAATACGGTTTCCGGTTACGGATTCCTTCTCCCGGAATATCGCAGGACCACCGCCGGAGCAGTCTGGACAGCCACCTTCAAGCCGGATTCGAGATGGACTCTCACCGGAGGCCTGAGGTATGATATCGGAAACATCGACATCAAAGGCTTCCATGACCCTTATCTCGAAACCTATCTCTCAGAGAGGACCGACATCTCGCTCACGCCTGCGGAAATCGCTGATTACAGCAACGTCAGCAGGGCGACGGACAGTTCGCTCGGAGATTATTCGGCTTCATTCGGCGCCGTCTGGACCCCTTTCCAGGGCCACATTGTCAAGGTGAACATAGGAAGATGCTTCAGGCTTCCGGGGGCGAACGAACTTTCCGCCAACGGCGTGCACCACGGCACTTTCCGTCACGAACAGGGTGACCCGGACCTGGATCCGGAACATGGATGGCAGGGCGACCTTTCCTACAGGTACGAGTGGAACGGTTTCCATGTAGAGGTTTCCGGCTTCGCGAGCCTCTACGGCAACTATATCTTCCTCGACCCTACGGGATCATGGTCCGTACTGCCCCATGCCGGGCAAATCTACAGATACACACAGACGGAGGCCGAGTTCCTCGGAGGAGAAATCGACGCCCTCCTGCCTGTCTTCAGCTGGCTCGACTACTCATTCTCCGGAGAGTACGTCTATACCTACAATGTCCATGCGCACACGGCGCTGAGTTTCTCTCCGCCTGCGACCATGAACAACGCGCTGACATGGCATGCCAGGCTGGCAGACATCACTGCCGAGATAAGGTCCGTCGCGGCCCAGGACCGCGTGGCCCACAATGAGCAGAAGACTCCGGGATCGACTACCGTCAACCTGAGCGTCAACCGTGAGGTCCGCATGGGCCCCGTGGAAGCCGTCATTTCACTTTCAGCCAATAATCTGTTGGATAAAAAATATTACAACCACTTGAGTTTCTACCGAAGGATCCAGGTACCTGAACCCGGCAGGAACATTCAACTATCTGTAAAACTAAAATTCAACAAAAAAACATCATGAAAACAATCAATCGCATTCTCGCCGCAGCAGCTGTGGCATCACTCGTAATCATTTCTGACTCATGCAAGAAGGATGACGGAGACGTCACTCCTCCAGTAATCTCTCTGGAAGAGCCTGAGGAAGGCGACGAAATCGCAATCGGCGGAGACCATGGAATGCATTTCGAGTGCGACTTCTCAGACAACGTCGCACTTGCTTCATACAAGATTGACATCCACTACAACGATGGCGAATATGCCCATGAGCACAGCAAGGCAGAGAATCTCTTCTCATTCCAGAAGACCTATACCGACATTGCAGGAAAGAAGAATGCCCATGTGCACCAGCATGACGTCGTCATCCCTGAGACTGCTCCGGAAGGAAAATACCACCTCATGGTCTATTGCACCGACGAGGCCGGCAACGAGACCTATATCGTCCGCAACATCGTCCTCAGCCACGACGCCGAGGAGCACGACCATGATCATGAGCATGATCATGACGAGTAGTCAGATCATTTCTTGCGGAGTTTGGCGATAGCATTCTCAAGTGATTCCGAAGGTTCTATTATGTTATAGTCCTTCCAGAAATCCGGATCGGCAAAATCTTCCGCGATATCCTGAAGAGCGTCTCTCGACCTGAGGGCGCTCTTTCTGTCTATACGGGCTTCCGGATCGGAGACTCGTCCCGTCACGACCATTTCGTTGACAGCCCTGAAGGATGTTGCGAACAACCTTCTTTTCCAGTCGCAGTTAAAACGGAATTCGGTCTTCATATAACTCAGTCTGTACGCTCCGCCTTCTTCCCTGTAACTCAGCACAAGATCCATCCCTTTAGGCTTGAAACGAAGACCGGAAGGCTTGCTGACAAGAATGCTGCGCGTGGCTTTTCCGGGATCCGACATATCCAGAGAAAGTTCCATCCTGGTAAATGCATAATTCACGCAATCTATATAGAGACGGCCGTAATACAACGGATAATCCAGTTCTGCCGCCGGCTCCATCTGTACGACAAACTGCATTCTGTCTCCGATATAGACAGGCTGCAGCATCGACAACCGACAGTGCTCCAGGTCGTTGAATAACACGCGCACATCCTTCACGGCATCCAGGTCGACAGGCTGGAGAGGACCGCCGAGAACCTTGACGGACAGCGTATCCTTTGCCCTGGGGCTGAGAAGAGTACGGCTTTTACGGACAGCCACTCTGTCAGAGGAGAACAGTCTGCGATACGAGTTCTTGGTCATATCGGTCACGGCCTCCACGATACTGATATAGCGGGAACGTTTCTGGACAGTTTCCCTGTAAAAACAATTGAAGTAGTCCGTTTCGTCGCTGTAATTATCCCTTATCCTGTCGATTGCCTCGTTCACGAGATCACGCGGATCCATGGAAATTATATGGGCCTCGTCCAGGGCAAAGGCAATCTGACGCAGGGAGACATCGGCCACATCTCCGGAGACAGGCAATCGCATAGCCCCATAACCAAGACATGAGAAGACGACTGCTTCAATAGGAGAAGAAGACTTAAGCCTGTAGAATCCGTCAGAATTGGTGACAGTGGCAAGACTGGTCCCCGGGACAAAAACTGAGACATTCTCTATCACAGCCCCGTCCGAGGCGTCCTTTACAGTACCGCTTACCACGAAAGAAAGCTCAGATACAGCATCCTGGGCATATACAAAAGACGAAGCCAGGAAGAAAATAAATAACAGTCTCAGTTTCATAGTATTAACAAATGCGGTTTAATATAGCCCAAAGGTAATAAAAAAAAATATATCTTTCCAAATGGCGGATAATCGGCAAATAATTTATAATTTTGTATTTAAGTATACTAAAACCAGTTACTGCTATGGAAAGAAAACAATCGGAAAGAATACAGACTTCTATAATAAATTCACTCGAGAAAAAAGCCCTTGTATGGATGGCAGGCAAGATGCCTTCGTGGGTCAATTCTGACATGCTGACCTTCACCGGAGTCTTCGGTGCCGTCGTCATACTTACTGGATATGCTCTTTCTCTGATCAACCTTAACTTCCTGTGGCTTGCTTCGCTTGGTTTCGTAATCAACTGGTTCGGCGATTCCCTCGACGGCACTCTCGCCAGAGTGAGGAAACAGCAGAGACCTCTTTACGGTTTCTTCATCGACCACAACATAGATTGTATAAACGAGGCTCTCATGTTCACCGGTATCGGTATTTCTCCGATGGTCAACATGAACGTCGCCCTGATGGTACTGGCCGCCTATCTGACGCTGTCCGTTTCCGTCTATATCAACTCCCACCTCAAGAACGAGTTCAAGCTCACCTACGCAAAGCTCGGACCTACCGAGCTCAGGATCATCGTAATCATTCTCAACACGATATTCCTCTACGTACCATTCCTCAGGGAATTCAAGATTGATTTCACATTCATCGGCAGGGCCTTCAGCTATGGAATCATCGACATCGTAGCCCTGATCATACTTGCCGGACTCATCATAGTATATCTCAACACCCTCATCAAGGATGGAAAGTACTATGCTGAACTCGATCCGCTCAAAAAGAATAATGAGTAAGCTAAGAGAACTGGCAATAAGACTTGCGGGGTTCTCCGCGTCCACGGTTGCAGGTTTTCTTGTGGACAACCTGGTGCTGTGGGTGTGTTCGACGTATCTCTTTAAAGGAACGTATTTCAGAGAAGTCATACTGTCCCCCACCATATCCTTCGAGTTCGCGGTAATCACGAACTTCCTAATCGCATACTATTTCGTATGGAAAGACAGGGTGTCCAGCAGGACTGTCCGCTCCTTCTTCAGACATCTGGGCGGATATAACCTTTCGTCCGTAGGAGGCTTCATCGTGAAGCTCGGCGTGCTGATGGGCATCAAGCAGATGCTCGGATGGAACATCGTATTCTGTAACATGCTCGCAGTCTGCGTTTCCGGAAGCCTGAACTTCGTATTGAACGAGTGGGTTGTATTTGGAAAAAGAAAGAAAAAGAATGGCGCTGCTTGACGATGCACAGATGAGGAGCATTTCCCCTTTTTTCGGCACCCCGTTCGGCAGATTCGCAGGAAAGGTGCTGAAGAAAGTCCTGGCTCTCGACGATTTCGCCGAAACATATGAAAAGAGTGCGGAAAACGGCGCTCTCGGGCCTGACTTCGCATATAACGTATTGAAGAATACCGGCGCGGACTACATGGTGAGCGGTTACGACACCTTGAAAGAGTTGGCTGGAGGACCGTTCATAACCATAAGCAACCATCCGTACGGAGGCGTCGACGGCCTCATCAACGGAGACATGGTCGGACATCTCTATCCGGACTACAAGCTGATTGTGAACAAGATTCTCGGATACCTCGAGGCCATGGGCCCGAGCTTCATCCAGGTCACTCCGACAGGAGACGAGCGCAAGGCTCCTACCAGCGACAGCATTTCCGGAATCAGGGTTGCCATGAAGCATCTGAACGAAGGACATCCTCTCGGTATATTCCCTTCCGGAGCAGTGTCGGACCTGAGCCTCAAGAGTCTGCGCGTGCGTGACAGACAGTGGCAGGAAGCAATCATAAAGGTAATCAAGAAGGCTAAAGTACCTGTCGTCCCGATCCGTTTCTTCGACGGGAACAGTCTTTTCTTCTATCTTCTCGGCCTCATCGACTGGAGAGTACGCATACTCCGCCTGCCCAAGGAAGTGATCAACAAGGGAGGCCACACCATCCGTGTCGCAGTAGGAAAGGTCATCACCGTAGAAGAGCAGATGAAATACGATGACATCAAAGAATTCAGCGATTTCCTCAGAAGTTCCGTATACGACATGCCTCTTCCGGACAATTTCGTAAAGAGAAGTGAATTGATGATATGAGAATAGCAGTCATAGGGGCAGGTGCCGCCGGTTGCTTCAGTGCAATCGAGCTTGGGCGCAGACTCCCGGACGCATCCATATCCGTATATGAAGCAGGCAAGGTTCCTCTTGCCAAGGTCGCAATAACAGGCGGCGGACGCTGCAACCTGACCAACTCATTCGCAGGAATAGACAATCTGACTAAAGCCTACCCACGCGGGGAGAGGCTGATGAAGCGTGCGCTCTCGGCATTCAGCCATGAGGATGTATGGAAATGGTTCGAGAAAGAAGGCGTGCGACTGGTGCTCCAGGACGACAACTGCGTATTCCCAAAGTCCCAGGATGCGATGCAGATAGTCAGGACTCTTACCGGCCTGCTGCGTCGTCTCGACGTGCCCATATTCACCGGAAAGAAGGTCGTCTCCCTACTGCCCGGATTCAGGATTGGCTTTGCTGACGGCACTCAGGCCGAAGCCGACATGGTAATTGTCACTACAGGCGGAGCAAAGGCATTCCCATTCCTGGAGGCTCTCGGCCTTGAGATAGTGCCTCCCGTTCCGTCCCTTTTCACATTCAACATCGACAGCCCGATAAAAGAACTGATGGGAACGGTAGTCGAGAAAGCTTCGGCGTCAATTCCCGGAACGGCATTCAAAGCTGCCGGACCGTTGCTGGTCACCGACTGGGGAATGAGCGGCCCGGCAATACTCAAGCTATCTTCGTATGCAGCCAGATATCTTTCCGAAAACGGATACAAGGCTACAATTGCCGTCAACTGGCTGAACCGCACAAGTACCGAGGCCAGGGAAATGCTGGACGGATATGCAGCCGGGAACCCTCGGAAGCAGCTTTCCTCCGTACACCCCGACGAGCTTCCTTCAAGACTCTGGGACCATATACTCGCCCAGGCCGGGCTGGACGCCGGCAAGAAATGGGCTGAGACCGGCCGGAAGGGGCTGAACAGGCTTGCCGAAGTCCTCACGGGGGACATCTATAGCATGACGGGGAAAGGACGTTTCAAGGACGAATTCGTAACCTGCGGAGGAGTAGCCCTCAGCGAGATAAACATGTCAACCATGGAAAGCAGAAAGCACCCCGGCCTGTATTTCGCAGGAGAGGTGCTCGACATTGATGCAATCACAGGCGGATTCAACCTTCAGGCGGCCTGGTCAACAGGCTACGTCGCCGCGGTATCTGCCGCTACTGCTGCTGGTATTTCTGCTGCTGGGCTGCGATAAGCTCGGCGTCATCAAAATAATTGATCTTCATCGCCTTACGCACTTCGTCAAGAGTTGCGCCTGCAGCCTCGCGGGCCTGTTCGCATCCCTTGCGGAGAATCTCATATACAGCCGGGATATCTTTCTCAAGTTCCTTGCGGCGCTCCCTGATCGGGTCAAGCACCTCATTCAGGATCTTTTCTAGGAACTTCTTGCACTTCACGTCGCCGAGTCCGCCCCTCTGGTAGTGGGCCTTGAGCTCGTCAAGATTGGCATATTCAGGCCAGTAGCGGGTGAAATGCTCATCCTTGCAGAATGCGTCGAGATATGTGAACACACAGTTGCCCTCGATATGTCCGGGATCGGCCACGTTGACATGGAGAGGGTCGGTGTACATTGACATAACTTTCTTATGCACCTCCTCGGCCGTCTCGCTGAGATATATGCAGTTGCCGAGAGACTTGGACATCTTTGCCTTGCCGTCGATGCCCGGGAGACGGAGACATGCGGAATTGCTCGGGAGCATGATATCCGGCTCCACAAGTACGTCCCCATAGATGGAGTTGAACTTACGGACGATCTCCACGGCCTGCTCGATCATCGGTTTCTGGTCCTCACCTGCAGGCACGGTAGTCGCCCTGAAGGCGCAGATATCCGACGCCTGTGAGATAGGATAGGTAAAGAAGCCGACAGGGATTCCGCTGCCGAACACCTGCTCCTCGCCCTCGGCTCCGAAACCGCGCATCTTGATCTCCGACTTGACGGTAGGATTACGCTGGAGACGGGCAACGGTCACCATGTTCATGAAATAGAAGGCGAGCTCGGTAAGCTCAGGTATCTGGCTCTGGATGAAAAGCACTACCTTCTCCGGGTCAAGGCCCACGGAAAGATAGTCCAGAGCTACCTCGATGACGTTCTGGCGCACTTTCTCAGGGTTGTCGACATTGTCGGTAAGAGCCTGCGCGTCAGCGATGAACACGAACATCTTGTCGTAGTCGCCTTCGTTCTGGAGCTCCACCCTGCGGCGAAGAGAACCCACGTAGTGGCCGATATGAAGACGTCCCGTAGGACGGTCACCTGTCAATATGATTTTTCCCATATTATCTGTTTGATTATAAAACGTACAAAGTTACGGAAAATTAGTATATTTGCCAAAACACACAACAGACCTGCTATGAAAAATATCATCATTACGCTGCTTGCAGCAATAGCTCTCCTGACCTCCTGCGAGGTCAATTTTCCGACAGTAAGCCCTGATGAGTTCGAGCTCATGCTATCGGAGCCGGAAGTCCAGCTCATCGACGCAAGGAGGGACGACGAGGTCGCCCTGGGCTATATCGCAGGTTCCATGCACATCGACGTACTCCAGCCTGGATTCAAGAAGAAAGCCATCAGCGTGCTTGACAGGAACAGGAAAGTCCTGGTGCACTGCCAGTCAGGAAAGCGCGGGGCCAAGGCCGCCGAGATTCTCAAGCGTGCCGGATTCGACGTATATAACCTGGAAGGAGGATTCAATGCCTGGACGGAAGCCGGCAAACCATATCTAGTGCCGGAGAAAGAAACATTTCCTGCGGATTAGTTCCCGGTTCCCCCTGAGGGACAGGGACTCCGAGAGAGTCGAACAATTCCACCCAATAGGCAGGCAAACTGCCGTCTGCAGCCTTGAAATTCATCTTGCACGATGGAAACAGGGCCGTACCGTCGTCGCGTCTGTATGAGTCATAGACCAGCTCGGAGCAATAATGGGCGCCGTTGCCGTGCATGAAATAATAGTCATACGGTTCTCCGACAAAAGACTTGGCACGCTCCACATAGGAGGCAGCTCCGGAATTGTCATCCAGCCTCTTCACATAGAATATCGGCATAGAACCGTCCTCAAGCCTGAAATCTTCGAAGAACACATCCAGAGGACGCTCAGCCACGCCTCTCTCCCCTGTCGCGTCAATCACCATGACTCCTTCCGGCACGACTTCTATTATTCCCACATGTATCACGTTCAGGCTGTCTTTCGAGGTCGAAGCCGTGATAGCTCCGGCAATGCCGTCATCCTTTCCGGTCTGTGGGACAGCTACGAACACAAGGTCGCCTGTCAGAAGCCTGTTGTCACGGCATCCGGCGAGCAGAATCAGAAAAATAAAGAGGAATCTCATCAGGAATTATAGAGCAGCCCCACGATCCAGAGCACCATACGCTCCGGGAGCAGCCTTACAAGCAGGCCTATGGCCCAGTAATCGAGGCGAGGTATCACCGTCGTCTTCATGCGGCGCCTGCATATCTGCCTCTTGACGGCAGAGGCTATACGGGAAGGAGGCATGCCTCCGGTCTCGTCTTTCTCAATCTTGGCTATGCACCTGTCGAATCTCTCCTTGTATGGAGAATCAACAGAAGAAGATGCTGCGGAGAATTTGCGGGCGGCGGTGAATCCGGTACTGGTGTCTCCCGGCAGCACTGCGCAGCACTGGATGCCGAACGGCTTCAGCTCGACTGAATATGCTTTCACAGCCATCTGGAGAGCAGCTTTCACAGAGCTGTACAGTCCCTGATATGGGAGCGGCAGCAGGGCCGCCACGGATGTAACGGCGATAATCCTGCCCCGGGAAGCCCTCAGGGCAGGAATACAACCGTTTATAGTCTTGATTGCGCCAAAGAAATTGGTCTCGAACTGATAGCGCATCTCTTCCTCGGAATACTCTTCCATGGCTCCGGCAATACCGTTGCCGGCATTGACCACGACGGCGTCAAGCCGTCCCTGTTCCTTGAGGATGCGGTCCACGGCGGAAGCGATGCTCTCAGCCGAATTCACGTCCATCACCACCCCGAAAGCCCCCTCAGTCTCGACCTTGCCGCTACGTGAGGCGGCATAGACGGTCATTCCGCAGTCTTTCAGGCTCGAAACGACGGCCGCGCCAATGCCGCGGCTGCCTCCGGTGACGAGGACTACCTTGCTCATTTTATGACTCCGGCGTTCTTGAATACCTGCACAAGGATGTCCACGGCCCTGTCAACATGCTCCTTGGTATGGGTGGCCATGAGGGCGAAGCGCACGAGGGTATCCTGAGGCGCGCATGCAGGAGGAATAACAGGATTGATGAACACTCCGGCGTCGAAAGCCCTTGCGGTGACCTCGAACGTCTTCTCCATATCCCTTACATAGAGAGGAATGATAGGGCTCTCGGTATCTCCGATCTCGAAGCCCGCAGCGCGGAACTTCTCGAGGGCGTAATTCGTCACTTCCCAGAGCTTGGCGATACGCTCCGGCTCAGTCCTGATTATGTGGAGAGCCTCACGCGCGCATGCCGTTGCCGCAGGAGTGGCGGATGCGCTGAAGATATATGTCCTGGAATTGTGTCTGAGATAGTTTGCGATCACATGGTCAGTTGCGATGAAACCTCCGATCGAAGCAAGGGACTTGCTGAAAGTACCCATGATAAGGTCGATCTCGTCGGTGAGTCCGAAATGGTCGCAGACGCCGCGGCCTTCTTTTCCGAAGACTCCGAGGCCGTGGGCCTCATCCACCATGATCACTACGTTTGAATATTTATGCTTGAGCTCGACGATCTCCGGGAGCTTGGCGAGGTCGCCCTCCATTGAGAATACGCCATCGACTATGACAAGCTTGACACTCTGCTTAGGACAATGCTTGATGCAACGCTCAAGGTCCTTCATGTCATTGTGCTTGAACTTGAGGGTCTTGGCGAATGAGAGACGGCGTCCGTCGACTATGGACGCATGGTCTCTGTCGTCGCAGATAATGAAATCCCTGTGAGTAAGCAGTGCAGGTATCACACCTGAGTTGACCGTGAATCCGGTCGAGTAGCACAATGCCTCTTCCTTGCCAACGAATTCGGCAAGTTCTTTCTCAAGTGCGACATGTATATCCAGAGTTCCGTTCAGAAAGCGGGATCCCGCACAGCCGGAACCGTATTTCTTCATAGCTTCAATACCGGCCTTGACTACTCTTTCGTCACCAGTCAGTCCTGTATAGGCATTAGATCCGAACATCAGCACTTTGTGGCCTCCCATTTCAACTTCAGGGCCCTGATGACCCTCTATCTCACGGAAGTATGGGTATAACCCCTTCTCCTTCATCTGATCAGGCAGAGTGTACTCCGCCAGCCTTTCATGTAAAATTGACATATAAAATACGTTTTAGCACACCGCAAATATACAAAAAAAGGACTATCTTTGTCTAAATAAGACATAAAAATAACAAAAGATGACAGATACCGTTATTTCATGCGAGCACCTCACCCATTGGTATGGGAAAAGGAAGATCTACGAGGACCTGAGCTTCGAAGTGAAGAAAGGCAGCATCGTGGGTCTGCTCGGCAAGAACGGCACCGGCAAGACGACGACCATCAACATTCTGATGGGCTATCTCAAGCCGCTTTCCGGAGAATGTCAGATCTTCGGAGAACATGTCCAGAAGATCAGTCCGGCGACCCGGGCCAGAATCGCCCTGCTTCTGGAAGGACATGTGCAGTACTCATATATGACCATCGAGCAGATAGAGAAGTTTTACTCGGCTTTCTATCCGAAATGGAAGAAAGAAGCGTATTATGAACTGATGCGCAAGCTCAAGGTGGCCCCTGGCCAGAAAATCTCGAAAATGTCCAACGGACAGCGCTCCCAGGTAGCCCTGGGACTGATCCTTGCGCAGGACGCTGACCTGCTCGTACTCGACGACTTCACTCTCGGCCTCGACCCGGGATACCGCAGGCTGTTCTCCGAATACCTCAGGGAATATGCCAAGGCGGAAGACAAGACCGTCTTCGTGACATCCCATATCATCCAGGACATGGAAAGGCTCGTGGACGAATGCATCGTCATGGATTATGGCAGCATCCTCGTGCAGAAGCCGCTCGGATATCTTCTTGACAATTTCCGCCGTTTCACATTCACTACACCTGCGTCAGAGATTCCGGAGATGGAAGGAATCTACAACCCGGGAGTCATCAGAGGCAGCGGAGAGATGTACTCTTTCCTTCCTGACGATGACGTAAGACACATTCTGGAGGGCACCGGAGTCTCATTCGACGACTTCAAGTCTTCCAACATCGAGCTGGAAGACATATTCATCGGACTTACTGGAAAATATTGATCATGAACAAAGCTATATTCTATAAAGAGTGGATAAAGTCCCGTACTTTCCTCCTGGCGCTGGTTCTGGTCTTCGCCGGATCGACCGCCTATACCCTGCTCAACCTGGCCAAGGTGGTGCAGTTCAACGGAGGAAGCGCAGTATGGACGGCCCTCATCCAGAGAGATACCGTACTGATCGAGTCTCTCAAGTATCTGCCGGCCGTAGCCGGAGCCCTTCTTGCAGCAGTACAGTTTCTTCCCGAGATTCTCCAGAAACGTATCAAGCTGACCCTGCACCTGCCATACCCGCAAGGCAAGATGCTTTTCATGATGTATGTCTATGGAATCGCCGTGCTGCTGACAGTTTTTGCATGTCAGGCCGCCGTCACCAGCGCAGTACTCACCAAATGGGTGGTATGCGAGCTGAATGCAAGGATCATGGCAACTGCCGCAGTATGGTATCTCGCCGGCCTTGCCACATACATCTGGGTCACGGCAATCTGTCTGGAACCTACATGGAAGATCCGCGTCGTGCTGATCGTCATCCTCGCGGCCCTGTTGGACATAATGTTCCTTTCAAAGGTACCGGAGAGCTACAATGGCTTCCTGCCATGGCTTGCGCTATATATTCTCGCAGGGCAGGCTCTGATTTATCATAGCATTGCCAGATTCAAGGAAGGAATACAGGAATGATTATGAAGACTCCAGGAAAAATACTCATATATT
>JAFZTP010000143.1 GCA_017618815.1 Bacteroidales bacterium | reverse complement strand
CTTTCCATTTTTTTGCTTATATGTTACCAATCGGGAACAAAGATAGGACAATTCTCCGAATCTGCAAAATTTTCATGAAAAATAATGAATTATGATTACTTTTGCCATATGACTCACAATACAGATAACGTGGCAGCTGAAAGCCACAAGCATGTGTGCCTGAACTGCGGCACCGAATATGAAGGAAGATTCTGCCCGGAATGCGGCCAGAGATCGACAGTCGGAAGACTGACCATCGGATCCATATTTGAACATTTCCTTGTCCTTGCAGGCTTTTCAAACGGAAAGCTTCTGAAGACCGTCTCCCATTATGTGATCAGGCCGGGCCATATGATGCGTGAGTACCTTCAAGGAAAGAGGGCGACGTATATACGTCCTCTCAACATTCTGGTTGTCCTTTCCCTTTTCTTCCTTTTAGCCCAGATGGTCATTCCCGTGAAGCTTTTCGGCAATATGGATGACCAGACTAAAGAGGTTGTCGAAGAGGGCCGAAGCCAGATCATCGTGAACGGAAGAGACTATGCAAAACTGATATACAATGTCGTGGATTCTTTGGATGACTGGCTCAAGGGCAACATGGGATATTACCGTCTCTTCTGGCAGCTTCTGCTTATTCCGGGAACCATGCTATGCTTCAGGAAGTCAGAGCTCTGTCCCCGTACCAATCTTGCGGAGAATTTCTTCATCCAAGTCTTCGTGAGCAACCAGCTGCTCACGCTGGAGCTGCTGTGGCTGATATGCACGTGGGGACGAGATAGTCTCCCGGTATGGCTGTTTGCCGTGCTGTTGGTCTATGATTATAAGCAGCTGTTCGGTTTTAGCTGGCTAAGTACGACATGGAAAGTCGTAAAGGTATATGTGATCTCCTTCTTCCTGCTGATTGTGCTCTTCTGCCTGATCATGGGAATCGGTTACCTGCTCAAGGACTACATACAGGTCCCGTTGGCTAGTTAAAGACCACCGTCTTGTTCTTATAGACCAGAATCTTATGCTCGATGTGCTTCTGCACTGCGCGTGAGAGTACTATCTTTTCGAGGTCCTTGCCCTTGTTGACGAGCGTCTGAGGCATATCCTTGTGGGTTATGCTGACCACGTCCTGGCATATGATAGGGCCGGCATCCAGTTCTGCGGTGACATAGTGGCTGGTAGCTCCTATGATCTTCACGCCTCTCTCGAATGCCGCCTGGTACGGCTTCGCTCCAACAAAGGCCGGCAGGAATGAATGGTGGATGTTTATGATCCTGTTCGGATAGGCGGAGATCATCTCCTCGCCGATGATCTGCATGTATCTTGCGAGTACGATGAAGTCGATGTCGTTGTCTGCGAGAAGCTTCATCATTGCTCTCTGCTGCTCGTCGCGGTTCTCCTTGGTGATCGGGAATACATGGTACGGGATACCGAACATCTTTGCCACATGCTCCAGGTCCGGATGGTTGCTCACGATAAGCGGAATCTCGACCTCCCATTCTCCTGCAGAATAGCGGGAAAGCAAGTCAAAGATACAGTGGGACATCTTTGAGACGAATATGGCCATTCTTGGCTTGGTGCCTCCGAAGTATATCTTGAACTTCATGTCATACCTCTTGGCATACAGAGTCTCGAAGTAGTCCGTGATCTTTTCCTTGGGAATAAGGAAATTCTCAAGATCCCACTCCAGACGCATGAAGAACACGTTCTCTACGTGGTCTACGAACTGCGCGAGGTTGATGATGTTGCCTCTGTTCTTGGAAATGAAGCCGGTAATGTCCGCGATGATACCCTGCCTGTCAGGGCAGTGGAGAAGCAAAGTTGCTGTCATTTTGATAATTTTGTTAAGTCCGGAGACAAATATACAAAATTATCCGATAATCTCCTTTGCTCTTGCAAGAGCTTCATCTATGTGACTGCAAATATTCTCGCTACCAAGCATTTCCACGAATCCGTTCCTCTCGAGCACAGCATGAACCTTAGGCACGACGCCGGAGAGAACTACCTGGGCATTCTTCTTTCCGCTCATGCGGCAGAGGTTGCGAAGGTTGTTGAGACCGGTAGAGTCGATGAACGGAACCTTCCTCATTCGGATGATCCTGACCTTAGGATTCTTTCCGAAACGCATCATGAGCTCCTCGGCCCTGTTGCCGGCGCCGAAGAAGTAAGGACCGTTGATCTCATAGACCTCCACGCCCTCAGGAATGGTAAGGTTCTCGATATTGCCGGCCTGCATGTCCATGTCCTCGCTGAGGTCGATCTCGTCGCTGATAACCTTGACGTCAGTGGTCTCCATCATACGTCTCATGAACAGGAGACATGCGCAGAGAAGGCCATACTCGATTGCCGGTACGAGACCGAAGATTATGGTCAGGAAGAAAGTGAGCAGAAGCACTGTCACATCGCTCTTAGGGTTCTTCATCATTGCCAGGAACGATCTCCAGCCGCTCATTCCGTAGGATACGACAACGAGTACGCCGGCGAGGCAGGCCATAGGGATGAACTTGGCAAGAGGCATGAGGAACAGGAAGATCAGCAGCAGCACTACGGCATGGACGATACCGGCTATAGGGGTGCGGCCGCCGTTGTTTATGTTGGTCATGGTCCTGGCGATGGCTCCGGTGGCAGGGATGCCGCCGAACAGCGGAGTGATGATGTTTGCGATACCCTGGCCGATGAGCTCGGTGTTGGAGTTATGGCTGTCGCCGATCATACCGTCTGCAACGGTCGCAGACAGAAGGGATTCGATTGCGCAGAGTATAGCGATGGTCACTGCCGGTCCTACCAGGCCCTTGATCACTTCCCATGAGAGGGCAGGGACGACGGCGTCAGGCAGCTGGCTGCTGATGCTGAAGCGGTCGCCGATGGTCTCGATGGATGTGATTCCTGCATAGTTGCGGAGAAGGACCACGGCCACGGTCATCACTATGATGGCGATGAGCGAGCCCGGAATCTTCTTGCTGAACTTCGGAGTCAGGGCGATGATGATTATGCTGACGACACCTGTGATGGCGCTCCAGAGATCGATGTTCCCGATATTGCGCCCGTAGGCTATCCATTTCTCGATGAAGTCGCTAGGGTTCGCGTCCATGGTCATTCCGAGCAGGTCCTTGACCTGGGTGGAAAAGATTGTGACGGCGATACCGCTGGTGAATCCGACCACGATCGGATAAGGGATGTACTTGATGATGGTACCGAGCCTCAGCACGCCGAGCATCACAAGGAACACTCCGGCCATCAGCGTTGCGATGGTCAGGCCCTGCATGCCATAGTTCTGGATTATGTCATATACGATTATGATGAAGGCTCCGGTAGGTCCGCCAATCTGGACCTTGCTTCCGCCGAATGCGGAGATCAGGAAACCTGCGACGATTGCGGTGATGATACCTTTCTCCGGAGAAACTCCTGAGGCGATGGCGAATGCGATCGCAAGAGGGAGGGCAACGATACCTACGATGATACCGGCCATTATGTCGGCCGTGAATGTTTTTCTGTTGTAATGTTTAAGCGCCGAGAACATTTTCGGCTTGAAATCTAATCCCTTCATGTTTTGAATATTTCCGCAAAAATAACACAATATTGTTCTTTTCACGTTAAATATCTTGGCTTTATCGTTTCATATGCGACTTGAAACGATAAAGAATTTGTCTTAAATTTAATATTGTAGTAATTTTGCAGTGATTTTAGATGCAGCGGAATGGACAACAACAATAAAAAGACAAAGATTATCTGCTCTGTCGCCGACAACAGATGTGACGTGGATTTCATACGCAAGATGTATGAAAGTGGAATGAATGTCGTAAGGGTAAACTCGGCCCATGCCAGCATCGAAGGTGCCCAGAGGGTGGTTGACAACGTAAGGCAGGTCTCTGACAAGATCGCCATCCTTATCGATACCAAGGGGCCTGAGGTTCGTCTGACTTCCGTCGACATTCCGTTCCTTGCCAAGCCGGGCGATCTCGTCGAGATCTCCGATGACACCACCGGAAAATGTCGTCCGGGATTCCTCCATACTACTTATCCGAATTTCTCCAGGGATGTTCCTGTAGGAGCTCAGGTACTCATCGATGACGGAAGCGTAGAGCTCAGAGTCAAGTCGAAAGGGGAGGGCCGCCTCATCTGCGAGGTCATGAACGAAGGACTCATCGGCAGCCACAAGAGCGTCAACGTGCCTAACGTGCACATCGACCTCCCGGCTCTCACCGAAAAAGACAAGATGTTCATCCGCTGGGCCATAAAGGCTGACATCGATTTCATCGCACATTCATTCGTCCGCAACGCCAGCGACCTCGAAGAGATCCAGACTATCCTCGACGCTGAGGGCAGTCATCTCAAGATCATCTCAAAGATCGAGAACCAGCAAGGCGTGGACAATCTTGACGATATACTCTCGCATTGCTACGGTGTCATGGTAGCCAGAGGCGACCTTGGCGTCGAGATCCCGCCGGAGAGACTCCCGCTTGTCCAGAAGTCCATCGTATCGGCCTGCCGCGAGAGAAAGAAACCGGTAATCGTCGCTACCCAGATGCTCCAGAGCATGATCGAGAACCCTCGTCCTACCAGGGCTGAGGTGACCGACGTCGCCAACGCAATCTTCCAGGGCGCTGATGCAATAATGCTCAGCGGAGAGTCTGCCAACGGCAAATACCCTGTCGAGGCCGTCAAGACCATGACCAGGATTGCTAAGGAGAATGAGAAAGCCCTCGACGTATGCCTGAATCTCAACCTCAGGAAGGTCGTCAAGCCGATCGCTGCTGTCATCGCCCGCTCCCTTATCTCCTCGACGCTCGAGCTTCCGGTAAAATGCCTAGTGTTCGATACCTATACCGGCAGGATCGGCCGCTATCTTTCTTCATTCCGTCCGAAAGTGCCTATGTACGCCATGTGCTACCGCGACTGTACCATGAGGGAACTCGCCATGGTACGCGGAGTCGAGACTTATCCTTTCAAGCAGGTGAAGGACAAGAATGAATTCGCTGAGAAGGCCATAGGAATACTTGCCGCAGAAGGCAAGGTGCAGAAAGGAGACCTGATCGGCTATATCGGCGGTCTCTTCGGATCAGAGCAGGGCGCTACCTACATGGAGTTCCGATACGTCGAGTAACCCCGACGACAATCAGATTATTCGATATCGATATAGGCACCCTCGATGGTGATGTTTCCGCCTCTCAGGTGGAAAAGACCTTCGTGGTATGTCGTTCCGTTCTCTCTCATCATACGGTCCACCATCTGTGACGTGATAGGGAGTTTGAGCTGGTACTTGATCCTCTGGGTGGTTGCAGGGTTGAAGTTGACCTCCTGCTTGAGAAGATACTGCTGCTGGTTGTACAACTGGTTAGGACCGAGCAACTCGACATGAAGCCAGTAATACCATTGGTTAGGCTCCACGTAGAAACGGATGTAGAAGAACAACTGCTCACCGGCCTCGAGGGCTTCATGGAATGCCTCGATGTGCTCCTCGTTAGCGTCAATGTCAATCAGAAGAGGCTGGTTGATGTTGTATGAAGTGATAGGGAAGTCAATCTGTTCTCCGGCATGTTCTCCCTCTTCGAAACCGTGGTCTGTATCTGTAGTGAAGTCGATGTACGGCTTGGAGGTGAAGTGCTCATAGGTGTCAGTCTCATCCTCGTCGGCTACGACGTCGGTCCATACTTTTTCCGGGATCTCAATTCCGAAGATCTTGAACTTCCTGCCTCCCGTAAATACGATGTCGGATTTGTCGGCATTCTTCAGGGACATCAGCCTTGCTCCCTTGTTGGCAAGTACGAATTTGGCGATTACTCCGGACATGTCGTTAGGCGGAGTGAGAGCCGTGAATTTGACGGTCTTGTTCTTGCCTACTGTCTTGCTGTTGAGGGCGCTGAGGTCAATCGTGACCTTCTTGGCGTTGGAACTGGATGAGTATGTATAGGAAGGGGTCGTGCCCGTGAATCTTGCAGTGAATGAGCCGGAAAGGTTACCGGTGGTAGACGAGAGCACGACGCTCGTAAGGGTCATGTCCGCATCGGCTGAAACTTCGAACTCATATGCCGAGAACATTGGCTTGAAATCCAGCTGGACGAGGGACGGGTCGCTCTCTGACGCAGACTGCACCGCATACATGTAAGCGTAGTCCATGTTCGGGACTCCGGTCTGGGTTGCCGGAATATTTCCGGACATCGTCACTGCCGAGCCTGAACGGGTAATGGAACCGTTTGGATACCTGGCGTAGAAAGTGTGCGTGCCGTCGCCCCAGTGAAGGCCGTTGCCGTTTGCCGGAGCTATGCTCGCATCGCTGTATCGTCCGTTGTTGGAGATTGTGGTAGCGTCGATTACGTAATCAGAAGTCTTCACCTCGTCCGAAACCTGGGCGCAGTAGACCGATATCTTGTCACCGTCGATCCAGTTGATTCTTTCGATTCCGTTCAGGACCTCACCGCTGTATTCGGTCTTGGTCTCGTTGTTATACTTCTTAGAGGAGGCTGAGAAATAAATCGAGTCTCCGTAATGGTGTCCGACTATTTTGGTGCAGCTGTTTGCAGAAAGGAGGACAATGCAAGCAAGCGCCAATATTTCTCTTGATCTGATCATCTTTTCTACCGTTTAAAGTCCGCATATAAGGTTAAGTGTCCAACAAAGGTATATATTTTTTGTTGGATATCAAATAATTGTCTTTTGGGAAAAATGTGTAAATTCGCGTCAAATCATAGACTGAAAATGGCAGACAATTATCTGGAGAGCCGCTTCGAGGAGGTTTTCGGGGCTGGCAAGAAACCCAAAGTGGTGGTAAAGAGAAACAACCCTTCGATTGACACTTTGCTCCATCGCAACCGCAGTTACAGAGGTTATGACAAGTCATACGTGGTCTCGGAAGAAGAGCTCCGGGAGATAGTCGGCGTGAATACCCTGATCGGATCTGGAATGAACCGGCAGGCCCTGCGCTTCAGGCTCGTCACCAGGGAAACGGGAGCTGACAAGGTGCTTCCTCTTCTGCGTATGGGAGCCGCTCTGCCTGACCTTCACCTGCCATTGGAAGGGACGGAACCGGAATCGTTCATAGTCGTCTGCAGCACCGTGCCCGAGGACAGTATAATATGCATAGATCTTGGCATGTCACTCCAGAGCATGCTGCTCAAAGCCGTCTCCAAAGGTCTGAACGGAGTCATAATCAAGGCTTTCGACCCGGACAAGCTTGCCGAAGAACTCTCCCTGCCATACAGGCCTCTTGCGGTGCTGGCAATAGGAAAAGGCGCAGAAAGTATTTTCCTGCGCCCTGTATCTGAAGGTGAGAGCCTGAAATATTACCGTAAGGACGGCGTGCACTATGTGCCAAAGCTCAGGCTCGAAGACATTCTGCTGTAATCCTATTCAAGTCCTCTGTTCCTGAGGAGAGCGCCCGGATCAGGCTGCTTTCCGCGGAACTGCTCGAAAAGAACCATAGGCTCCTCGCTGCCGCCTCTCTCGAGGAAGGTGCGGCGGAACTTCATGGCGATTTCCTCGTTGAAGAGACCGTTCTCCTTGAAGCACTCGAAAGCGTCGCAGTCCAGCACCTCGGACCAGAGGTAGCTGTAGTAGCCGGCGCTGTAGCCGCTGTTGAAGATATGGTTGAAGTAGGTGGTGCGATATCTTGGGATGATCTCGTCGATAAGGCCCATCTCCTTGCAAACCTTAGTCTCAAAGTCGCGGATGGACTGCGCGTCGGTAAATCCGGCGATTTCTTCTGCAGAGAGTTCATGCCACTTCATGTCGAGGATGGATGCGGCGCAAAGCTCTCCGGTCATGAATCCCTGGTTGAACTTGAGAGCGTTTCCGATCTTCTCCACGAGCTCGTCAGGGATGGTTTCCCCGGTACGGTAGTCGTTGGCATAGTGGGAGAGGATTTCCTTCTGGAAGGCCCAGTGCTCATTGAACTGGGACAGCATCTCCACGTAATCCCTCTTGACAGCCGTTCCGCTAACGCCGCTGTAGGTGCATTTCGAGAGGAAGCCATGGAGGGCATGGCCGAATTCATGGAATGCGGTCTGGACGTTGTCGATGGAGAGGAGGGAAGGAGTCTCTTCCGTCGCAGGAGGGAAGTTGCATACATTCACGATGACCGGACGCACGTCGTTGCCGTTGACATCGATATACTGCTCACGGAAATTGTTCATCCATGCTCCGCCTCTCTTGGTGTCGCGTGAGAAGTAGTCGGAATAGAAGATGCCGACAAAGCTTCCGTCAGCGTCGGTGAGCTTGTATGCCTTTACCTCAGGGTTGTAGACCTCCACCTCAGGCGCCTCCTCGATGTTGATTCCGTAGAGCTTGTGGGCTGCGTAGAACACGCCCTTGCGTACGCTGTCAACCTGGAAATATGGCTTGGTGATATCCTCGTTGAGGTCATATTTGCGTCCGCGCACCTTCTCAGCGTAGTAGAACCAGTCCCAAGGCTGGATCTTTGAGCCTGCAGGAAGAAGTCCGGCCTTGATGTCCTCGTCCATGACCTTCTGCATGTCATAGATCTCCTCTTTCGCCTTCTTCATGGCTGCGGCCATGATCTTGGACAGGAACTCATCTACGTTCCCCGGATTGCCGGCCATCTTGTCTGAAAGCAGATACTCGGCAGAAGTCTTGTATCCGAGGAGGTTGGCCTTCTCCGTGCGGAGCTTCATGATTTCGAGAACGATTGCGTTGTTGTCATTCTCGTTGCCGTTGTTGCCGCGGGAAGAGTAGGCCTTGAAGGCTTTCTCGCGGGCAGCCCTGTCCGGGCATGAGGTCATGAAATCAGGATATGCGGATACGGTCACGCCAGTCTTCTCCTTGAACGCGTTGTTCTCGGCGAGAAGGTTGTTGCCGAATTTCTGGCTCAGGGATGCGAGAGCCGAGTTGATTTCCTTGAACCTTGCCTGGCCGGCCTCGTCGAGACCGACACCGTTCTGGATGAATCCCTCATAGAGTTCTTTGGTAAGCATCTGCTGCTCCCTGGTGAGTTCGGCGCTGTTTTCATAGACGGCCTTTACTCTCTCGAACAGGCCTTTGTTCATGAAAATCTCGTCCGAAGCCGCCGTCATCGCAGGGGTGAGCTCGTCCACGAGGGCCTGGATAGACGGAGTTGCGTCTGATTCAGAGATATTGTAGAAGACTCCGGTAACCCTGCTGAGCAGCTGACCGCTGTTTTCGAAGGCTGCGATGGTGTTCTCGAAAGTTGGAGCTTCCGGGTTGGAGACGATTGCCTCAATCTCGGCGGCTCTTTCCTTGATACCTTTGAGTATTGCAGGTTTGTAGTCGGCCTCGCTTATCTTGCTGAACGGAGCGGTGCCGTAAGGAGTATCCCATTTCTGTTCGAATGGGTTTTTGTCAGTGCAGGCTGTCAATGCCATAAGCAGTGAAATAGTAGCGATAATTTGTTTCATAAGATATTAATCAACATATTCTTCCAGCTCATCGGAGAAATATCCCTTAGGGAGCGACCGGCAGTTGTAGCCGGAGGCCATGATTTCTCCGTATGCTCCAGCCGAACGGATTGCCATCAAGTCCCCGCGGGCGCTTCCCGGCAGGTCGATGGCTTTTCCGAAGGTATCGCTGCTTTCGCAGATCGGGCCGACCACGTCATAGGTCTCCACCGGCTTGTCGCTGGTGATGTTCTCAATCTTGTGGTATGCCTGGTACAGCGCGGGACGTATGAGGTCTGACATTCCGGCATCGACGATCAGGAATTTCTTGAAATCACCCTGCTTGACGTACAGGACCCTGGTAATCAGGCTTCCGCACTGGGCGACTACAGACCTTCCGAGCTCAAAATGCAGCGTCTGTCCCGGACGCAGCTTCAGGAACTTTGTAAAGGTACGGAAATATTTCCTGAAATCCGCAATCGGCATCTGGTCAGGATGATGATAATCTACTCCGAGGCCGCCACCGACATTGATGCTGCCTACTGCAATATGATGAAGTTCAAGCTGGTCCTGCAGCTCGTTGATGCGGTTGCACAGGGCGATAAAATCGTCCATGTCGAGAATCTGCGAACCGATGTGGAAATGGAGGCCGACGAAATTGATGTTCGGGAGTTCCGCGGCATGGAGGATCATGGATTCCATGTCTCTCATCGGAATCCCGAATTTATTCTCGGCGTATCCTGTGGTGATGTTAGGATGCGTGTGCGCGCCGATGTTCGGGTTGATGCGGAAGGCCACGTTGGCCGTGGTGCCGCGTCCCTTTGCCAGGGCGCTGATGATTTCCAGTTCCGGCAGGCTCTCCACGTTGAAACAGCCTATGCCGAGGTCAAGGCCGAGATTGATTTCCCAGTCACTCTTTCCCACTCCGGCATAGACGACGCTCCCGGCAGGAAATCCTGCCTGGATGGCAGCCTTAATCTCGCCGCCGCTGACGCAGTCGGCTCCAAGGCCCGCTTCACGTATGATCTTCAGTATCCTCGGGTTTGCGTTCGCCTTGACTGCATAGTGCACCTCATACCCCGGATAATTCCGGATTTCGGCTTTTATGGTGTCAAGCGTCTCCCTGAGGAGTTCGGTGTCATAATAGTAGAAAGGGGTCTCAATCAGCTGCAATTTGTCGATCGGGAATCTTTCTGCCATCATTTCTTCTTGAATAAGGTATCGCTGAGGCTCTGGAGAGCGCGTTTCTTGTCAACGGACTTGATCAGGAATGAAATGTTGCAGTCTGAGCCGCCATAAGAGATCATGCATACCGGGATGTCCTTCATGGCGTCGGTAGCGAGAGTCTCGAAACCGACGTTGCTCCAGTCGAGGTCACCCACGACGCATATTATGCACATGCCCTTGTCGACGGTGATCGTTCCGAATTTCTTGAGCTCATCCACGATCTCGCTGAGATGGGTCGTATCGTCGATGCTCATGGATACTCCCACCTCGCTGGTGGCGATCATGTCGATAGGGGTCTGGTAGCTTTCGAATATCTCGAATACCTTGCGGAGGAAACCGGTGGCAAGCAACATCCTCGAGCTGCGGATCTTGATGGCAGTGATGTTGTCCTTGGCTGCTACGGCCTTGATGGTGCCGCGCATCATCACGTTGTCGATGATGGTGCCCGGAGCATCCGGCTCCATGGTATTCTTGAGCCTTACGGGGATGCCGGCGAACTTGGCCGGCTGGATGCAGGTCGGATGGAGAATCTTGGCTCCGAAGTATGCAAGCTCGGCGGCTTCTTCGAAGTTCAGCTGGCGGACAGGCTCGGTATGCTCCACGACGCGCGGGTCGTTGTTATGCATTCCGTCGATGTCTGTCCATATCTGGATCTCGCTGGCTTCAAGCGCAGCTCCCACGAGGGATGCGGTATAATCGGAACCTCCGCGTTGGAGATTGTCGATTTCGCCGTATGAGTTGCGGCAGATAAAGCCCTGGGTGATGTAGATATGATGACCTGCATTGTTCTTCATCACCTCGGCGAGTTTTTCGCGGATATAAGGCATATCCGGCTCTCCGTTCTTGTCGATTCTCATGAAATCGAGAGCGGAGAGCAGGACTGCGTCTTTTTTTATTTCTTTCATGTACGCGGCCATCATGCCGGTGCTCATCACTTCGCCCTGGGCGACGATGCTTTTCTCCTCGAACGAGGTGAAAATGTCTTTGGTGAACGAACGGATGTATTTGAATTCGCTTTTCAGGAATTCTTTGGCGTCGGCACGGGCTTCTTCAGTAGAAAGAAGCTCGTCAATATGGCCGTAGTACTTCTTTTCGAGGTTCTTGAGGATGTCGTTTGCCCCTTCCGGATTCTTCTTGTAGAGATAGTCTCCGACCTCCACCAGGGAATTAGTGGTGCCGGACATGGCAGAGAGCACGAGGAAGACCGGTTCATCGCTCTTCGCTACGAGTTCAGCCACGCTTTTCATTCTTTCTGGAGAGCCCACGGAGGTCCCTCCGAATTTCATTACTTTCATGTCGTTTTATATATTTTGTGCGTATCTCTGTCCGGGGGGCGTCAACCACGCTTTAGAAAGCGTAGTTGAAACCGATACCTGCCACAAAACTCTTGCGGAAGAAATTATCCTTGCCAGGAGTCTTGAGCATGTCTGGAGAAAGACCGGCTGCGAGTGCAGGGGCTGCTGCAGCGATCTTCTGGTAAAGACCATAACCTACGTTGTTGTAGTCTTCCATTTCTTTGTCGAAGCGCTCGTAGAAGGTCTTGAATACTCCAAAGTCGAAGCTGATCTTGTCGTTCAGGTTATATCTGCAACCGAGGCCTGCTGATACTGAGCTAGGGTTGAAGGACATGTCTGAGATATACTCAGCCTTCTTGCCGTAGCCGAACCTGGTGAACTGTACGCCACCGCTGACAGTCCACTTGCTGGTCAGGTCATACTCGAGACCTGCGATCACCTCGTATGGGTTGCTCTCGATGAGGGAGGTCTTGTCGTCCTTTCCAGTGAGGCTGTTGTATACGTTGCTCTGCTTGTCGAAGTAGAGGTTGTAGTCAACCCTTACCCTGAACTGAGGAAGGATGCTGTAACCTACGCCGAGGGCGAGCAGGGCAGGAATGTCAGAAGAAGCGACAAACTTGTCGTCGTACTGGGCCATTCCGGTTGTATTTTTCTTTGTGCTATTCTCCAGATCTACGTCTCCACGGAACTCATAGCGGCCTGCAAAGTTGAACTTGCCATACTTGACATCGATGCCGATGATAGGGGTAAGCACGAGGTCCTTCTGGGTGCAGTCAAGCTCCTTGTCGCCGGTGAATGCGCCGAGCGCTGCAGCATATGGGCCGAGAACTGAAGGGTCTGCAGCATAGCTGAGGCTGATGTTCCTGATGCCGCCTTCGTAGATGTTGAGCACATAGGTGGCGCGGAGACCGGCAGCTACGCTGATGTTCTCATTGATCTTGTAACCGAGGTTCACCTGGCCGCTGGCATAGTACTGGGAACCCTCGAGGGCGATGTCTGCTGAATAACCGTTTACAAGTGATGCTCCGGCGATAGCGTTGACGATGCCCGGAAGCATTGCGATCTGGCTTTCGAATGAGCCGAGGCCATCGTTGAAAGGTGCTTTTCCGCCACCGCCGGTGATGCCGATGTGCAGGGATCCGAACAGACGTCCGCCGTTGTAGGCTACGTCAACTGATGGAAGCACAGGAGCAACTGTCTTGGCAGAAAAAAGCTTGGTCTGCTGCTGATTGTTCTTAGCGCCATATGCGAAAGGAGCGAATGTGCTCTCGATTTCTCTTTTCTGATGAGCGTTCATGATGCCGATGCTGAGAGCCCAGCCTTTGTCCATGAAGCCCACGCCTGCAGGGTTGAAGTACGCGCCGTTTACTGAGATTACCGAGTTCTGCGCCGGCTGGCGGAGAAACGATACGCTCTGGTTGGTATTAGTAAGGAAACCTCCGGCATACGCCTGGAGCGAGGCGATCGCAAGGACCGCAATTACAATAATTCTTCTTTTCATTTTGGTCGAATTTTATTGTCAAAAACGGCTGCGAAGTTAGTAAATCTTTCGGAGAATGCAATAATATCAATGAACTCTTGTCCTTGGCCTATTCGACCGAGGATGCATAGATGCCTATCATGGCACCTTGGAAATTGCCTTCCTCGAGTGTAGAAAGGACTTTTCCGTCCAGAGCCTCACCGACTCTGATATATGTCTTTCCGTCGAATGAATAGCTGAATGCATATTCTGACGGAGTCAGCGTCTCGACCATGAGATATACTGGAGAATCTGCCTCCCGGCTGTTCAGACCGATGTCGAACACTTTCTCCGGGAGCCCTTTCCTGATCTGGGTCAGCCTGAGTACCGGCTCCCCGTGACTGTCCAGAATCTTGACAAACTCCATCTGCTGGAGATGGTTCTGGTAGAGCAGCAGGCCTGCCCTGCTGGAGGTGCCGTCGTCGTTGGTCTCAGGCCTGAAGGAAACTCTTGTATGGGCTGAGAACATCTTCGCAGTCACTCTCTCGCAGATTGCGGAAGGATTCCCGAGGCTGCGGGCGCTTACCGGCTTTAGGTCAAGGACCAGGTCACCATGTTCGTCTATCCTGTAGAATGGACCTGTTTTCCTGTCCCTCGCGAAATCGAAATCGGAACTTCCGTCAGCCCTGACAGGGCGTCTTATAAACATTGCGAAATCTGCCAGTCCGTTCTTGTCCCAGAGCGGCCCTGGACGGTATCCGTCAAAGCCCTTTATAGTGTTGGCTTCCGCCAGCGCCTTGAGATCATCGTTGAGAGGGACGACCTTCGGCACAGGCTTGCCCTGCGGAAGGATCACCGGCTGACCGTCGGTCCAGCTTATAGGCAGCAGGAAGGTCTGTCGTCCGGTATTGAAGTAGTAATCGCCTTCATACGGTTCCACGCCAAGGAACACTGCGTACCAGTTTCCGGCTTCGGACTGGACGAGACCGGCATGCCCGGTGCAGTTTATGAGATTTTCCCTTTCGACAGGAAGGTCTCTCTGGGTAAGTATCGGGTTGATGGCGCATGGCCTGAAGCCTCCGTCCGGCCGGTCGGATTCGAAAATCACTTCCGAGTGGTCTTGTGCCGTGCCGCCTTCTGCGCACATCAGGAAATACTTATCTCCTATATGATAAAGGTGCGGGCCTTCCAGCCATATTGGCTGTTTCTCCGGCTCGACTCCATGGATAGCCAGCAATTTCCTTTCGCCGGTCGTCTTTCCATGTCGCCAGTCGAACTCCAACATGGCTATTGCATTGTCTCCATTGTCATATAGCGGCTCCATCCCGACTTCAGCCAGGCCGACGGAACTTACTATATAGGCCTTCCCGTCATTGTCGAACAGAATGCTTGGATCGATGCCGAGCACGTCAGGCAGCAATACGGGATCGCTCCAGTTTCCGGCCGTCGGGTCCTCCGTCGTGACGAAGAAGTTGCCGTGGCCGCCTACGATGGTGTTGATTATGTAGAATAGCCCGTTGCCGGGATTGTATGATATCTGCGGAGCGAAAACTCCCATGCGGATTGGCTGGTCCTCCATAGGCATCTGGCTGTAGCGGCTCAGCGCGTGACCGGTCAGCTCCCAGTGGATCAGGTCGGTGGAATGCCATACGGGCAGTCCCGGATAGTATCCGAAGGTGGATGTGACCAGATAATAGTCCCCGCCTTTGCGGCATATGCTCGGATCCGGATAGAAGCCCGGGAGAATTGGATTCAGATATTCCGTTTCGGGATTATACGAGACCTGCATGCCCGCCTCGTACTCGAGAGGGGAGAATACCGCTGTATCCGGGTCCGGCAGGGATGAACATGCCAGAGTCCCTGCAGATACGACGACGGCTGCACAAAGACGTGCAATAGAGGGGATTACTTGTAAAGTCCGCATAGGTCTTGTTTTCTGCAAATATAAAAAAATGTTGCAATATTTCAGATATTATAAAAAAAAGGTAGCTGCCGTCGAGTGACAGCAGCTACCTTCGCTAAAGTCTTGAATAAATTTATCTTCTGACGAACAATGCGGTCCTGGAGTTGAGGTAGTCCTTGACAGCTGACCACTCATAATACGGGCCTTCCACAGGGGCGAGAGAGCCGAGGGCGGCCTCTTCTCCATTCAGCAGCAACTTCACGAGCACGTCGCCTTTCTTACCCTTCTTAGGCGTATAGAACACGAACTGCAGGTTGGCAGCCATCGGGGAGCGGAAAGTCTGGAAAGTGTTCACGATGTCATCCGTGGAATCCGGGACAAATCCGAATCCGTCGATGTCCATGATCATCAGGAGCGCCATCACTACATGGTCATGACCGAAGCGCAGGTCGGCGCCGCGGCTGTTTCCGGCAAGCCTTGCATCAGCCTTGGCGATGATATCGTCCACGATTGATGAACATGAAGTGCGGTAGTTGATATACTCCTGGAAGCGCTCGTAGTTGTCTACCTCCCAGAGACGGGCATATTCTTCAGCCGTGAAGATTTCGTCAACGTCAAGCCTTTCTTCCTCAGGAATGCTGGCCATTCCGCCGACGAGCATGTATAAGTTGAAGAATGTGTCATAGGCATCTTTCTTGGCAACGGCCACTGAAGGGTCCTTGAACATGCGTGCAAGTATGGTCTGGTAATCAGGCATCTTGCGGAAGAAGAATCCTTCTGAATCCTCTGCATACGGCAGGTATGTCTGAGGACCTTTATAACGGAAAGGATTCTTGCCCATGTTAGGACGGGCTGCCTGTATGTCCGTCATTCCCTGATGCTCATAGATAGAAACAGCCGGAGCCTCCTTGGCGATGCTGACGCAGAATGAGCTCATGCTCATCATCGACCTTGAAGAAGCGGATGAGCATGCATCCACGCTGCTGCCTTTTCCGAAAGCGGTAGGGAAGGAAGATACCATGGTCTTGGCTATCTGCCT
>JAFZTP010000142.1 GCA_017618815.1 Bacteroidales bacterium | reverse complement strand
GTTTTGCAAAATCAACGGTCTGCTCCATGTCAGTGGCCTCAAGAACGTCAAGCACATATGAGCCATTCTTCAGCTTGTAGAACCTGACCCTTTCAGGCTGGCGTTTCTCCTCGAAGTTTCCGGTATCCACCTTTCCGTTGCCGTTATAGTCTTCGGTGATCCTGACAGAGTATTTACCTGCCTTAAGGTAAGGGAATACCAGCGGCTTGTCGGCATCTATCACGTAATTGCGGAGCACCTTGTCCCTCTTTTCGTTCAGAAGGTCTACCAGATACTTGTGCCTTACATTGCTGCATTTCAGGGTGAGGGAGCTGAGCTTGTCATCCTTAGGCAGGGCGACCTTTACCTCCGTACTGTCGTTCCAGAAACCGGTGATATCCCTGAACTTCCTGTGAGGGACCTTGAGGATGTAATCATATCCCGTCTGGAGCTTTCCTTTCGGCATTATCGTGTAACGGCGCAGGTTCAGGCTGTCGCGGGTTACGGTGTATTCCATAGCCTTTTCCTGCTGGCGAGGGTTGACGGATTTGAGAGAGAGCTCTCCGAAGCCCTCGTTTATTATAGGATAATTGAATTCCATCGAGAATCCGTACTGCTCCACCGTCTCCGGTTCGGCCTTGACGGAATATACGCATAGCGTGTCATTCTTGTTCTTCCTGCCTCTGTTGTTCCTCATCTGGGCCTTCCTCTCCGCCCTGGATATCTTCAGGTGCTCTACATGCGGCTCCATGATCTTTAGGCTGTCATTGGTCTTGAGGAAATCCACGAACATGTGCAGGGTGTCCGGAAGTCGCCTGATGTTCCTTTCATTGATCCATATGAGCAGGGAATCCCTCTGCTGGTTGAATTCCATGATAAGCTTCTTCTGCGGAATGTTCCTGACCCACAGGGAGTCGACGCTCGCATTCGGAGCCATGAATGAGACATAATAAGTCCTGTCGTCAATCAAGGCGTTTTCCTTTATGTTCTGGTGGGAAGCCTGGTCCCGGAACATCATCAGCTCATACTCCGACCTCCTGGCCATGCAGTGCAGGGTGTCCTTCATGTCATATTTCAGCAGTTCCGGGAGAGTGTCATTCACCACGATCACCGGCCTTATCACGCTGTCCAGGAAGGCTATCTTGTCGGCATCGGCATCATATACGTTGTTTCCGAGATCATCCATCACCGCATAGAGACGGAAGTCCGCGTCGGCAACGTTCCTGATTGCAAAGTATCCCCATTCGTCAGTCTTTACGGCCATGTCAGGACGGTGGCTGAAGACGGCGGTGTCCGAAAGGTCGCGATAAAGCATCACCGTGGCTCCTTTCACCGGCTTGAGCGTGTAGCAGTCGAGCACTGAGCCCGTCACCACCATGGAATCAATTGTCTTTCCGGTCGAGAATGTCAGGGTGAATCCAGGGAACATGTTGCCTTCATTGTTGTCGGCGACCGCTCCGGTGAGGTCGAGGGTGTAGGTCGTGTTGCTGTCGAGGTCATCCTCGAAGGAGACGACCAGGCTCTTGCCTCTCAGCGCGTATTTCGGGGCCTTTGCCTGCGGAGGCGAAAGATAGATCCCCTTTGGGTCCTTTACAGTGACATATTCGTCAAAGGTGAAGACGATCTTGGTCCCGTGTACCGGGACATTAGTACTTCCCGGAAGAGGGGAGAGCCCGACGATATACGGCGGAATGGTATCTTTAGCCCCGCCGGAAGGGGGTGTGGTAGTATTGGCGCACGAATGGGAGAATATCATAGTCCCGAGCACCATTGCCACGGCTGCGGCAGGAATAAGTCTGCTTATCTTTTCGTTCATTATACAATATCTGTTCTCTGGACTGTCTGGACTCCGTTCACCTCTTTGAGGTGGGCTATCATGTCCTCAAGCACGGACTTGTCGCGGACGAGCACGTCGATGTATCCGTCGAATATGCCCTGTTCCGTGCCCAGATTCAGTCTCTTTATGTTTACTCCCAGCGATACTGAGATATAATTCGTGATTTCGTTGAGTATGCCCAGCCTGTCGACGCCTCTGATGGAGATGCGAATCAGGAAATCCTGGGTAAGGGAATCGGTATCCCACTTCGGCAACACTATCCAATCTCCGTGCCGCGCTGCCAGGGATTCGGCCTCCACGCAAGTCTTCTTATGGACGGTGATCGTCCCGTCCGGAGCGAGGAATCCTACTATCGGATCGCCCGGAATTGGCTTGCAGCATGATGCGATGACATATTTGTGGGTGTCGTTCTTGGATCCGATGACAAGGGAATTTCTGTCGATCTTCTTCCTGTCTATCTCCACCGTCGTCTGGCTGTCGACAGAATACTTGTCGATGTCTTCTAGCCTGATCATGCCCAGTCCATAACGGAAGAGCATCTCTCCGGCGTTGTTGAATCCCATCTCGGCTGCAACCTTGCCGGCTATATGTTCCCTGTACTTGCGTCCTGTGAGAGCCAGCTCCTTGTCGAGCTTCTCGCGGGCGGCAGCCACTATGTTCTCGTAATCTTTCCTGAAGAAGTCCAGGACTTTGTTCTTGGCGTGCCTTGTCTGCAGGAATGACAGCCATTCCTCCTTGGGCTCGCCGGTGCCTGCCGTGATGATTTCGACGGTGTCTCCGCTGTGGATGGTGGCGGAGAGCGGCACCAGTTTCATGTTGACCTTCGCCGCGATGGCTTTCTCTCCGATCTTGGAGTGGATCTGATATGCGAAATCCAGGGCTGTGGCGCCTTTCTGTATGGATTTCTGCTCTCCCTTAGGGGTGAAGATCACAATGTCGTATGTGGTGAGGTCGTTGTGGATTATGTCCAGCAGCTCGAGGGCGTTGATGTCCGGGCTGACAAGTATCTCCTTGATCTTGTTGAGCCACTTCTCCATCTCGCTGTCATTCTCTCCCACATATCCTTCTCTCTTGTAGGCCCAGTGGGCTGCGATACCCTTTTCTGCTATGTCATCCATTCGCCTGGTCCTGATCTGGACCTCAATCCAGATACCCTTCTTGCTCTGCAGGGTACAGTGGAGGGCTTCGTAGCCGTTGCTCTTAGGCTGGACGACCCAGTCCCTCACTCTGTCCGGCTTGTATCTGTAAATACCTGTAATCCTGGAGAATACATGGTAACACTGGTCTCGCTCGGTATCTTTGCTGTTGGCGTCCGGAGTAAAGATTATCCTGATCGCGTACAGGTCATATACCTGCTCGAACGGGATGTTCTTGGTCTGCATCTTCCTCCAGATAGAATACGGGGTCTTGACCCTCTTGCGTACGCTGAAGTCAAAGCCTCCTGCCGTCAGGGTCTCCTCGATAGGCTTTATGAATTCATCGATGTCCTTTGCCCTGTCGGAGATGTTCCTGTTGATCTTCTGGGAGATCTCGTTGTAGGCATCCGGTTCCTTGTACCTGAGCCAGATATTCTCCATCTCGGACTTGACCTCATACAGACCGAGCCTGTGCGCCAGCGGGATGAAGATGAACATCGTCTCGCTCAGGATCTTGTCCCTCTTGTATTCAGGCATATATTCGATGGTCCTGCAGTTGTGCAGCCTGTCGGCGAGCTTTATGAGCACAACGCGGACGTCGTCGTTCATCGTGAGCAGGATCCGCTTGAAGTTCTCCGCCTGCATGCTTTTCGCGAAATCTGCGGAATTGCGGTCCTTGTCATGCGAGTCGAGCACATTCTTGATCTTCGTCAGACCGTCCACCAGGGAAGCTACCTTGTCTCCGAAGAAGCGGCGGATATCGTCCACGGTGTATTCCGTATCTTCCACCACGTCATGCAGAAGGGCTGCCGAAATCGACTTGTATCCCAGTCCGATGTCGCTTACTACAATCTTCGCAACCGCTATCGGATGCAGCATATACGGCTCTCCGGAACGCCTTCTGACATTCTTGTGCGCTTCGTTCGCAAACTCGAAGGCCCTCTGGATAAAGTCCATCTCAGACTCCTGGCGACACCTTTTCCTGGCGGCCTCCTTAAGGTCGGCGAATTCGCGCTCGATTACTTCGTAATCCTTTGGTGTAAATTCCGAATAACTCATTCTATAACATTCCTGCAAACAGGTTCGGTTCCGTATCTTCATCCTCCTCCGGAACGGCCGGCTGAGGTATCATTTCCATAAATTCGGCTTCGGAGACAATCCTGACTCCGAGTTCTTCGGCTTTCTTCATCTTTTCCGGGCCCGGTTTCTCTCCTGCGAGCAGGAAAGCCGTCTTCCCGCTTACGGAAGAGCTGTTCTTGCCGCCGTTGCTCTCGATAAGGGCCTTCATCTCATCCCTGGATATGCTGAAATTGCCGGAGATCACTATGCTCATGCCGGCAAGCTTGTCCGACGCGGCTGTCTTTTCTTCGTTCGAGAACTGCAGCCCTGCGGCCTTCAGCCTCTGGATCTCGACGCGATGCTTTTCATCCGCAAAGAACGCCACTATGCTGTCGGCTATCACTTCTCCGATATCATTCACTTCCAGCAACTGCTCACGGCTGGCCGCCATGACTCCGTCGATATTTCCAAAATGGGCGGCTATCTCCTTGGCCGTGGATTCTCCCACATAGCGGATGCCCAAGGCGAAAAGCACCCTTGCGAACGGCACCGACTTGGATTCCCTGAGGCTGGCGAGGAATCTTGTCGCTGACTTGTCCTTCCAGCCGTCGAGAGTCAGCAGGTCCGCTTTCCTGAGGTCATAGAAATCCGCCGGAGTGCGCACCAGCCCGAGATTGAACATCTGGTCTATGGTTGCGTCTCCTGCGATGACGTTCATGGCTTTCCTGCCAAGGAAATGCACCAGCCTGCCCTTGATCTGGGTAGGGCAGCCGTCGACGTTAGGGCAGAACCACCTGGCTTCGCCTTCCGGTCTCACGAGCTTGGTATGGCAGTCGGGACATTCGGTAGGGAAGACCGGGGCGACGGTCCCGGCCTCACGCATGGACTCTTCTACTCCGGTGATCTTAGGGATGATTTCTCCGCCTTTCTCCACATGTACATAATCCCCGACGCGTATGTCCATCAGGGCCATCTGGTCGGCGTTGTTGAGAGTCGCTCTCTTGACCATGGTCCCGGACAGTAGCACCGGGTCGAGATTTGCTACAGGGGTCACGGCGCCCGTCCTTCCGACCTGATAGTCGATCGACAGCAGCTTGGTCACCGCTTCCTCAGCCTTGAACTTGTAGGCCACTGCCCAGCGCGGGAACTTGGCCGTGAAGCCCAGCAGTCTCTGGCAGGCCATCTCGTTGATCTTGATGACAATTCCGTCGGTGGCGTATGGGAGGGATTTCCTGGCCGTGTCCCAATAGTTTATGTATTCTTCAATCTCGTCGATGTCCTTGCAGATCCTGCGCTTGTCCGAAACAGGCAGGCCCCATGATGCCGCAGCGTCCAGTGCCGCTTCGTGAGTCTCGAAAGTCGCGCTCTGGCTCGGTATGTGGTACAAAGTGCACCAGAGTCCTCTGCGGCCGACTTCTTCCGGGTCGAGCAGCTTCAGGGAGCCGCTGGCGGCGTTTCTCGGGTTGGCGAACGGCTGGTCCTCATCGCGGAGGCGCTGCTCGTTGAGGGCGTCGAAGGATGCGAATGGCATGAGGATTTCGCCTCTTATCTCGAATTCTTCCGGCCATCCGGTACCGCTTAGCTTCTGCGGGATGTTGGCTATCTTGCGGACATTTGCGGTC
>JAFZTP010000141.1 GCA_017618815.1 Bacteroidales bacterium | reverse complement strand
GCAGAGCCTCCGTTCATGAGTCCGCGCATCACGGCGATCTTCTCAGCCTCGGTGCCGGAAAGGGAAAGGATAGGCTCGATCACGGCCACGGCCTCCGGGGTCAGTCCCCTCTCGATCATCTCCTCCTTGACGGCATCAAGGCCTATCTTATCGAGCTTGTCGATAGCAACGGTGATGTCCACCACCTTGTCCGGGAATCCGGCTATCTCGGCGAATCCGGTCAGCACCTTGCGGTTATTTATCTTAATGAGCACATTGATGCCGAACTTGGTGAACACCCTGTCCACGATCTGCACGAGCTCAAGCTCATTCACCTGCGAGCGGCTTCCGATAACATCGGCGTCGCACTGGTAGAACTCGCGGTAACGGCCCTTCTGAGGACGGTCAGCGCGCCATACAGGCTGGATCTGGAAACGCTTGTACGGGAATGATATCTCATTCTGGTGCTGGACCACGTAACGGGCGAACGGGACGGTCAGGTCATACCTGAGGCCCTTCTCGCAGACCTCTTTGGTAAGGCCGGCATTGTCGATGCCCTCCTCCGAACGGAATGCGTCGAAATTGACTTTGCCGAAGGCGTCTCCGGAATTCAGGATACGGAAAAGCAGCTTGTCGCCTTCGTCTCCATACTTTCCGAGCAGTGTAGAAAGGTTCTCCATTGCCGGAGTCTCAATCTGCGCATAGCCATAGGTCTTGAATACGCTCTTGATCGTGTCGAATATATAATTCCTCTCGGCCATCTCCTGCTGGCCGAAGTCTCTTGTTCCTTTTGGTATCGATGGTTTCTGTGCCATAATGTCTATTTATCCTGCAAATATATTGATTTTTCACTATATTTGTTTCAAATAACAGTACAACAAGATGAAACAATTTGCTAAAATGGTGCTGGCCGTAATATGCGGCCTCATTATCATGACGATCATCGGAATCATGATGCTGGGCAGCATGATTGCCGGCTTATCATCAGAGTCCGGAGCCAAGCCGGTCCTCGCCCGTTCCGGCATACTCAAGATCGACATGTCAGAATTCGTCCTATCTGAGCAGGAAAACGAGGATTTCGACCTCTCAGCCCTCACGGCCGGAGCCGCCCCGACGCCGAAGTTAAGCCTCTGGAGAGCAGCCCAGGCCCTCAAGACCGCAGCCGAAGACCCTACCGTCAAGTATATCTATCTCAAACCTGACGGCACGACTTCCTCAATCGCCGCCCTGGAAGAGTTCCGCGCCATGCTCGATGACTTCCGAAAGAGCGGAAAGGCCATAGTCTCATATACCGAGAACCCGACCATCGGCAGCTACTACCTCGCTTCCGTTTCCGACAAGGTTTATATGACTTCATATTGTGCCGCTTCTCCGATGATCCATGGAATCAGCGTACAGAACGTATATCTGGCCGACCTGCTCAAACAGTTCGGAGTAAACGTCCAGCTCATCCGCCACGGTAAATACAAATCCGCAGGAGAGATGTTCGTGCGCAATGCGCCGAGCGCTGAGAACCAGCATCAGACTTCCGAGATGGTAAATTCCATCTGGGACAGCTACATAAGCGAAATCTGCAGCAGCAGGGAAATATCCAAGGACAAATTCAACTCGCTTGTGGACAACCTTCAGCTCCGCACGGCAGGAGACCTCAAGGAGAACGGTCTCGTCGATGAGCTCATGGACAGGGCCGAGCTTCTCCGCAAACTCGCCGACCTTGCAGGCATAGAGGACGAGAAGGGACTCAAGGCCATCCCGTTCACAGAATACGCAAAATCGAAAGTAACCGCCGGCTTCAAGGCAAAGAACCAGATTGCCATCGTCTATGCTGACGGCCAGATCATAGATGACAACAAGCCTACCGAAATCTCCGGAGACCGCTTCGTCTCAATCCTCGAAGAAGTCCGCAACAACGACTACATCAAAGCAGTCGTATTCCGCGTCAACTCCCCTGGAGGAAGCGCCTTCGCATCTGACAAGATCCGCGCAGAGATTGAGAGACTCCGCGCCGTGAAGCCTGTGATCGCCTCATATGGTTCATACGCCGCTTCCGGCGGATACTGGATCTCCAACAGCTGCGACCATATCTTCACCGACAAGACCACCCTCACCGGCTCGATCGGAGTATTCAGCATGATTCCTGATATCAGCAAGACTCTCCGTGACAAGCTTCATGTAAACGTCGTCACCACCAACTCCAACGCCGCCGGCAACCCGCTGGACATCACAAAGCCTCTCAACGACAAAGAGAGAGAATACATACAGGCTTTGATCGAAGACATATATGAGAACTTCGTCACCATCGTCGCCGAAGGCAGGGACATGGACAAGGCAAAAGTGGACGAACTCGGACAGGGCCGCGTATGGACAGGCGCACAGGCCATCGAGATCGGACTTGCCGATGAGATCGGAGGTCTCACCGACGCACTCCTCTTCGCCGCCGAAGCAGCCGGAGACAGCAATATCGATGCGTGGGGCATCCAGAGCTACCCAAGGCCTATGACCAAGATGGAGGCCTTCGCAAGCATGCTCGAGCATGCGACGAATGACAACGTACTCGCAGGCACTCCTTATGAGACTATCGCCAAGATAGCCCTCAAATGGAACTCTGAGACCCAGAGAAACCATGCCTTCGCCAGGATGACAGAAGACTACTTCTTCGTCAAATAAGACAAGACATAAAACGAAAGAAGCCGGCTGAAAAGCCGGCTTCTTTTAGCTCCCCTTGTAGGACTTGAACCTACGACCCCCTGATTAACAGTCAGGTGCTCTAACCAACTGAGCTAAAGAGGAATTTTGTTTCGGGATTGCAAAGGTACTACATTTTTACGTATCTCCAAATATTTTTTGCATTTTTTTCATTACCTTTGTTTGATGTTACTGAAAACCATTATTTTCGACTGAACATGGATATCGACCTGCTCTCAAAAATGGTCAAGGAGCTGATTCTTGACAATGATGAAGTATCGCTCCCGGGCGTAGGATCCTTCGTTACAGAGATCGTCCCTGCGACCTTCTCCGACAAAGGATATACCATCAATCCCCCATACAGAAGACTGTATTTCCGCCAGAGGCAGAATGACAACGACACCGCGATTGCAGAGCTGTATGCAAAGAGCAACAACGTAGAGCTCGGGCAGGCCGTAATGATCATAGAGAACTTCCTCGAGGAGATGAGGGAGGTCCTCAAGCAGAAGAAGACGATAGTCTTCCCTGGACTCGGACGTCTCAGAGCCACAAGGGAAAACAATTTCTTCTTCGTAGCCGATGAAGACCTGGACATCTATCCTGACGGCTTCGGACTGGAGCCGATTTCTCTCAAGACACATGAGGAGACACCTGAAGAAGTAACAGCTGCCATCAGCGACCTTAAAGGCCTGCTGGAGCCGGAACCAGCAGCAGAAGCAGCACCAGAACCAGCGCCGGAACCGGAGCCACAGGTCGAGGAACCGATAGCAATCGAGGACCTTCAGATCGAAACGGAAGAGCCGGCACCAGCCCCGGCGGCAGAACCGGCCCAGGACCTGGCCGTAAAAGAAAAGAGCCTCAAGGAAAAAGATTCTTCCCCGAAGGCTCTTGTATGGATAATAGCGATTCTGGCAATACTGGCTTTCTGCCTTATCGTATTTGCTGTCCTTGGCAGGCTTGCTCCGGACTTCGTAGATTCATTGCTCTACAATTCAGAAGACCTCGAGCTTGTCAGATCGCTCAGGTAACTTTTATCTTACCCTTATAGTCTTTCCCACCCTGAGAGTGCTAGTTGCAGTCAAACCGGAATTCAGGCGGCATATGGCATTCACGGATGTGCCGTATTTCCTGGCAAGGCCATAGAGAGTATCCCCGGATCTCACCTTATGGTACTTGGCGGCGGCAGCTTCCGCAGCGGCCCTCTCAGCTTCAGCCTCACGTACGGCCTGGATGGAATCCGCGACGGCATATGCTTTCTCGTCGCCGATATGGATCTCATACTCGTCATCCTCAGTCTCCGGCACATAACGGCTGTTGTCGGAGAGATAACGTCTGTGAAGCACGAACAGCCTGTGCCTGAGCTCACCCTTCTCGAAATCTATGAGCCACTCAGGATCGAAGGCATATCCCTGATATCTGGTCTCAAAATGAAGATGAGGACCAGTAGAACGTCCCGTGGAGCCGCCAAGTCCGATCACGTCTCCAGCTTCGACCCAGTCTCCGACTTCCACGTTCCTCTTGGAAAGGTGGGCATAGAATGTCTCCAGTCCATTCTCATGTCTGATTACGACGAGGTTGCCGTAGCCCCGGTTGAACCTTGACATACGAACCTTGCCGGAGAACGCGGCATAAACCGGGTCTCCAGTATGCAGCGGCAGGTCGACACCCTGGTGCCTGCGCCTGTGACGGAATCCGAAGCGTGAATACACCTTTACCGGATTCGGGCACCTGTAGCTGCTGAGTGAATCCACCACCCATATCGAGATCTTGTCAGGAAGCTCCGACACGGAAGTACGGAAAGGATTCGGCACTTCCGTATTCCAGTTGGTCGTAAACACGGCCTGCTGCTGGGCAACCTCCGGGTCACGATAGTACTTCCATGTATTGTTGTCAAACAATATTATCTTCACGCCCGGGCTCTGGGTCACGATAGTGTCCAGCACATTACCACGGTCTTCCATCAGAGACCGTACCGGCATAAGATGGGGACGGGGAATCTTTATCTCCGCCTCTTTCTTTGACATTTTGATTGTATCCTGGGCACACACATGCCCCACTGCAAGAGTCATTGACAGGACTCCTGCCAGTATAAACTTTAAATTCATCCTAATTAATTAACGTGTCGCCCCAAACTTCGTCCTCAAAATCTCGTCCGTCTCCGCGATCTTCTTGTCAAGAAGTTCCCTGGAGCTTGCCTCGCAAAGGAAACGGAGATAAGGCTCGGTATTGGATGGCCTGATATTGAACCACCACTGAGGGAATTCGACCCTGAATCCGTCGAAATCCATCTCGGCCGTAGCTTTCTCCTGCGCCTTGAAATGTGCGCATACGGCAGCCATGGCACCGGTCTTGTCCTCAACCCTGTAGTTGATTTCTCCCGAGTTCTCATATCTTGCGATTCCGGCTATCGCCTCGCTTACGGTAACGCCTTTCTTCTTGAGGGACGATACCACCCTGAGGACCAGAATCGATGCAAGGAGTCCGCTGTCGGAATAGAAGAAATCACGGAAATAATAATGTCCTGCAAGCTCGCCGCCCCAGACTCCGTCGATTTCCCTGAGCTTGAGGGCTGCATTTGCGCGGCCCACCTTCCAGGTCTCGACCTTGCATCCCATCGGTTCGAGATACTCCCCTATCGCCTTGGAACTGCGGATATCCTGGAGGACGATTCCCCTCTCCTTCCTTTCGTCCACGAAATAATGTCCCAGAAGAGCGATCACGAGGTCAGGAGCAATGAAATGTCCCTTCTCGTCGACGAACATGACCCTGTCGGCATCGCCGTCATAGATCACGCCGATGTCAGCCTTCACCTTCTTCACGAGATTCTCGAGGGCGACCACATTGTCATGGATAAGAGGGTTCGGTTCATGGTTAGGGAAGCGTCCGTCCATATCATCGAAGATATAGGCCGGAGCCTCGCCGAAGAGTTCCTTGGCAAGAAGCGTAGCCATTCCGTTGGAAAGGTCGAACGCCATCTTTATTCCTGAGAAATCTCCTACATATTTTTTGAGGAAGGCCTTGTAGTCCTTCTTTATGTCCATCATGTGCACTTCACCTCTCTTCTCGGCGACAGGCATTGCCTTACCCTCGTCAATCCAGGCCTTGATCTGGCCGAGACCAGTGTCGAGGCCTACAGGAAGCGCGTTTTCGCGGGAAACCTTGAGTCCGTTATACTCCCTCGGGTTGTGGGAAGCGGTAATCTGGATCGAAGCCTTGAAGCCATAGTTCGCAGTTCCGAAATAGACCATCGGAGTACTGCTGAGTCCGATATCATAGACATCGGCGCCGGCATCAGTGATTCCCCTTATGAGCCAGTCATGTATCTCATCCGAAGTCAGACGGCAGTCGCGGCCCACGAGGACCTTGTCTGCAGAAAGAAGCTGCGGAAGGAAGTAACCAACTTTGTATACTGTAAACCTATCAAAATCCGCATTATAAATCCCGCGGATGTCATACGCGTGAAATGCTCCCATAGTTATTTGATTTTAGTATTATATCTTGCCCTGACATTGCCATGCGCGATATTCAGAAGCTTCTTCGAAATCATCTTCTTCCTGATCGGGGCCACATGGTCGGTAAAGAGGTCCCCATCAAGATGGGAAAGCTCGTGCTGCACCATGCGGCAGGCAAACTTGTCAAAGTGTTCTGTAACTTTCTCGAGATTCTCGTCGTAGTACTCGACAGTGATGCTGTCGGGCCTGCGCACGTCGGCGAAGATTCCGGGGATGCTGAGACAGCCCTCGTTGTATTCGCAGAGATGCTCGCTCTCCTCCGTTATCACCGGATTGATCAGCGTGCGCTTGAAATCCTTAAGATAATCGTACACGTCCTCCATTCCGGTGCCGTCAACAATGACCACCCTCTTGCTGACACCGATCTGAGGAGCGGCAAGACCGCATCCGTCGGCATTGGCAAGGGTATCCTTGAGATCCTGGACCAGAGCTTTTATTTCGTCTTTCTTTGCGAGGTCCACTTCCTCCGCCCTCTTGCGGAGAACCTCAGACCCGAAAAGATAAATAGGTTGAATCATAATAATTTATCTCCTTTTTCTTCCTTTTCCGGACACGCGGACTGACCTTGTTTCCGGGATGGAAACACTCTCATCTGCAAAAAATGTACCCGGTCCCGACGACTGCCGGTCAAGATAGCTCTGCAGTATGATGGCTGCGCTGATCTTGTCCACCGACGCCTTGTCCTTCCTGTCAGAAGCCTTCATTCCACCGTCGATCATTGCCCTATGGGCGAGGACCGAAGTAAATCTCTCATCTTCGAGCGTCACCGGTATGTCCGGGAAAGCCTTGGCAAGCGACTTCAGGAAAACATCCACATCGGCTGCCGCTTCCGAGAGCTGGCCGTTCATATTGCGCGGATATCCTACGACAAACCGCACGATGCGTTCATTCTCGGCGTAATTTTTGATATAATCTATTATCTTTGCAGACGGCAAGGTTTCCAGCGCAGACGCGAAGATTCCGAGAGGGTCGCTAACCGCAATCCCGGTACGTTTTCTTCCAAAGTCTATGCCGATAATCCTGTCCATAATATGACCGCAAAGTTAATAAATAATAATGGCAAAGGAAAGTAAAGCCCCTAAAGTATTGAAATACAGGCTGTCTCTCGTAGACGACGACACCCACAGACTCATCTGGAAACTGCATTTCCGGAGGGGCGGGCTGTATATCGCAGCCATATCCTGCGTGGTCGGACTCATCTGCGGAGCATTCGCCCTTATATCCCTCACCCCGCTGAAGACCTTCATCCCGGGATATCCGGATGCAACGTCCAGGATGATCGCCCAGCAGAATGCGATGACGGCGGACTCCCTCAAGAACGTAATCTACAGGTGGGAGTTTTATTCCGAGAACCTGAGAAAGATAGTGGAAGGAGCCGATCCTGTAATGATAGACAGCCTCGTAAACGCCAGGAAGGCGGAAATCCTTACCGCCGAAGCGGCCGGAGACCTACACAAGAAAGACTCAATACTCAGGGCTAACGTCATGGAAGCCGAGCAGTTCAGCCTCGGCTCATCCACCAGAAAGCTTCCTATCGAAGGAATACACTTCTTTCCTCCGCTCAAGGGCGTGATCTCACAGTCCTACGAGGAGGCAATCCATCCTTACGTCGACATAACAGCCCCGGCAAACTCGGTCGTAATGGCAGCCCTCGACGGAACCGTAGTCAGCGCGGGCTGGTCGGACGACACCGGCTGGTCGATCGCCATACAGCATGATAACGACATCATCTCCATATACCGCCACAATGAAAGGCTTATGGTAAACACAGGAGCCAGGGTTTCGGCCGGAACTCCGATTGCGATAGTTGGCGGCACCGGAACGCTCAGCACGGGAGAGCATCTCCATTTCGAGCTCTGGTACAAGGGAGAAGCAGTCGACCCAGCTAAATACATTAATTTCTGATGAGCAAACGCAGAATAGCAATATTGGGTTCCACCGGATCCATCGGAACGCAGGCTCTCGACGTAGTGCGCCAGCATCCGGACAAATTCGAAGTGGAACTTCTTACCGCAAACAACAGTTCGGAACTTCTGATCCGACAGGCTATCGAATTCGATGCCAACAACGTCGTCATCTGCAATGAATCCAAATATGCCGAAGTCGCCGAAGCCCTCCAGCCGAAAGGAGTGAAGGTCTTCGCCGGCATGGACTCAGTATGCGACCTGATGTCCTCCAACAATATCGACATGGTACTGACGGCGCTTGTCGGATTCAGCGGGCTCAGGCCGACCATTGCCGCCATCAAGGCCGGAAAGCCGATAGCCCTGGCGAACAAAGAGACTCTGGTGGCCGGCGGCAGCCTGGTCATGGATCTCGCGATGGACATGAAAACTCCGATATTGCCGGTCGATTCCGAACATTCGGCAATCTTCCAGTGCCTGCTCGGAGCAGGAGGCAACCCGATCCGCAAGATCCATCTCACCGCTTCCGGCGGACCGTTCCGCGGCTGGAGCAAAGAGGACATAGAGAAAGCGACCTTCCGTGAGGCCCTGAAGCATCCTCAGTGGAACATGGGCGACAAGATCACCATAGACTCCGCGACGATGATGAACAAAGGCTTCGAGATGATCGAGGCACGCTGGCTGTTCGACACCGCCCCTGAGGACATAGAGGTCGTGGTCCATCCGCAGTCGATCATCCACTCGATGGTCGAATTCGAGGACGGGGCCGTCATCGCCCAGATGGGCCATCCGGACATGAGGGAGCCAATCCAGTTCGCCCTAAGCTTCCCTGAGAGGCTGACGCTGGACAACCGCAAGCTGAATTTTGCCGAGCTAGGCAAACTGACGTTCGAGAAACCGGACATGGAAAAGTTCCCGTGCCTGGGCCTTGCATCTGCCGCAATATCAAGGGGAGGAAATATCCCTTGCGCCATGAACGCAGCCAACGAAGCGGCCAACAAGGCATACAGGAATGCGGAAATTGCCTTCTACGATATCCCTGAAATCATTTCCAGCGTCATGGACGGCACCGCATTCATCGCCAAGCCAACCCTTGACGACATATTCGAAACAGACAAGGAGGCCTTCGCAAGGGCCCAGGAGCTAATTAAGAAGAAATAATGGTAGTATTGATTAAAGTCCTGCAGGTAATCCTTGCCCTGTCCATACTGATCCTGTTCCACGAACTGGGTCACTTTACCTTTGCTAAGCTTTTCAAGATAAAGGTAGAAAAGTTCTTCCTGTTCTTCGACGCTGGCAGCTTTTCCCTGCTGAGCACCAAGAATGGGTGGTTTTCGAAACTTTTCCCGAAGCTCAAAGAACGTGAGACCGAGTACGGTATCGGCTGGCTTCCGTTGGGAGGCTACTGCAAGATAAGCGGCATGATCGACGAATCCATGGACACTGAGGCCATGAAGAAAGATCCTCAGCCGTGGGAGTTCCGCACCAAGCCAGCATGGCAGCGGCTTCTGGTGATGGCCGGCGGAGTCTTGTTCAACTTCATCTTCGCGATAGCGATGTACTGCCTGATAATCGACATCTGGGGTACATCATACCTGAGCAACAAAGACAACTGCATATATGCCACCGAAGTCGCCTACGACCTCGGCTTCCGTACGGGAGACCGCGTGATCAGCTTCGATGATTATGAGCCCCTGGACTTCAGTTCCCTTCAGATGGACCTGATCCGCAGGGATGTACGCCAGATCAAAGTGCTGAGGGACGGAGACACGACTTCGTTCTACATGGACCAGTCCAAGTTGCCGGAGCTGCTCAATACCCCGGGAGTCTTCGAGCTGGCGGTGCCTTTCGTGGTTGACACGATTCCGCCGCAGTCTCCGAACCATGATGCCGGATTCATGCGTGGAGACCGGATAATAGGAGTCGATGGCAATCCTATCAGATTCGTCCAGGAAAGCAGAAAGCTGCTCGAGGGCCGCAGGAACGAAGTGGTTCCGGTCATTGTCCTCAGGGAAGCCGATACTCTGACAATGCAGATGAAGACGGACACGGCCGGACTGGCCCAGATCTTCGTGCGCATGCCGGAGGTAAGCACAAGGACATATACCACCGTCGAAGCGATTCCGGCGGGATTCGGCAAGACTTTCAGCACCATCGGAGGCTACCTCAAGGACCTGAAGATGATCGCCAAGCCGTCTACCGGAGCGTATAAGTCTGTCGGAAGTTTCATCGCAATAGGACAAGTATTCCCGTCCGCGTGGGATTGGTACATATTCCTGAATCTGCTGGCCCTGCTTTCGATAATGCTGGGCGTGATCAACTTGCTGCCGATTCCGGCGCTGGACGGCGGCCACATAGTGTTCGTCCTGTACGAGATGATCACCGGGCATAAGCCGAGCGACAAGTTCATGGAAGTTGCCCAGCTGATAGGAATGGGGCTACTGTTCGTGCTCATGGTATTTGCCTGTGGCAACGACATTGGAAGATTGTTACATTAATTACTGATATTATGAAAAGATTGATAACTCTGGCAATCATGGCTCTTGCCATCATTTCATGCAAGCCGACCAAAATCATGCTTCCTAACGTAAGCGGAAAGGCCGGAGAAGTGATAGTGGTGATAGACAGGAACAACTGGGAAGGCAACCTCGGTGCCGGCGTGAGAGACATTCTCGGCAGCGACTGCCCTTACCTCGCCCAGAAAGAGCCTTTGTTCAATGTGGCCAACGTGACTCCAAGCGGATTCGCAGATCTGTTCAAGGTCCACAGGAACATCCTCATATTCAACATAAACGCCCAGAACCAGAGCGAAGGCGTGGTATACAGGAGCAATGTCTGGGCAAGGCCTCAATGCCTGATACAGGTGAACGCTTTTGACAGCGAAGGCGCTCTCAGGCTGCTCAACGAGAATTCTGAAAGAATCTGCAACAGCTTCGAGCAGGCAGAAAGAGACAGAATCATTTCGAATGCGAAGACATATGAGGCCGTCGACCTCTTCAAGACCGTTTCAGAGGCCTTCGGAGGCTCTCCTCATTTCTCGACGGGATACAAGCTCAAGAAGAATACGGGCGATTTCATCTGGATTGCCGACGAAAGGCAGTACACCATCCAGGGCGTGCTGATCTACAAGTATCCGGCATCGGAGAATGAAAACTTCTCGCAGGAGAACATCATCGCCCACAGGAATGCAATCCTCAAGGAGAACGTTCCTGGAATGTTCGAGAACACATGGATGACGACAAGCACCTATATCGAGCCGACCGTAACATTCGTGAAATACAGGGGCCGCCAGTTCGCGCAGACACGCGGATTCTGGGAGGTCCAGAATGACTTCATGGGCGGGCCGTTCGTATCCCATTCATTCTATGGGCCGGAGGCCAAGGACATCATCGTCGTAGAAGCCTTCGTGTATGCCCCGAGATTCGACAAGCGACAGTATTTGCGTCAGGTCGAGTCCCTGCTGTATTCTTTTGAGTGGACTCAAACCGCTACGACTTCGGCTACAGCCGAGTAGTTTTCTGTCATGAAAGTCCTGTACATACTGCATACGGCCCAGATGCATGGCTCTACCATATCATTCCTGAATATGGTAAAGGGACTGACCGGGCTCGGAGTAGAAGTCTCCGTCATTCTTCCTGAGGACGACAAGTCCCCTGCCCTTCCCGAAGTCCTCGGAGCTGTCGGCATCACTGACGTGCACTATGCAAGGATAACCAATTCATGGCTTCCTTTCCTGAAGGAGAAAAGCATAAAGGTCTGCCTGAGCCTTGTCTCCAAATACATAAAACTCCGGATAAAGAAGGCCCTCAGCTACCATGCCGTCCTGAAGATTGCAAGAGCTGTCCGCCCTGAGATAATTCATACCAACGTGGGAGTAGTCCAGGAAGGATATGCCGTGGCCAGGAAACTGCATATACCCCATGTATTCCATATCAGAGAGTATCAGGATGACTTCCGGATCATCCCGTCCAAGGAGAAATTCGAATGCATGCTGAAAGATTCAACGACAATCACTATCACGCATCTTCTGCAGAGCTATTTCAATCTGGACGGAGAAGAAAAGGCCATTACTATCTATAACGGCATACAATCTAAGGATTCGATCTGCTATTCACCCGAGAAGAGGAAGGAATTCCTTTGCGCCAGCAGGATCTCCCTGGAGAAAGGTATAGGAGACGTCATTTCGGCGTTCGGACAGTTCTACAAAAGCCATCCCGATTACCGCCTCGTGATTGCCGGTGACGGCGAGGCCTGGTGCATGGACCTTCTCCGCAAGCATGCGCAGGATTGCGGATGCCAGGATGCGGTCACCTTTACAGGCTTCGTAAAAGATGTCCCGGAAAGAATGAAAGCCGCAAAAGCGCTTATAGTCGCCAGTTATCTGGAGCCGTTCGGCCGAATGACGGCGGAAGCCGTGATGAACGGATGCATGGTGGTCGGAAGGAATACCGGCGGGACCAAAGAGATAATGGATGCTGTCGGAGGAGCCTTGCGCTTCAATGACACAGAGGAGCTGATATCGTGCATGGAAGCCGTTGCAGCCATGGATGAGAAAGAATATGAAGGGGCCATTCTTCCTGCCCAGCAGAAATCTGCAGACCTGTTTTCTACAGAGCAGAATGTGGAAAACATATATTCGGTTTACCGTAGAATAACTCGAATATAATTAAAAATATTTTGAGGTAAGAAAAATATTGCATACCTTTGCAATCCCTTTGGAAGTATCCTTACTTTAAAGAGGCGGACGGTGGGTTCGTATAACGGTTAGTACTCGGGATTTTCATTCCCGCAATAGGAGTTCGATTCTCCTACCCACTACTAAATATAAAAATAGAAAATAATGGCAAATAACGCATCTGCAGAGAAGTGCATTCGCCAGAGCGAAAGGCACAGATTGCATAACAGGTATTATGCAAAGACAACCAGAAACGCCATAAGGGCGATCAGGAACACAAAAGACAAGAAGACCGCTGAGGCAAATGCTCCTAAGGTCTACGCAATGATCGACAAGCTCGCCAAGGTTGGAATTATCCACAAGAACAAGGCAGCTAACCTTAAGAGCGGAATCGCAATTTACATCAACAAACTTGCATAAGTTTTAGATGAGGTTTGAAGAGCTGCACCGCAGCTCTTTTTTACAACCCGCCGAAAGGCAATCGGGATGTAGCGCAGTTGGTAGCGCACTACGTTCGGGACGTAGGGGTCGTCCGTTCGAGTCGGATCATCCCGACCAAAACAAAGAGAGGTCAACTAATCAGTTGACCTCTCTTGTTATTATTTGGATTTACAATTCTACAGGGTGAACTTGACCATGCCAAGGACGCGGTGGTTGGCGACCCAGTGGAGATTCTCGACCGGGCGGGCCCACTCATCGGTACCCTGTCCGTACCTTACGGCGGTGTAGTTGTATTCCAGGGCGAAAGTAAGCTTGCCAAGATTGTAAGCAAGGGTCGGAGTGACACGGAACATCTGGTCGATGTTCTTGAAGCCGTTTCCGCTGAAGTAGAAAGCGTTCTCCGGATCATATTCGCGGATGGTGCCGAGATTCTTCATATAGCCTACCATGCCCATAACCTGAACCTTCTTGCCATACTGGGCAGAGATGAACGATACGGAAGTCTGGTTAGGAGTATATTCCCATGAGACTCCATCTTCCTTGACCTTATACTGAGCATAGCCAGAGTTCAGCTGCATGTGCTCGCCGGCCTGGGCAAGGACGCTCTTGGCCTTGACCTGCAGGAAGCCCTTGGTATACTGGGCGAAGACGAACGGGCTGAAGGTGGTGAGCCACTCGTTGTACTTGACACCGTCAGCAGTGTAGCCATAGTGCGGGCGTATGCTGAGGATGTCGACGCCAACTCTTCCGAGGAAACCGGCCTGCTTATAGGTTACGCCAGCGTAGATCTCAGGAATTGCATGACGCTGGTAGATGTTGGTAGAACCCTCCGGACCGTTCGAGCGATACTGGAACTGCTGGATCAGACCGACATTTGCAGTAAGCTTCTTGTCGAGGGTCGCGCCGAACATTACCTGGGCGGAACGGTTGAAAGGAGAGAACGGAGCTCCGGTCTCGAGATTGATGCAGTTAGGCATGTCAGCAGCGAGAGGATGCCATGTCTGGCCGATGGTCAGTTTGTAATCCATCCTGCCGTTGTCAAGACCGTCCCAGAGAAGGTCGATATAAGCCTGGCGCATACGGAACACCCCGACATTCTTCGAGCTGCTGAGACAGTAGAAGTCAGCCTCGATCTTTCCGTTGACCTTGGTATCACCGATCTGGTAACCGATGATATCAAGTCCGAGCCTTGTGGTGATGGCCTGATAGTTATAGCTGGATACCGCATTTACGTCCTGTCCGCCTACGATCTGCTCGTCAAGAGGAAGGAAGAAATAGATATCCTCGGAAAGGGCTTTGGTAGCCCTTGAATCCACGAATGCATAGTTACGGATAAATCCGTAAGGCTTGAAATGGTTCGCCGGCTCCTGGGCATAAGAAACGCCTGAAAAAGCGAGGGCGAGCGAAGCAATAGCAATAATTGTCCTTTTCATCATATGTGTAATTGAGTGTCAGCTAAAAGGGGAAGATCTTGGTAAGCCAGAAGTATCCGAACACGAAGCCTACGAAACCGATGACAATACCGACCTTCGTCATGTCCTTGGTCTCCACCAGACCGGTCGAAGACGCGATGGCGTTCGGCGGCGTAGAGATCGGGAATAGCATGGCGATGGATGCGCAAGTAGCAACGAATACGATCATGGCCTGCGTGCCGCCGAGAGACATGAAGCTTGCGTTATTTGCAGCCTCAGGGTCGGCCATGCCCTCTGCAACTACGATAAGGATAGGGATCAGCAGGGCTGCCGTAGCGGAGTTGCTGATGAAGTTGGAGAGGAAGTAGCATACGAGTCCTGCTATCACGAGCACGAGCACGACGGACATGCTTCCGAAAGGAATGGAGTTGATGAGCACCTTGGCAAGTCCCGTATCCTGCAGGCAGTATCCGAGGGCGAAACCTCCGGCGACGAGCCAGAGCACGTTCCAGTTGATTTCCTTGATTTCCTCCTTGCCGAAAAGGCCTGTCGCGGTAAACACGGCGAGAGGAACGAATGCAACGATATTTGAATTGATCTTGGTAAGCTGCTCGGTAGCCCAGAGGAGAATCGTCGCGAAGAAAGTAATCCACACGAGATAGAGCCTCCAGTCTTTCTTCTTGTCGCTTGGCGGAATCTCAAGCACGAGCTTCTTCGTCTTGAACGGGAAGAGATACCTGAGGAGGAACCATGCGATGATGATCATGATGATCACATAAGGAATCATGTGCACGCACCAGTCTCCGAAAGCCACGTCAAAACCGGCCTGCTCGAGAGCGCCCTTCGCAGTAGCGTTAGGAGGGGTTCCGATCGGGGTTCCTATACCGCCGAGGTTGGCTGCCACAGGGATGGAGAGCGCGAGACCGATCTTGCCCTTGTCGTCAGCAGGGAGCTTGGAAAGCACCGGAGCAAGAAGGGAAAGCATCATCGCGGCTGTCGCAGTGTTGCTCATGAACATCGAGAAGATGGAAATCATGAGGAGGAAACCGAGAAGCACGATTTCGGGCTTTGTTCCGAAGAGTTTCAGGAGGGCTCTGGCGAGGGTCACGTCAAGGCCGTATTTCTCGGCCATGATGGCGAGCACGAAACCGCCGAGGAAGAGCATCACCACAGGATCGGCCATAGAAGACATGATCCTGCTGTATGAAACCAGTTGTCCATAGGTCGGATCGCAGAAGAAACCAATACCCTTGTTGGATATCGTCAGCAACGCGATCGTAATCACAAGCAGGGACGTGGTCCAGTTCGGGATGATCTCGAATATCCACATGAGCGCCGCAAATACGAAAAGCGCGATCACGCGCTGCTGGACTACGGTAAGACCGTCGATGCCATAGAAGGTCACCGGCACGGCCCAGAGGAATACTGTGATGAGTACCACCAGCGGCAGCCATACACAATACTTCACATTGAATTTCAGATTAGACATTATTGAGTAATTTTATTGATTTCCTCTAATTCAAACCATTCGTAAATTTAAAGAGAATTTAACTATAAATCAAGATAAAGGGCAGCTAAATTATTTAGCCGCCCTTCATAATTATCAATATCTTAGGAACTATATGGTACCCTGCTCAAGCATGGCCTGGGCCACCTTCATGAATCCGGCGATATTGGCACCCTTGACATAGTCCACATGGCCGTCAGGCTGGGTTCCATACTTGACGCACTGCTCATGGATGCTCTCCATGATGAAGTGCAGCTTGTCATCCACTTCCTTGGCAGACCAGCTGATATGGCTTGCATTCTGGGTCATCTCAAGACCTGAAGTAGCGACGCCGCCGGCATTTACCGCCTTGCCCGGAGCGAAGAGCACTCCATTGTTCTGGAAATAGTGGATTGCACCAGGCTGGCAGCCCATGTTGGAAACCTCGCAGCAGCACCAGCAGCCGTTTGCCTTGAGTTCCTTGGCATCATCCTCGGAAAGCTCATTCTGGAATGCGCATGGGAGAGCGATGTCCACAGGGATTGACCATGATTTCTTGCCAGCGGTAAAGAAAGCCTTTCCAGGGAACTTCGTAGCCATGTCTTCCACCATGTTGCGGTTGGAGGCACGCATTACGAGCATATAATCGATCATCTCAGGAGTGATGCCGTCAGGAATATGGCATACACCGTCCGGGCCGGAGATGGCAACGACCTTTGCGCCAAGCTGGGTAGCCTTCTTGGCAGCGCCCCAGGCAACGTTTCCGAAACCAGAGAGGGCTATCTTCTTACCCTCGAGGGTCTTTCCTGCCTTGTGGAGAAGGTGCTGGGTGAAATAAAGCGCGCCATATCCGGTCGCCTCAGGACGAAGGATGGAACCACCCCAGGTCGCGCCCTTTCCGGTAAGCACTCCGGTATTGTACTGACGGGCCAGTTTCTTGTACATTCCATAGAGATACCCGATCTCACGTCCGCCCACGCCGACGTCGCCGGCAGGTATATCCTGGTCAGGGCCGATGCAGTTCCAGAGCTCAAGCATGAAAGCCTGGCAGAAACGCATTATTTCGGCGTCAGACTTGCCCACCGGGTCGAAGTCGGAGCCACCCTTGGCTCCGCCCATAGGAAGCGTCGTGAGGGCATTCTTGAAGGTCTGCTCAAAACCGAGGAACTTAAGCATTGACGGGGTCACCGCCCTATGGAAACGCAGGCCTCCCTTATACGGACCGATGGCGCTGTTGAACTGGATACGGTATCCGGTGTTGGTCTGGACCTCGCCATTGTCGTCAATCCATGTGACGCGGAAAGAGAAAATACGGTCCGGTTCGACGATACGCTCGACAATCTTCGAAGCCTCGAACTCGGGATGCTGATTATAGACTTCTTCTATAGATTCAAGTACTTCCTGGACAGCCTGAAGATATTCCTTCTCCCCCGGATACTTGGTCTGAAGCCTGGCCATTACGTCTTGTGTTCTCATAATTGATAGTGTTTTAGTATTATTTTACTTTAAATATCTAAGCAGTTTTGTTAAATGTGGTACAAATTTAAAAATAAAAACGAAAGATTGCTATTAAATCATAAGAAATTTCAAGCCCCTTTCCATAAAACAACAAGACGGTGACCGGGGACTCCCGGACACCGCCTCATAAATGTCGAACGTCTAATTACTGCTGTTTGTTGCTCTGAGCAGCCTGGAGTTCAGCCTGAAGTGTCTCGAGAGTCCTGCCTTCAGGAATACCGAGTGCCTTGCGGGCCTCCTTGGTGAGGTCAACCACAACTGCGTCATTGGCGAAGATGAACTGAGATGCATCGAATACGAATGCATAGCCGCCATCTTTGGCGAGCTTCTCGACAGCCTTCATCGCTTTCTCCTGGATAGGAGCCATAAGCTCATTCTGCTTAGCGGAAAGCTCCTGCTGAACGGATGACTGGAACTCCTGGAGACGATTCTGAATATCAGTAAGCTCCTTTTCCTTGCTCTGCTTGATTGCAGCGGTCCAAGTGTCAGACTTCTGCTGATACTGCTGAAGCTTGCTCTGGAATTCTTCGTACATTCCCTGGAAAGTCTCTTCGGCTTCTTTCTGCGTAGCGTCGATGGTAGCCCTTGCCTGGTCAGATTCTGGCATGAGCATGACGAGTTCATTGAAGTTTACGTGAGCAAACTTGAGATCCTGCGCAGAGGCAGAGAGAGTAAGAATTGCCGCAGCGGCAATCAGAATAATCTTTTTCATATTTTACGAATTTACTTGTTTTCTTGTTGTTATAAAGGGTACTCCTCTCAAAGATTGTACCATTCTAGAATTCCTGTCCGATTATGAAGTGTACCTGGCTGCCTCCGTTGACCGGATCATCGAAACCATATGCCCAGTCTATACCGAGCAGACCGATCATGGAGAGGAATATCCTGGCACCCACGCCGGCAGATCTCTTGATCTGGAACGGATTGAAGTTCTTGATGTCAGACCAGCAGTTACCACCCTCGACGAAAGCAAGCACGAATGCCTGTGACTGCGGCTGGAGAATGATAGGATAACGAAGCTCGACTGTGAACTTGTCATATACGTTGCCGGCGTAAGACATACTGTTGGAATTGTACTTCGAGTAAGTCATCGGGGTAAGAGAGTAGTTCTCGTAACCACGGAGAGAAATCACGTCAGTACCATAGTTGCTATATCCGGACATACCGTCACCGCCGACAAGGAAGCCCTCGAACGGAGAGTATCCCCAATTGCGGTTGTAGAATCCGAGATACCCGAACTGGGCTCTCGTCCTGAGGACAAGGTCCTTGAACAATTTCTTGTAGACGTCAGCCTTGAACGACCACTTGTGATACTCGATCCATTTGTACCTGTCCCTTGC